>CAYUYC010000082.1:0-12812 GCA_964448945.1 uncultured Burkholderiaceae bacterium
GCGATGAAAGGCGCGATCGAGGTGCTGACCCGCTATCAGGCCAAGGAACTCGGCGCGCGCAAGATCACCGTGAATGCGATCGCCCCGGGCGCGATCGAGACCGATTTCGGCGGCGGCATGGTGCGCGATAACCCGCAGATGAATGCGGCAGTCGCCGCGCAAACCGCCCTGGGCCGAGTAGGCTTGCCCGACGACATCGGTGGCGCGATGGCGACTTTGTTGAGCGAGGGCGCCGGCTGGATCAACGGTCAGCGCATCGAAGTCTCGGGCGGCGTGTTGCTGTAGGCAAAACGGGGGGCATCACCATGCATACGGTCTTGGTGGTCGGCGGCGGATTGGCCTTGTTGGCGGCGTGTCTGGCCCTTGGGCAGGCCTTCGGCGCGGCGGCCGGCCTCGCCTTGGGGGCCAAGGTGTTCGTCGGCTTGTGGCTGGTGCTCAGTGGGTTGAACCTGTGGCTGGGCGTCAGTCGTGCCGGTTACGGCTACGCCGAAGAATTGCCGATCTTCCTCGGGGTCTTCGGCGTACCGGCGGCCTTGGCGCTGATCGCAGCGTGGAAACTCGGTTAGTCGTGGCGCGCGGTCGCTAGCCCAGCGCCTGCGCCACTGCCCGCCCCACGTCCTGAGTGCTCGCACTGCCGCCCATGTCGGGCGTGCGCGGGCCTTCGGCCAGCACGGTCTCGATCGCGCGCATGACGGCTTGCGCGGCGGCCGCATGGCCCAGGTGTTCGAGCATCATCGCCCCGCACCAGATCTGGCCGATGGGGTTGGCGATGTTGCGGCCGTAAATGTCGGGCGCCGAGCCGTGCACAGGCTCGAACAAGGACGGGAATTTGCGCTCGGGGTTGAGGTTGGCCGAAGGCGCAATGCCGATGGTGCCGGTGCAGGCCGGGCCGAGGTCCGACAAGATGTCGCCGAACAGGTTGGAGGCAACCACCACATCGAACCAGTCGGGGTTGCGCACGAAATGCGCGGTCAGAATGTCGATGTGGAATTTGTCGGTGCGCACCTGCGGGTATTGCCGCGCCATCTCGGCCACGCGCTCGTCCCAGTAGGGCATCGAGATCGAGATGCCATTGGACTTGGTGGCCGAGGTCAGATGCCGCTTGGGCCGCTTGCTCGCAAGTTCATAGGCAAAGCGCAGGATGCGGTCGACGCCGCGGCGGGTGAAGACGCTTTCCTGGATCACGGTCTCGTGCTCGGTGCCCTCGAAAATCTTGCCGCCGATGCTCGAATACTCGCCTTCGGTGTTCTCGCGCACCACTAAGAAATCGATGTCGCCGACCTGCCTGCCGGCCAAGGGCGAAGGCACGCCGGGCATCAGCCGCACCGGGCGCAGGTTCACGTACTGGTCGAATTCGCGCCGCATCTTGAGCAGCGAGCCCCAGAGCGAGACATGGTCGGGCACGGTCGCGGGCCAGCCCACGGCGCCGAAAAAGATCGCGTCATGCCCGCCGATCTGCGCCTTCCAGTCGTCGGGCATCATCTGGCCGTGCTTGAGGTAGTAGTCGCAACTCCAGTCGAAGGTGTCCCAGACCAGGTTCAGCCCAAAGCGTGCGGCGGCAGCCTGCAGCACGCGCAAGCCTTCGGGCACGACTTCGCGGCCGATGCCGTCGCCGGGGATGACGGCAATGCGTTGCGGGGTGGTCATGGAGTCTCCTCGTCTTTGTCCAGTCCGCCGGCACAGGCGGCGTACGTAAGCTTAGCGAAGCGCTGCGCATGGCGTCGTCTCGCGCGCGTGTTGGCGCGCCGCAATTGACGCGCGCGCGCCGTGCCCGGATAGTCGCGCGCGTCGATCGTCTTGGCACGCGGGAGCCTGCATGCACTCATGGTTGCGTCATGGACTAAGAATCGCGGCCGCATGGCTCGCGGCCGTTTGCCTGTGCGCATGCGGCGGGGGCGGCGCGAGCTCGCCGGCGGCGCCTACCCGCGCCTTCCTGATGGGGGCCACGCCGTTTCAGGCGAGTTACGTCGGCACGACCATGGCCTTTCCGGACTGGAAGTTCGAGAACATGGGCGACCGCGATCTGCTGTCGGTGCATGTCGACGATTTCTGGGGCGTGCCCTGGGACCATTGCAACGCGAGCGGATGTACCAACCTGCCCGCCGCCTGGTGGGCGCAATGGCAGCCATTGGCCGCCAAGGCCAGCGGCAAGACCTTGTACCTGGCCGTCTCACCGCTGGGCGACCGCAAGACGCTTGCACCGCGCGTGCAGGCCGATGGATCGACGGCGCAACGCTGGAACACCGCGGTCGACGCCAACGGCTGCTACCTGTTTGCCAGCGACCCGGCCGCCGCGGCTTATCGCGATGCCTACATCGGCTACGTCAAGACCGTGGTCGATCTGGTCGGCCCCAAGTATCTGAGCCCGGCCATCGAAATCAACATTCCGTTCGTTTCGTGTCCGGCGCAAAAGACGGCGTGGATCGCGTGGTATGCGCAAGTGCATGCGGCGCTCAAGACGGCGTATCCGTCGCTGATCGTGTTCCCGACCTTCCAGATGGAATCGATGTACGGCGCGTCCGATGCGGCGTCGCGCTGCGCCGCGGGCACGAGTTACACCCAATGCTTCGACACGCGGCTGGCCGAGGCGCTGACCATTCCCGGCGACCGCATCGCGTTCTCGACCTACCCGCTGGGCTGGAAGTACAGCGCCGAATTCAATTTCGACATTCCCAAAGACACTTACACCCGGGTCAGGCAGGCGACCGCGCGGCCGATCTGGATCTCGGAGACCGGATGGGCCGCGGTGCGCGTGCGCACTGCGTATCCGCACGGTGCGAGCGGCAGTTGCGGCGCCGATCTGCTCACGCCGACGATCGACGTGCCGGGTGTGGGCACGCTCGACGTGGCCAACGACGCCGCGCAGGCCGCGTATGCGCGCTGGCTGCTCGACGAAGCGCAGGCGCAGAAGTTTGAGGCCGTGATCTGGTGGCTCGAACGCGATTACCTCGACGGCGCGATCGCGGCGACCTGCCCTTGCACGCCGGCCGACAGCGAGACCTGCAAGATGGCCGATGTGTTCTACAGTCTCGGCGGCGATTTCGGGGAGTTCATGCTGCGCGGCTTCGGCAACATGGCGCTGCGCCATCGCGACGGCACGCCGCGCGCCGCGGCCGCGCTGTGGCATGAATGGGCGCAGCGCCCGCATCGGCCTTGATGACCGGCGATTGCGCGAACGTCGTCGTGCATCGTCTTGAAACGAATTCGCTGGCGCGTCGCCCCCTCGCGGTACACGCTGGTTCATGCGCACGCGTTACGGTGCGACCGCTGCGTTCCTTCCCCTTTGACCCTTGATCGACCTTTTCTACATTCCATGACCGACGCTTCGACCGCCGTTTTGCGCCTTGCCCGTGCCGCCTTGGTATGCGCTCTTTTTGCCAGCCCCTTGACCGCCGCGTTCGCGTCCGACGATGCCGCGCAGGACCATCCCGCGGTGTCGCGCTATCCGGGCGCCACCATCGAGAAGCACGACTTCAAGGAATACGAGGAGGCGCAACTCATCCTGAGCAAACCGTATTTCGACAGCAAGACGCGCAGCTACACCGCCGACAAGCTGCTGCCGGTCGAAGGCCGGGTCACCTATCTGCATTACGAAATCCCGAGTTCGGCGTCGGCCTTGCAGGTGTTCCGCAATTACCAAAGCGCGCTCAAGCGCAGCGGCTTCACCGAGCTGTACGCATGCAATCGGCCTTGCTACGACGGCAATCTGGGCGACCTGAGCGAATTGCTCAAGGCGCGCGACCTCTACCTCAACGGGCATGCCGACAATCAATACCTCGCGGCCCAGCGCGGCGATACCTATGTGTCCTTGGCGGTCAACAGCTTCGGCAGCGGCGGCACGACCCACGCCTGGCTGTTCGTGATCGAGAAGGAAAAGCTCGACGACGGCAAGATGGCGGTGACCGGCGCAAGCCCGATCGCCAAGGCACTCGATGCCAACGGCCGGGTCGATCTGTACGGCTTTTATTTCGATACCGGGCGCGCCCAACTCAAGTCGGGCTCCGAAGCCACGCTGCGCGAACTGGCCCAGGTGCTCAAGGACAATCCGGCGCTGCAGATCGACGTGGTCGGCCATACCGACGATGTCGGCAGTGCCGATGCCAACCAGAACCTGTCGCAGGCCCGCGCGCAGGCGGTGACTGCCGCGCTCGCCGCGCAACACGGCGTCGAGGCCGCGCGCATGACCGCCCTCGGCCGCGGCGCGAGCCAGCCGGTGGCATCGAACAAGACCGAAGACGGCCGCGCCAAGAACCGTCGGGTGGAGATCGTGGCGCATCCGGCCGCCACCCCCGCCACGCACGCGGGCGGCAGCGCACCTTCCCCCGCATCGGGTGCGGCCAAGAACCCGACCACCCCGGCGCCGGTGGCGCAACCGCAGGCGCCGGCACCGGCCAAGCCCGCCGTCACGGTCGACGATGCGAAATCGGCGGTCGACAAGCTGAAGTCGCTCAAGGGCTTGTTCGGTCTTTGAGGGCCGGTTAGCAGACCGCGCCGACCCGCTCAAGCATCATTTGCGGGACAGCGCAATGTCCGGCACGCGACGAAAAGCGTGCGCTAAGCCATGGCGTCGCGCCGCAGTCGGCGCGATCCTTGGCGCCCTTGCAGTGATGCGCGGCCGTGCCGCCCCGATCCGCTGCATCCTCCTCCCCAACTCCCCAATTCCACCACCATGTTGCGTACCCTCATGCTTGCGCTGGCACTCGTGTGCACCGGCGCCCTCGCCCAGAACAATCCCCAGGAAGGCGCGCCGAACGCCGCCGCGGCTGAAGACGAATCGGCCGAATTCGCCAAGCTGCCCTGGGTCGTCGGGCCGACCGACGCATCGATCGACGACAAGGCCACCATCCACTTGCACAAGGACGGCATGTTCCTCGCGTCCAAGGGCACCGAGCGTTTTCTGGAACTGACCGGCAACCTGCCCGAGCCCGGCCAGTACACCCTGATGTCGCGCGAAGGCGATTGGTTCGCGATCCTGTCGTTCGATCCGAGCGGCTACATCAAGGACGACGAGAAGATCGACGCCGACGAGTTGCTCAAGTCGATGAAGGAAGGCGAGGAAGAGCACAACGCCGAACTCAAGAAGCGTGGCATGAGCCCCTTGTACCTCGAAGGCTGGCACGTCGCACCGCATTACGACTCGGCCACCAAGCGGCTCGAATGGGGCACCAAGATCCGCGACGACAAGGGCAACATCATCATCAACTACACCACCCGCATCCTCGGTCGCACCGGCTACACCAGCGCGACCCTGGTGTCGGACCCCGAGGCGCTCGACAAGGACATCGTCGCCTTCAAGGAAGCGCTCAACGGCTTCGAATACAACGCGGGCGAGAAGTACTCCGAATTCAAGCCCGGTGACCATGTCGCCGAAATCGGTCTGGGCGCCCTGATCGCGGGCGGTGCCGCGGCGGCCGCGGTCAAGAGCGGTCTGCTGACCAAGCTGCTGGCCAACATCAAGCTCGTGGTCCTCGCGATCGGCGCAGCCTTGGTCGGCTTGTGGAAGGGCATCACCCGCTTGTTCGGCAAGAAGGACTGAGGGCGGTAACGGTGCTCGATCGCATCTTCGGGTTCGAGTACACCCTGTGGATCGTCGCGTTCGCGTTCTACGCCGCCGATGTCGGCGTGGTCGCGCGCGCGAACGAGATGCTGTTTGCGGAATCCTGGAAGCGTCTGCGGCCGGTCCTGGCGCGGGTGCCCTTCAGTTTCCGCGGCGGCGATCTGTACTGGATCGCGCCGTTTGCGCCCTTCGCGGCGGTGTTTCGCGCAGGCCTGGCCACCGGCACGGCGCCCGCCGATCCCGGCGCGCCGGGCATCGACGCGATGCGCGAGTTGTTGTGGCCCTGGCGCCTGACCAGCACGCTCATCTTCTTGCTCTTGTTCGTCGCCGGCCCCTGGCTCACCCATGCGCGCGGACTCGGCTGGGCCGCGCTCACCGTCTTGCCCATGGCCTATCTGATCAGCCTGACCGGCGTGGTCTTGCTCGCGCTGCAGGCCAAGCGTCTGGGCTTGGCGCGCAAGGCGGTCTGGTCGCTCGGCTTCGATTGCTTTGCGTGCATTCCGTATGCGGCCAACATGACCAAGCGTCTGGCGCTGCGTCTGGACGGCAGCGGCCGCGCGGACGATTGGATGAAGCTCGGCGCATGGCCCGAAGAAGTCGAACAGGTGCAGAGCATTCTTGCTGAACGAAAGGCGCAATCGTGACCGGTGAAGTGTGGGGTGTGATCGTCGTGTTCGGGCTGATCGGGTATTGGCTGATCGGCTTTGTCATCGATCGCATGCGCAAGTCCAGGCGCGACGGCGCCGGGCCGTCGTACGACGCCGGCAACGGCAATGCCGGAAGCGGCGGTTTCTCCAGCGCAAGCATGGGCAGCAAGCCCTGGCATGAAGTGCTGCAGACCACGCCCGATGCATCGCTGGAACAGATCGAGTTCGCCTACCGGCGTCTGGTGGCGCAATACCATCCCGACAAGGTCGCGACCCTCGGCCCCGAGCTGCGCGCGCTGGCCGAACGCATGACCGTCGAACTCAACATCGCCTACAAGGCCGCGCGCAAAGCCCGCGCTTGACCGCAGCGCGTTTCGCGCGCAACAGTGACGCCGCGACGAAACCCGGCACGCAACCGCGCGCCGGCCGCTTCGCGCAACGATCCGGCGGAGGGTGACCATGACCAAGGCGCAGGAATATCCCTATGAAACGGAGGAGATTCGCGCACGGCTGGCGAAAGAACTTCCGCGCTGGACCAGCGCCGACGGCGCCATCTGCCGACGCATCGACACCGGCGGCTGGCGCGCGACGCTGATGGTGGTCAACGCCATCGGCCATCTGGCCGAACTGGCCTGGCATCACCCCGAACTCGAGGTCGCTTACGCGCGCGTCACGGTGCGCTTGTCGACCCATACCGCCCGAGGCGTCACGGACAAGGATTTCGCGCTCGCGCACAAGATCGAGGCCTGCATTTTCTGGCGTCCGGGTCGCGAAGGCGGCGCGCTCGACGGCCTGCCCGAAGACGATCCGCAATACCGCTACGTGCTGGATGACGCCGATTCTTAAGGCGCCCGCGGCCTGCGCCGCAAGGCGATGCAAAGGCGACATCCATCACGCCTTAGGCCCCGCCATGCCGCGGGCCCTGTCGAAAAGTTGACCTGATCACGCACTTCCTGGGTATCTTCGCTGCAAGAATGCGGCGTTGTCGCCACTGCAGCCCACGCCTGACCCGAAGCACTCCCATG
Source organism: uncultured Burkholderiaceae bacterium (assembly GCA_964448945.1). Classification (GTDB taxonomy): domain Bacteria; phylum Pseudomonadota; class Gammaproteobacteria; order Burkholderiales; family Burkholderiaceae_E; genus CAXBRX01. Next base: position 7,230 of record CAYUYC010000082.1, read on the forward strand.
TCGCATGTACGTGTATCACCCGCCCAGCGTTGGCGCTTGCCAGGATCTGCGCGCCAATTGACTTGGCTCGCGCGCGCGCTGGTCCTCGGCACCGCCGTCTTGTTGTCGGTCTTCTGGTTCGAAGAATGGCGCGCCGCCCAGGAACTGCGCCGCCACACCCTCGAAGGCGGTGCGCGCGTGGCGCATGAACTCGCCGACGTGGTGGCCCGCCAGATGGAGGCGACGGTACAAGGCCTCGATCTGATGCTGCTGCAATTGCGCGTGGCCTATCGCAGCAACGAGCCCGAAAAATTCGACGCGTCCGCGCGCGTGGCGATCGACGCGCTGAGCAATGAACGCATCCAGGGCATCGTCGTGGCCGACGCCCGCGGCTTCGTGCAGTACTCGTCGATCTCGCCGCGCCAGATCGGCACCTTCCTGGGCGACCGCGACTATGTGCGCGGCCAGATGCAGGCCAAGGCCGATCGTCTGCTCATCGGCACCCCGGTGCGTTCGCGGCTGCTCGATTCATGGAGCGTGCCGATGTCGCGGCCGATCATGCGCGACGGCGAAGTGGTCGGGATGATCGTCATCGGCCTCAATCCCAAGTATTTCGCGGACCGCCTGATCGATCCGCGCCTGTCGCGCGAGGACGTGGTATCGGTGTTCCATCCCGACGGCAGCTACATCGCACGCAATCATCTGCTCGACAAAGTGCTCGGCACCCGGGCCGCGGACAACGCGGCCTTCCTGTATGCGGGCGGGCTGCCCGAGCAAAGCGAACAACGCGCGATCGCGCCGGCCGATGGCCGTGTGCGCCTGTATGCCTGGCAGCGGGTGAGCGGCTATCCGCTCATCGCCAATGTCGGGCTCGACGAACAATCGGTGCTTGCGCCGGTCGAGACCAATCTGGCCCGCTCGCGCCTGCAGAACGCGATTGCGAGCGTGGTCGTGGCGCTGCTGGCGCTGGGCACGGCGTGGCTGCTGCGCAATGCTGCGCGCAGCCAACGCCGCTTGCACGAAAGCGAAGCGCGCTATCGCGCCGCGTTCGAAGAGAACGCGTCGATCAAGCTGTTGATCGATCCGCGCGACGCGCGCATCGTCGACGTCAACGAAGCCGCGGTGCAGTTCTACGGCTATCCGCGCGCGCAATTGCTCTCGCTGCACCTGGGCGACATCAGTTGCATGAGCGCCGAGGAACTCGCGCGCTTCGTGGCCCAGGTGCGCGAAGGCCAGCACGGGCATGCGAGCTTCGTGCAACGGCTGGCCGGCGGAACCACGCGTCGCGTCGAGGCCTACACCGGCGCGATCGCCGAGGACAACCGCGCCTTGCTGTTTTGCGTGATCCACGACGTCAGCGAACGCCATGCGAACGAACAAAGCCTCAAGCTCGCGGCGAGCCTGTTTGCGCACACCCATGAAGGCATCTTCTATTGCGATGCCGAGGGCCGCATCCTCGACGTCAACGATGCCTTCTTGCGCCTGACCGGCTTCGCGCGCGAAGAACTCGTGGGCCGCGACTATCACGTGCTCGACGCCAGCCGCCACCGCGCCGAGGCCACCGCGACCATCTGGCGCGCCTTGCGCGACATCGGCAACTGGCGCGGCGAATTCTGGATCCGCAGCAAGAGCGGCGGCATCTTCGTCGAGCTGCTCGATCTGAGCGCGATCACCGACGACGCCGGACGCGCGACCGCCTATGTCGGCGTGTTCTCCGACATCACCCTGCTCAAGGAACACGAGCGCCATCTGCAACGCATGGCGCATTTCGACGCGCTCACCGGCCTGCCCAACCGCGTGCTGATGAGCGACCGGCTCAACCAGGCGCTGGCCGGCGCCACGCGTCACGAAGAACTCATCGCGGTCGCCTTCCTCGATCTCGACGGCTTCAAGCCGGTCAACGATCGCTACGGACACCACACCGGCGACGAGGTGCTGATCGAAGTCGCGCGCCGCCTCGATCACGAGGTGCGCAGTTCCGACACCGTGTGCCGCCTCGGCGGCGACGAGTTCGTGCTGCTGCTGCGCAACCTCGTGCATTCCGAAGAAGCCCGCGCCATCCTCGAACGCGTGGTGGTGGCGCTCGAGCAGCCTTATCGCGTCGAAGAAGAAGTCATCAGCGGCATCACCGCGAGCATCGGCTATGCGCGCTTTCCGCACGACGCCGACGATGCCGAACGCTTGCTGAGCCTGGCCGACGAGGCCATGTACGAAGCCAAGCGCAGCGGCGGCAACATGGTGCGGCGCTGTGCCAACCCGCCTGCGCAGCAGCAGCAAATGCAAGGGGCGGCGGCGCACGACTCCGAGCTGGCCTGAAGGCCGTGGCGCAGTCGCGTTTCATCGTCACCGTCGCCCCCGCGGGCTGGCGCTTCGACACCGACGGCGAGGCTGCGCTGGCCGATGCCGCGGCCCGCGCCGGCATCGAACTCCCGCGCTCGTGCCGCAACGGCACCTGCCGGGCCTGCATGTGCCGCGCCACGCAAGGCCAGGTGCGCTACCTCATCGAATGGCCGGGCCTGAGCCCCGACGAACGCGCCGAAGGCTGGCTCCTGCCTTGCATCGCGCGCGCAGCCTCCGACCTCGTCCTCGACGTGCCCAAGGCCAAATCGACGGTGCAAAGCGCTTGAGCTGCGCGCGATCCCCAAGCGCGCCGCGATCGAGGTCTGCGACGCCAGCCCGGCCGACGTCGAAGCCGACCTCGCCAGTGCCGGACTGAAACTCAGAACACCGACTCGGCGCGGTTCAGTTGCTCGGTCGCCGCGCGCACCGTATGCATGCCCGGCTTGCCCGCGAAGACACATTCGCCGCCGTCATCCTCGCGGCCGCTCAGCAGCGAGCATTGCCCGAACAGCTCGGCGACCCAGTCGACGAAAGCGCGCACCTTGGGCGACAGGTGCCGGTTGTGCGGATAGACCGCCGAGATCGGCATCGGCGACGGCTTCCATTGCGGCAGGATCTCGCGCAGCCGGCCCGACTCCAGATGCGGCAGCACCATGTAGCGCGGCGGCTGGATCATGCCGAAGCCTTGCAGCGCGCAATCGACATAGGCGTCGGCATCGTTGACCGAGACCAAGCCGTTCATCTTCACCTCGGTGGACACGCCGTCGACGATGAAGTCCCAATCGATGGTGCGGCCGGTGCGGCTCGAGAAGTAGTGCACCGCCTGGTGATGCTGCAGGTCCTCGATCGTGCGCGGCTCGCCGTGGCGTTCGAGATACTCGGGCGAAGCGCAGGTCACGCCCTGGAAGGTGCCGATGCGGCGCGCGACCAGGGTCGAGTCCTGCAGCTCGCCGATCCGGATCACGCAATCGACCGCCTCCTGCACCAGGTCCACCGGACGGTCGCCCATGCCGATCACGAGTTCCACGTCGGGGTAGCGGGTGTGGAAATCGCATAGCCGCGGAATGAGGATCAGCCGGCCGATCGAAGCCGGGGTATCGATGCGCAGCCGGCCCTTGGGGCCGCGCGCGACGTCGCGAAAGCTGGCCTCGGTCTCCTCGACCTCGGCGAGGATGCGCGCGCAGCGTTCGTAATACGCGGCGCCGTCGGGCGTCAGGCTCAGCTTGCGCGTGGTGCGGTTGAGCAGGCGTACCTGCAACAGGCTTTCCAGGTTCTGGATCGTGGTGGTCACGGTCGCGCGCGGCAGGCCGAGGCTGTCTGCGGCGCGGCTGAAGCTGTTGGCATCGACCACCCGGGTGAAGACCTGCATGGCTTGGAAGCGATCCATCCATATTCCCCTTCATGCGGCGCGGATAAGCGCCATGGCTGCTGACAGAGGCTGACAGCGGTGCGGACGAAGCTGTTGGCTGCGTTCACCGGCGTCGTGGCTGGCGAGACTCGCGCGCGAAATTATTCGCGATCGACGAATGGTGTTGTCGATTCTCACTCGTTTATCCGCATGATCCTAACACCCAGAATCCGCCCATTCTCAAACGGCGCGATGGCCAGTCCATCGCGAAAGCAGATGGACGCATTCGACATCCCGGCAGTGCGCGTCGAGGACTTCGAGATCCCCGGCGTGGACGGCTGCATCGCGGTCCGCGCGTATCGCCCGGCGACGGCGCGCGCGACGGCGCAGGCGCTGCCGGTCGTGCTGTATTTCCACGGCGGCGGTTTCGTCGGCGGCAGCATCGACGACGCCGACGTGCCGGCGCGGTTCATCGCCACGCATTGCCCGGCAGAGGTGCTCGCGGTCGACTATGCGCTCGCGCCGGCGCGCCCCTTCCCGGCTGCGCCCGAGGATGCGTATGCCGCCGCGTGCTGGGCCGCGCGCTGGACAGCGAACGACAGCGCGGACGACGCATGCACCGCGGCCGGCAACAAGGTACGCCGCATCGGCAGCAAGGCGTGGCACCCGGCGTGGCACCAGGCGTCGTACCAGGCGCGGCGCATTGCCGTGGCGGGCGACGACGCGGGCGGCAACCTCGCGGCCAGCCTGCCGCTCATCGCGCGCGACCGCAACGGGCCGGTCATCAGCGCCCAGGTGCTGATCGGGCCGATGCTCGATCCGAGCATGACCCGGCTCGGCGACGCGGCCCGGCTCAAGTCCGACCTCAGCGCGCAGGCCTGCGCCGCGTGCTACCGCCAGTACCTGCCCTCGACGCAGCAGCGCCTGCATCCGTACGCAGCGCCGCTGGAGTCGCGCCGCCTCGGCGGCCTGCCCGCGGCGCTGATCGTCACCGCGGAGTGCGACGTGCTGCACGAGGAGGCCGAGAAGTACGCCGCGTCGCTGATCGCGGTCGGCGTGCACACCCAGGTCGCGCGCTTCGCGGGCATGACCCATGCCGCATTGCGCGAGCACCGGCCGGCCCTGGCCGAGGCCGCCGATTTCCTGCGCCGCCGCCTGCTGACCGGCGACTCCGCAGCGCAGTCCCCCTCAATAAAAGAAGACTCATCCAACGCCCTCTGAAGGAATCGCCATGTCATCGCAAACGAAACGCATCGCCATCGGCGCCGTCCTGGCCGGCGCCATCGCCAGCGGCCTTGCCGCGCTCTACGCCCACGCGGACGACGGCCCTGCCGCCCCGGCCGCGCCGCCGGCCGCCGCGGTCGACGTGGCCCAGGTCACCGCGCGCAGCATCGTCGACTGGCAAAGCTACTCGGGCCGGCTCGAAGCCGTGGACCGGGTCGAGGTCCGGCCGCAGGTGTCAGGCACGCTGGTCGCCGTGCATTTCAAGGACGGTGCGCTGGTGAACAAGGGTGACGTGCTGTTCACGATCGATCCGCGCCCGTATGCGGCGGAAGTCGCGCGCGCCCAGGCGCAACTGGCCGGCGCCGAGGCGCGTGCGGCCTACACCGCGGCCGATCTCGCGCGCGGCGAGCGCCTGCTGGCCGACAACGCGATCGCGCGCCGCGACTTCGAGGAAAAGCAGAACACCGCGCGCGAAGCCGCCGCGAACCTGCAGGCGGTGCAAGCCGCGCTCGAGGTCGCGCAGCTCAACCTCGAATACACGCGCATCAAGGCGCCGATCTCGGGCCGCATGTCGCGCGCCGAGGTGACGGTGGGCAACGTGGTCGCGCCGGGCATCGCCTCGCCCGCGCTGACCACGCTGGTGTCGGCGGCGCGGATGTATGCGTCCTTCGACCTCGATGAACAGAGCTATC
>CAYUYC010000083.1:0-1090 GCA_964448945.1 uncultured Burkholderiaceae bacterium
GACCGCCGTCCGGCCCTGTGCTTCGGCGCGGGCGTAGTCGGCCGTTTCCGCGAGGCCGAAGGCGTGCATGCCGAGGATCGCGTGGTAGCCGGGCATGTCCGGCGACCAGGCCGGCAGGGCGCGGGCGATGCGATCGCGCAGCATCCGCGAGTTGCCGACGTAGAAGTCGCACAGGTGGCCGGCCTGCAGCGCCAGGCCGTCGCGCGGGTAGTCGATGGCGACATCCTCCAGCGTGCGGCCGGCGCGGTGCCACTGGTCGTCCACCATCTGGCCGACCGCGGCGAGGTGGCCGCGCTCGCGGGCATTGGCCGGCAGCTTGCGGGCGGCGGCGAGGCAGTCGGCGGCAACGGGAATGGCCGCCGGCTCGGTGCCGAGCAGAAACAGGTAGGCCTTGAGCACGTGGGCCATGACGAAGTCCGGGCTTTCGGCGAGCGCGGCATCGACGCTGGCCAGCGGGTCCTCGATGTAGCAGGCGAACTGGTGCAGGGCACGGCGGTAATGGGCCAGGCTGTCGGCATTGGCGCCGGAATGGGCAAGGCCGAGATCGTCATTGACGGTCATGAGGTTTCTCCTTTGGGATCAGTGGTCTGATGGTCGCTGGATGCCGGCGCTGGAAAGTCGCACCGACGGCCACGCGCGGTGCTAAGGTAATTTGCGGTCTGCGGTGGCGATATGCCCGAAGCGCCGGAAGGTTTGACCGAGGCGCCGGCCTTGTTCAGGGAGGGAAACATGGATGTCCTTTCCGAAGTGCTTGCCGCGGTGCGTTTCTCCGGTGGGGTCTTTCTCGACGCAGAGTTCACCGCGCCGTGGTGCGTCGTCTCGCAGGTCGGACCGGGAGAATTCGATGCACAGGGGCGAACACCGGCGCACCTGATCGCCTATCACTACGTGATCGACGGCCGAATGCTGATTCGCGTCGAAGACGGGCCGCCATCGGAAGTGCTGGCCGGCGAAATCGTCCTGCTGCCGCGCAATGACGCCCATGTGTTGGCCAGTGCCGCCGACCTGCGCCCGGTGGTCATCGACGATCAGGTGCAAGCGCCAAGCGACGGAACGCCAGCAGTGCTGCGCTATGGCGGCGGCGGCGAGC
>CAYUYC010000083.1:1100-12795 GCA_964448945.1 uncultured Burkholderiaceae bacterium
CCGACAACTTGCTGCTGAAGGCGCTGCCGCCGTTACTCAAGCTCGGCGTGCGCGACGGTGCCGGCGGTGCCTGGATGGAAACCTCTTTCCGCCATGCCGCCGAGCAGTTCGCCGTCAGCAGCAGCGGGTCGGCAGCCGTGCTCGGCAGACTGGCCGAGTTGCTGTTCGTCGAGGGCGTGCGCCGCTATGTAGCGACCTTGCCCGAAGGCCAGCGCGGATGGCTGGCCGGCCTGCGCGACCGCATGGTCGGCCGTGCCCTGGCCTTGCTGCATGGCCGCGTCGCCCATCCGTGGACCACCGAGGAACTGGCGCGCGAGGTCGGGTTATCGCGCTCCGCTTTCGCCGCACGCTTCACCGGCATGATCGGCGTGCCGCCGATGCGCTACCTGGCCAACTGGCGACTACATCTGGCCGCCGTCCGCCTGCGCGAAAGCGCGGCAGCGACGGCGCAAATCGCCGCCGAGGTCGGCTACGAATCGGATGCCGCGCTCAACCGCGCGTTCAAGCGCACTTTCGACACGACACCGGCGGCGTGGCGCAGCGGTGGACGGGCCGGCCCATAACCATCGTGGCCAGACCGTGCGTAGCCGATTACTGCGCGGGCGCTTCGTCGCGATACGAATGGGGTCCCTGCGTGCGGCTCTTATCTTGGCCCGCGTCACTACTCACGACGCCACAAGGCCGGTTGCAAAAAGGCAGTCTGTTCCTCCACGCGCGGGCGCGACTCGCAGCAGCGTGTTGTTCGGCATGATGAAACGTCCTTCGCGACCGGACCGCCTTGAGGTCCCACGCCATGCTTCATTCACGCGCAGCTACTTCAGTCCTTGACCCTCAAGGGAAGTCCTTGCAGTAGGGTTAGGCCGCAGCCTCCGCGTAGAGTTCGCGCTTCTCAAACCGTTCCCCTGCAGGCGCAAAACCGCGATAGCCATTTTTCACAGAGAGGGCGATGCGGCTGTGTTCAACCTTTGCACGATGCGTAGCGCCTGTGTGATCGATCCACGCCAACTCGACACTGAGCAAGAAAGAGTGCGCATCCGGCCAGGGGGCTTCCTTCCGGCCGAAGCTTAGAAACTCGTCTTCGACGGGTTCTTCGAAGCTGATGTTCACCTCAACGACCTTACCCGCCGCAACTACATTGGTCGAGCCCGTGGTATGGACCTCAACGCTCGGAAAGAGGAAGCGCGACGGGTCGTTGCCGGAGAGGCTGACCAGCACTTCGCAAATGAGTACATCGGTCTTCCCGCTGTTCACAAGTGCAAAGTCGATCGTCTTCTTGATGCACAACTTGTCAACCCGCACCCAATATAGCTTGCGAGGAGAGCGAACTTGCGTCCACCAGAAGTTGAGTGCACTGATTAGCAGCGCAAGTACTGAAATGACGATTGTGATTACAGCCATGAGGACAGTACGCCTTTGTTACGCTGCCTAGCGTAGAAGTGAGCGCGGCCTTCCGCGCAGGTCCGCTCGACTGCCGGGTTGGGCATAGCCGTTCAGGTCTCATTCAAGTACTTCGAAATTCGCGTCGATATCGCACGCGCCCAAGCTAGCTCATCAGCGGGTAATGTGGCGGCGCTCGCTGCAATTGATCGCGCGACCGCCGTTTTCGCGGCATCCTCAACAGTCGCCCAGTCGAGGGCCTGGCTATTTGCTATCGACGTCATGACCTTAGACCATTTGGCAAATCTTGACCCTTTGCCACCTGTCTTCCTTTGAAAGGAAAGAAACTCCTCTCCGGAGACTGTTATGCCTGTGGCGTCACATACTGCCTGCAAGTAAATCGATGGCTTGAAGAGATCTTCGAATTCCGTCTCCGTACAACCGTCTCTTGCCGGTACTCGAAAAACGTCGGTAGGTTGGAGTAGCCCAGAGTTGCGGACCCTGTCGGCGACAGATGCTCCTTCGCTATCCGAGTCAACGAACACGAGGCATGTGGCTGCGTCCCTTGCTAGAGCGCGCACAACTGATGGTATGTTCGACGCGCTGCCCGCCGATAGAACCCTCGCTCGCCCAGACGAAAGAGCACTAGCTAGGCTTGAGCTCAGCGTTCCTAGAATAGACGGGAGGGCTGTTTCCTCACTTGCCCCTTCGACCACGAGAACCACCTCGGCGGTGGTCATATTCTCGTGAGCGCGAATGCCGAGTGACCGGCGAATATCCGAAAGACTCTCAGCGGCGCGCGTTGTCGACGAAAACTCTGAGCCATCGACGCCTTCAACAATGACGTTGGCAGAGATGTCGTCGCGTTGAATTAGGATTGGTGAGTGGGTTGTAATAATTACCTGAAATGACGTCGCCAAACCCCGCAGCGTCGATTTGATCTCGTAGATCGCTGATGAGTGCAAATGCGCTTCAGGCTCCTCAATCCCAAATATTAGGTTTTTCCCGTATCGCTGCTTCGAGATGAACTGCAATAGTGAGATGGCGAAGAGGCTCTTGAACCCATCACCTTTCTGCTGGAGAAGCGTATTGGCACCATCATCGATTTCGACATTCCCGACGGAAACCAGGCGTTCTAGGCTCCAGTCTTCAATTGCGAAGCGCATTCCCTTCACGGCCGGGAGGTATTGGCGTAGTTCGTCCACGAGTTCTGATTCAACTGCTGCAATTTCTGACTTCACATCTTCAAATAGCTTTTCGATGGCTTGAAGTCGCTGCTTGCTTCGACTCACCCTGCCTAGGGCACCAGAAATGAGTTCCGAAAATGCCCCCCTTCCAAAGTCCTGCATATTCCGCGTCGCAGGTATATAGACGTAGCGGACCTCGTTCTTCAACCAGTCCATGATCGCACCTTTGATCTTATCGGATGAGACATCGGTGATTTCAATGGAAGGGCGAAATGCGCCAGCACGATCATTCCATTCAAATTCAACCCTTACGCCAAATTCGTTCGGCGGGGTTTCGGTAGCGGCGGCTTTGATCGATTCGACTTCTAAGCCATCTAGCTCAAAACTAACAAGGATCTCCGTGGGCCACCTTCGGCCCGATTTACCCTCGTATCTTTTTGGATAGTCTTTCTCAAACGTATAGAGAGAGTTCCGCGATACTTTCCGATCGTGTCGCGGAGATACGACCTGGAAGAACATCTCTAGTGCGCTTAGGACTGTCGATTTTCCGAGATTGTTAGGACCAGTGACAACTGTCATTCCACTAATCGGAATCAGAGTTCTCTTGTCGAAAGCTCGATATCGGCGAATCTGGATACCCGTGATTCTCATTTTTGTGTCTTTGTGTGCAAAGCGGACGGTTGCTGGATATGCCAAACGGCTGAATTCACCGGCCTGCGCGGCTTTTCGCGCAGGTCCCGTGGAATGATGGGTTAGCCATTCGAGAACTCCTCAAGAATCTCAAAGGACAACTGGACTTGGGGCTTCTCGGGCTGAAGATAGGGCGCGATCTCTTCGTCGAAGAGCGCTTGCGTATCCTTGAGAAGTTCGTCGGTGAGGATTAGGCAGAAGACACCGTGCTCCTTGAAATAGCCGCGATGTTTCTTCATCTCCTTTGCAAAGTTATCAGCGGCCAACTCATTGATCTTCTTTTGGGTGAGGCCACCGATCTTCTTGAGATAACCGTGAGTAGACCAGGGCGACAGCTCAAACCCGACTTTGTCTAGCGAGTACGGGTTGATGACCAAGAAATCGAGTCGATAGACGTGCTTTGCCGCCAGCCCAGCGTACCTGAACTCAGGGATTAGGAGTGGAACCGACTCACGCTCAGGACTTGAGGCCACGTAATCGCAGTAGTGCCCTGCAATCGCATATTCGTATTGGGAGCCGGAGTTCCGAACAAGCGTGTCTTGAAAGAAGAGCAAGTACTGGTCAATGTCGTTGAACTTGAAGATCTTGTTCTTTCCCGGAATCACCAACCCGGTTTGCATGACATGCCCGATCGTCCAGTAGCCCTTTGGGAAGGCCCGAATTTCACTTTTGTCGTTCTCCCACTGACCGTTCCGAAAGCGAGGAGTTACCAAGAGTCCGTAGTTAGCGTTTTCTTGTCCGATCCAAATTTCCGCCTCCTCAATTGGCGGTCTGTTCTTTGAGAGTTCATCGAAATGCTTGAGATAAGACCTTCTTAGGAAGAGCAGGGTGTACTCCTGCAGTTGTTTGTGCGTTTTTATCTTCTTCCAAAGCCAAAGGTCTGAGGCTACATCGTCCGCAAGTGCCGAGGTCTTCAACCCATGAAGCCACCGGGACACAAATTGATCTTGACTTGTGATGACATCATGTTTTAAGTCGAAGAAGTCGTCGTTTCTGCTACCGATAAGTGCGTTTAGCGAAGCTTCGCTTTCGATGCCTGTAGCCTCGAGAACATCGGGAAGGAGTTCGCGCAATTTCGTCTTAAATGCCTCGATGAGCCGATTGCGTGCGGTCTTATTCGTGTCTCTCTTTGCCATGGGAAGGTTCCTGGGAATGGCTAACGTGATTTGTCTGTCAATACTTCAGATTAAACGGATCGCCAGCCGATAACCATCTCGCTCGATTGGCTCCAAAGCCACGTCCCGATTAGCTTTCCCGGCATGTACTGTACGTTTAATCAGTTATAAACGACCTGCAAATCCGGCCATCCCTTTTCCGCCGCACCGGCAAAGCTCGCCCCCGCACAAGTCATGTGCCGGGTATTCACCCCATCGCCTTGGCATTGGCCTTGATGCCAATGCCGCACCTACTCACACCTCAACCCAAACATCCGTTCCTCGGTCCTGCGTAACGCACTACGCAAGCCATCCTGCGCCGTTGCACTTTGCGGCAGCCGCGCTTGGTCGCGCAACGCTTTGGCGTGCGCTTTCAGCGCAGCACACTCCCCGCCCATGGCGTTAGCCGAAGCTTCCGCAGCGCCGTGCGCAGAAGCCGGCATTGCATGGCTCTGCGCCGTCCCCTTCGGCACGGTGCGCAGGATGTACAGCGATTGCCCGTCCACCGTCTGGGTGTCGTAGCCGCGGATCGCTTCGCGCGCCTCGGTCTCGATGACCTTGCCGTCTTTGCAGGGCGCGTCCTGGTAGGTGGTCTTGCCCTTGACCGTGCAGCGGTACAGCTCCACCGCATGGGCGGGTGTGGCAAGGATCAAAAGCAGCACGAGCGCGCGTCGCATGCCCGGCATCCTTTGCCCGTGATCGCCGCCGCGCCGTGAAGCACGTCACGCAAAGGACGATGCGAGCGTCGTGTCCCATGATTGGGTGATGCGCTTGAGATCAATGACGATGCGCGATCGTCGCGCCGATTTGCGCGATCTCTGGATCGGCGCAAATCGGCTGGGGCATCATCCGCGAGTGGTTTTGCCGTCATACCTGTTCGAGTCAGTGCGTCTGCGAGGTCATGTGAGTCATCGAATCGAGTCAACCGTTCCTTCCATTGCTGCCCGGCGCGGTCTGTCCATGTTGTGCGGCATGGTTGTGGTTGCATGGCTGGCGGTCGCGCAGCCGTGTTCGGCCAAGGGTGCGCCCGCCGCCAGCCAGGCCGCCGATGCGGCGCCGGTGGTCAAGTTCTTGACGGATTCGGTGCCCAAATGGGTGGCGCCGGTGTCGCCGGCGCCCACGGCGAGCGTTCCACACGCGGCGGCGCATTACGCGCTGCGCGATTTTCAGACCAAGGTCGGCCGCGACGGCGTCGAGAGATTCGTGCACATCGTGCGGGTGCTCAATGAAAGCGCCGGACTGGATTCGGGTGCCCAGATCGAGATCGAATTCGATCCGTCGTTTCAGAAGCTCGTCTTTCATCAGATCAGCGTCTTGCGCGGCAATCGTCGCATCGACAAGCTCGAGGTCAAGCGCGTGAAGTTTCTTCAGCGCGAAACACAACTCGAGAAGCGCATCTATGACGGCCGCATGACGGCTTCGATCGTGCTCGACGATGTGCGCGTGGGCGACCGCATCGAAGTTGCCTATTCGCTGCGCGGTGAAAATCCGGTGTTCAAGGGTAAGCTCGTCGAACACTATTGGTCGGTCGCAACCATCGGGCCGACCGCGTTGTTTCAGTACCGGCTCGTGGCGCCAGCGCAGCGCGCGATTCAGGTGCACGCCCGCGGCGCCGAGTACAAACAGACCGAGCAAACCAAGGATGGCATGCGCGAAGTGGTGGTGCGGCGAACTTCCGTACCGCAACCGCAGCTCGATCAGTCTGCTCCCGCCAGCGCCTATTTCGATGATCAAGTGCAGATCAGCGAGTTCGCCAATTGGCAAGAGGTCGCCGCCTGGGCGGACGAGTTGTTCGCGGTATCGCGTGACAAGTCGGCGGAAGTCAGTGCGCGCGCACTCGAGATTGCCCAGGCATCTTCATCGCCTGAAGATCGCGTGAGGCGTGCGCTCGACTTTGTGCAGAAGGACATCCGCTACTTCGGTACTGAGATCGGTGTGAATACGCATCAACCGGCCTCCCCAGAGACGGTGCTCAAGCAACGCTTTGGCGATTGCAAGGACAAGGTGGTGCTGCTGGTGGCGCTGCTCAGGGAACTGGGTATCGAGGCGAGTCCGGCGCTGGTATCGACGGACTATCGCGGGGATGTTGCCGACCACCAACCCAGCCCGCTCGCCTTCAACCATGTGATCGCGCGGGTGGTCTTGAACGACAAGGTACTTTGGTTGGATGGAACCCGGGGCTATCAGACCGGCGCGCTTGCCGGGCGCGTGTCGACCGGCTTTGACAAAGGCCTCGTCGCACGGGCGGGCGAATCGAACCTGGCCGTGCTCCCCAGCGCTTTGACCGACGTGCACGTCGTGGCGAACGATACGATCCGCTTTGCGATGTTCTCCGAGGATCCGATCCTCGAAACGCACATTTCCTATTACGGTGAGTACGCGGAGGTGTTGCGCGCCATGCTGGCTGCTGCGCCCGCGACCGAACTACAGAAGGCAGTCGTCAACGAATACGCACGGCTATACGGCTCGGTCGATCCATTGGGCTCCATTCAGGTGGACGAAATCGCGCAAGAGAACGGCGTCACGCTGACGATGCGGTTTCGCCTGCGCGACTACCTGCTGATGAAGCAGCGTCAACTCGGAGGCAATCTGGTGCTGGTCTCGATGGTCGACCCGCTGCGCGTGCCCAACCAGGCGCCGCGCACCCAACCGTTTCGCGTACCCAATCCGGGCATCTTCCGTCAGACGGTCACGGTCGAGTTTCCTGAGGAAATTTTCACCAAGCCGATATCCGATCGCTTCGATGAGCGCAACCCGCAGTTCGAACTGCACGCAAAACTGGAGGGTGCCGCAGATCGCATGCGCGTCGATGGCGAGTTGCGCATCACGAGCACGACGATTCCGGCTGCCGAATGGCAGACCTATATGCAGCGCGTGCAAAAGGCGTTCCCTCATTTGGCCAGTTCGGTCACGGTTCCGACCGTATCGCCAAAGCAGCTCGACCAACTCAAGCGCGATCTGACGGCGCTCGAGGCCGATTACCAACGCGGTAAGTATGGCAAGCCCACCGCAGTACGCGCACGCGCTCTCGGCGAAGTCGTCTTGCAGGACGCGCAGATCGCCGGCGGACGCCTGCCGCCAAAGCTGCGTGCGCAGGTTCTGATCGAGCGCGCTACAAACCTGGATCACCTGGGGCGCGCCGAGAGTGCCGCGATCGATTTTGAGGAAGCGATCCGGATCGACCCGCGCAACGCCGACGCGCATGCCGGTCTTGCCGTCAACGCGCTCTTGCGTCGGCAGGATGATCTTGCACACCGTGAAGCGTCGACGGCACTGATGTTGGCGCCTAACGATATCGGTCCGCGCTACACCCGTGCGTACGCCAAGTTCTATGGACAAGACTACGGCCAAGCTCGCGACGAATTGATCGAGATACTCAAAGATCGGTCCGAGCTGGAACGCAGTTACGGGAGCATCTGGCTTTACATCGCAACGCGCCGCAATGGTCAGGACGGCGCAGAGGCGGTCAAGCAGTTCATGCCGAGTGCAAGTCGGCCCGAGTGGCCCTACCCGGTCTTGCAATGGCTGACGAACGCGATCGATTTCGATCAGGCGCTCGCCGCGACGAAGGACAACGAGCGCGCGGATGAAGGCAGGCGCTGCGAGTTGTACTTCTATGCCGCGCAGAAGTACCTGCTCGACGGCAATCAGGCCAAAGCGCGCGAGTACTTCCAGAAGAGCGTGGACACCGGAGTGATCGAGTTCACCGAGTTCATGTTCTCAAGGCGTGAGCTTGAACGCATGACAAACCACTGAGCATGCCGGCGTCGCGTGCCTACTAAGCCATCGCAAGATGCTGCAGCGCCAAGATGAGTGACATGACAGCGAACATCACGCATCCCAAGGCGGCGACGATCCCCGCCACGATGGCAACCCGATAGGGAGAACGGCGAATGCGCTCGCCAAGTGCGTCGATGGGTTTGAGCAGCTTGAATTCGCGGTAACGAAACAGGTAGTCGCCCAATGCCGCCATCGGCATCGGAAGCAGCAGCAGCACCAGCCATTCGGTCGGCGTGGTGGGATAGCGCGGCAGCATCCGCAGCAGGCTGAATGCTGCCGTGACCACGGCGCACACCGCGTACCAGCCGATCAATCGAACAATTCGCATGCCGTGCTCAATGGGTCTGATTGACGATCGCGTCGATCTGCTTTTCGTGCAGGCTCGGGCCGGGTGGCGGCTGCTCGCCCAACAAGAGGTCGCGCGCGTTGGGCACATCCAGGGGCTTGCCGCTTGGGGTCACGCTGTCGATGACGCTGGGGCGTTGCGCTTCCACGACCGTGACGGCGCCTTGGTCGATCGTCACCTCGGTGCTGCCGGCGGGGCAGGCGCCGGTCACGTATTCCACGCCCTTGCGGGTGCGGCATTTGCGCACGCCTTCGGGTTGGGCCGGGAGCACCTCGCCGCTCGCGCCGGTGGATGCGGCGCCGACCCAGCCGCGCACGGTGGCCGATTCGGTGGCAAGCCAGGCGATCGCGGCGAGCATGACCACGGCCCCCAGGACGACGAGGATCTTGATGCGCGTGCTCATGCGGTCATGCGCACTTGAGTTTGCGCATGCGCTCCTCGGTGTCGCGCAAGGTCTGGTTCAGACGGGTGTTGGCCTCGGTGGCGCCGGTGGCCAGCAATTGCTCGCGCAGGCCTTTGGCTTTGGCAGCCAGGGCCGGGCATTCGTCGCTGGCGGTGATGCCGGCGCCCGGGGGTACGTTGCGCGGTGCGGCCTGGGGCCGATTGGTGGGTGCCGCCGGCGGTGGCGCGGGTTGCGGCGCTGCTGCGGGCGCCGGTGCGGTGGCAGCAGGTGCCGCGGGGGCGGGCTGTGCCGGCGCCGGGGCGCCCGCGCTCTCGGGCCGGGTGCCGCCGTAGCCGCGGATGGCTTCGCGCGCTTCGGTGTCGATCTTGCGGCCGTCTTTGCACGGCGTGTCTTGATAGACGGTGCGGCCTTTGACGGTGCAGCGGTACAACTCGGCGGCACCGGCGGGGGTGGCCAAAGCCACGAGCAGGAGGAAGGCGAGTGAGCGCATGCCCGGCATCTTAGCCCCGCCGCGCACGGATGTCTGTCGGCGATGTGGCGGGCACGGCTACGCCCGCTACGGCAGGTGATAGCGCGCCTCCTGGGTGCGTCCGCCATAGCCGTAGGCGGCGGCGCGCACGTCGTGCACATGGAGGTAGCTTTCTTCGTGCAGATCGCCCAGGTGCTGCGCGAGCGCGTCGAAGGTCTCGCGCAGGTAACGCGCTTTCTCGTCCTTGGTGTTGGTCTCGTCGGTGATCTTGATGTCGACGTAGACACTGTGCTTGCCCTGCTCGCGCAAGGAGCGGCCGGCCACGATCCAGTCGTCGGGGTCGATGTACTCGATCGCCACGGCGATGAGGTCGGCGCGCTTGTGCAGGATGCGCGTGGTGGTGTCGATCAAGATCGCCGCAATCGCGCGCGTGCGCTCGGGCGTCTTGGGCGCGCCGACCTTGACGGTGATGATGGGCATGGTCAGCAGCTTCCGCGCGCATCGTGCTGCGCCAGGTCGGCGGGTTCGTCCGCACGCCGGGCGCTGTGGTGCGCCAGGCGGTGGGCCAGCCGTTCGGCCGAGCGGTGCACGTCGTGGCTCAGGCTGGCAAAGCCGGCGTCGAGCGCGCTCCAGAAGTCGTCGATGGCCTGGGCGCGTTCGGCGTGGGCACGCGCGCGGGCCTGATCGTGCAGGCGGTTCAGATCGTGGCGGTCGTTCATCGCGTGCTCCTCGGTGGGTGGTGGATGCCGGCAATCTAGAAGCGCAACCCGCGCGCGGAAACCGCGCCAGCCGCGCATCGGTATTGCAGTTCCTGCAACACCGCGGCAGATTGGCGGCATGAACCTTCAACTCGATGATGTCGCGGTGCTCGTGCGTGTGGTGGAGCTGGGCACCCTCTCGGCCGCGGCGCGCGAGCGCGATGCGCCGGTCAGCCAGATCACGCGCGCGCTGGCGCGGCTGGAACAGACCTGCGGCGCGCGGCTCTTGCACCGGACCACGCACGGGCTGAGCCTGACCGCCGAGGGCTCGGCCTTTCTGGCGCACGCGCGCCAATTGCTCGATACCCGCGCGGCCTTGCAAAGCGAACTCACCGGCAAGTCCGGCGGCCCCGCGGGCTGGGTGCGCGTGAGCGTGAGCCCGATCATCGCGCAGGCGGTGATTGCGCCCAGTCTCAACGGGCTGTACCAGCGCCATCCGTCCTTGCGCATCGACATCGCCGCCGACGACCGCATGGCCGACATGGCGCGTGACGGCATCGACATTGCCATCCGCACCGGCACGCCGCATAGCGAGACCCTGGTCGCGCGCGAGATCGGCCGGCTCACGCGGGCCTTGTATGCCGCGCCCGCTTACCTCGCGCGCCACGGCATGCCGCGCGATGCCGATGAATTGCGCCGCCACCATCTGATCGGCAATACCGCCAACCCCGCGCTCAACCGCTGGCGCATGGGCACCGGCAAACAGGCGCAAGAGTTCGTGGTCGATCCGCAGACGCGCACCGACAACACCGCGGTGGTGCTGGCGCTGGTGCAAAACGGCGTGGGCATTGCACGAGTGACCGATCTGGTGGCCGCGCCCCTGGTGCGCAGCGGCGCGCTGGTGCCGGTGCTGCCGGCGCTGTTTGCGACCTCGCCCTTGCCGGTGTACGCGGTAATGCTGCAAGAACGCCATCGCCTGCCCAAGATCCGGGCCTGCATCGACTACTGGGCGCAATGGATGAATGCGGCGCGCTGAGGGCGCCGGTGCGTCACGCGGCTCGGAGCAACTCGACCGCGCGCTTGGTGACCGGCGCCAGATCGCCCGCGCCTTCTTGCGCATGCGCGATCAGGCGTTCGCGCATCGGCGGCGCCCAGAACTTGCGCAGATGGGTCGCGGTCTCGACGGCCGCGGCCTCCTGATCGGGATAGCTCGCAAAGAAGCCCGCGATCTGGTTGGCCATCTTGACGAGGTGTTCGGTATTCATGGCAAGGCGATCGCGCGAGCGTCGTCGATGAGGATGCCATCGGCGCCGGCCACCACGACGAAGCGTCGGCCACGCGCCTTGGCGGCAAGGGTCAGGTTGAGTTGGGTGGCCAGGCGTGCGGCGTGCGCGGTGGGCGCGGCCATCGCGACCAGCAGGCCGACGCCCGCACGTGCGGTCTTGGCCACCATTTCATAACTGGCGCGGCTGCTTACGCCGATGAAGCCCGCGCGCGGATCGATCCCCGCGCGGGCCATGGCGCCGATGAGTTTGTCGAGCGCGTTGTGCCGGCCCACGTCTTCGCGCGTGCGGGCGGACGCGATCATCGC
>CAYUYC010000084.1:0-12715 GCA_964448945.1 uncultured Burkholderiaceae bacterium
TGCTCATCACCGCCCAATCGCGCACGCCCCAAACTCGACGCGCGCGATTGGGCGGTGATGAGCATGCGTGCCTTGCGCGGTTGACGCCGCGCTACGACGCGATGGCGTGCGAGGCCGCTGCTAGAATCGGCCGCTCCCGCGAGCGCCCGGTGCTCGCCCAGCACGAGGCCGACCGATTGGCGCACGCCGTGACTCCCGACGAATACTGCCAAGACAAGGCCGCGCGCAGCGGATCGAGCTTCTATTACAGCTTCTTGTTCTTGCCGCCCGAAAAGCGCCGCGCGATCACCGCCTTCTACGCGTTCTGTCGCGAAGTCGATGATGTCGTCGACGAGATCACCGACCCCGGCGTGGCCCATGCCAAGCTCGCGTGGTGGCGCGATGAAGTCGCCCGCATCGGCACGCCCGAGGCGCAACACCCGGTCGCGCGCGCACTCGCACCCTTCATCGCTTCGGACCCGGCCGACACCGCACCCGTCACGCGCGAGCATTTGCTGCTGGTGATCGACGGCATGCAGATGGACCTCGATCAAACCCGCTACCTCGATTTCGCGAACCTCAAGCGCTACTGCCATCACGTCGCGGGCGTGGTCGGCATCGTCGCGGCGCGCATCTTCGGCGCCAGCGATCCGCGCACGCAGGAATACGCCGCCACGCTCGGCCTGGCCTTTCAGCTCACCAACATCATTCGCGACGTCGGCGAGGACGCGCGCGCGGGCCGCGTGTATCTGCCGTCCGACGAGATGCAGCGTTTTGGCGTCAAGGTGTCCGACCTACGCTCGGGCACCAGCAGCGCGCAATTCATCGAACTCATGCGCTTTCAGGCCGACCGTGCCCGCGCGCTGTATGCACAGGCGCTGGCCTTGCTGCCCGACGCCGATCGGCGCAATCAGCGCCCCGGGCTGATCATGGCGGCGATCTATCGCACGCTGCTCGAAGAAATCGCGCGCGATGACTTTCCGGTGCTCACGCATCGCATCTCGCTCACGCCGGTGCGCAAACTCGCCTTGGCATGGCGCACCTGGGTGTTCGGTCTGCCCGCACGCATCGCGCAGGGGCCGGTCCAACCACCCGCCGCCTGAAGGCGCGCGTGCATCCCCGTATGAGCGCTCGCCCGGCCTCAGCATCGCGCGTCGCCGTCGTGGGCGGCGGTTGGGCAGGCCTGGCCGCCGCCATCCGTCTGGCCGATGCCGGCGTACGGGTGGAACTCTACGAAGCCGCACGCACCTTGGGCGGACGCGCCCGCCGTGTCGAGTTCGACGAACAGCCGTTCGACAACGGGCAGCACATCCTCATCGGTGCCTATCGGCATACCCTGGCCTTGATGCGTCTGATCGGCGTGCCCGACGGCGCCATGCAGCGCATGCCGCTCGCGCTCGAATACCCCGACGGATTCTGCTTCGAAGCCACGCCTTGGCCGGCACCGCTGCATGTGCTGGGCGGCATCTGGCGCGCCCGCGGCTTGAGTGCCGCCGACAAGCGCGCCTTGCTGCGCTGGATGATCGGCTTGCGCCTGCGCGGCTATCGCGTCGATCCGCAGATCACCGTCGCGCAATGGACCGCGCATCTGCCCGACGCGGTACGCCGGCGCATGCTCGATCCGCTTTGCATCTCGGCGCTCAACACGCCGCCCGACGAGGCCAGCGCACAAGTCTTTGCCGCGGTGCTGCGCGACAGTCTGGGCGGCGCGCGCGAGGCCTCGGAAATGATCCTGGCCCAGCATGATCTCGGCACGCTCTTGCCCGATCAGGCCGCGCTGTGGCTGCGCGCGCACGGCGCCGACATCCGTCTGGGCCATGCGATCGAGCGCCTGAGCGCGGTCGATGCGGGCTGGCAATTCGACGCGCACGCCGCACGTTACGACGCAGTCGTGCTCGCCACGCCGCCTTGGCGTACCCGCGCGCTGCTTGCCGGCCTCGACGCGCCGGCATTGGCGCCGACCATCGCCCAGCTCGACGCCTTCGCCTACGAACCGATCACCACGGTGTATCTGTTGCCCGAGGAGCAAGTGCATCTGCCGCGACCGATGCTCGCCCTCGATGTCGATGTCGCGCGCGCGGCCTACGGCCAGTTTGCATTCGACCGTGCGCAGACCGGTGGTCCCTGGGGCTGGATCGCCGTGGTGGTGAGCGCTTCGCGCGTCGCGCGCGCATGCCCGCACGACGCGCTGGCGCAAGCTTGCGCGCGGCAATTGTCGGATCAGCTCGGATGCGACTTCACGATCGCGCAATCGCATGTGATCACCGAAAAACGCGCGACCTTCCGTTGCGCGCCGGGACTCGTGCGTCCCGACAACGCGCTCGCCTTACCGGGTCTGATGCTCGCGGGCGATTACACCGCCGGCCCTTACCCCGCGACGTTGGAACAGGCGGTGCGCAGCGGCGAGAGCGCGGCCGAACGACTGATCACCGCCTTGCGCTGAACGCGCGGCGCGATCGTCAATGATCGTGGTCGTGGTCGTGATGATGGCCGTGCTCGTGGCCATGGTCGTGCTTGTGATCGTGCCCGTGGTCATGATCATGCCCATGGTCATGCCCGCAGCCGCAATCGGCGCCATGGACATGGCGCGGCTCTTCGGGCATGAACTTGCTCGAAATCTCGGGCGCGAAAGGCGCGACGACTTCATCGGCATTCAGACCGTACATTTCCAGCCGCAGCTTGAGCCCCGCGCGCGGCAATACTTCGATCGCGCCGCCGCGTACCGCCAATGGAATGCGCGCAAAGCCCATGGCCCAGGCAGCGCGCAACAGACCTTCGGTCGACCCGGTCACACGCAGGATCGGCTCGCGCGCGGCTTCGACGACCCAGAAGCCGCCGCTTTCGTCGAGCATCACATCGCCGGGCTCGATCGCGCGATGCCCTTCGAGGTTGTGATGCAGATGCACGCCTTCCACATCGAGGTGATGCGGCAAGGCCAGCCGCTGCGTGCTGGTGAGCGCAATGCGCTTGGCCCGGCGCAACAAGATCTGCGCCGGACGCGCATCGGGCGGCAGGAGTTTGGTCAAGGTGATCATGTCGTCTCCCTTCAATGGCGAAGCGCTTTCAAGCGCCTGCGTGGTCGAGTGCGTCGGACAGACGATCGACCGCGATGATGTCGAGTCCTTCAAATGTGCGCTGCGCGCCCTTGGGCATATTGCCGCGCGGAATGACGGCGCGCGAGAAGCCGAGCTTGGCGGCTTCGCGCAAACGGTCCTGTCCGCGTGGCGCGGGGCGGATCTCGCCGGCCAGCCCGACCTCGCCGAACACCACCAGGCCGCGCGGCAGGGCGCGATTGCGGATCGAGCTATGGATCGCGCACAGCACCGCGAGATCGGCCGCGGGCTCGCTGATCTTGACGCCCCCGACGGCGTTGACGAACACATCCTGATCGAATGCCGCGATGCCCGCATGCCGATGCAGCACGGCGAGCAGCATCGCCAGGCGTTGCTGTTCGAGCCCGACCGACAAGCGGCGCGGCGACGGCACATGGGAGGTATCGACCAGTGCCTGCACTTCGACCAGCAAGGGCCGCGTGCCTTCTTGCGTCACCAGCACGCATGAACCCGGCACGTTCTGATCGTGCTGCGACAGGAACAAGGCCGACGGATTGCTCACGCCGCGCAGGCCCTTGTCGGTCATGGCGAACACGCCGAGTTCATTGACCGCGCCGAAGCGGTTCTTGAACGCCCGCACGAGGCGAAAGCTCGAGTGCGTATCGCCCTCGAAATACAGCACGGTATCGACGATGTGTTCGAGCACGCGCGGCCCGGCGAGCGAGCCTTCTTTGGTGACGTGCCCGACCAGGATCACGGTGATGCCCTCGCGCTTGGCCATGCGCGTGAGTTGCGCCGAACATTCGCGCACCTGGGTGACCGATCCGGGCGCGGAACTCAGTTGCTCCGAGAACAAGGTCTGTATCGAGTCGATGACCACGACCTCGGGCTGTTCGGCGGCGATCGCGGCCTCGATCTTCTCGAGCTGGATTTCAGCTTGCAGGCGCAGGCCGGGCAGCTTCGCGCCTTCGGAGATCACGCCCAGACGGCGCGCGCGCAAGGCGACTTGCGATGCGCTTTCTTCGCCGCTCACGTACAGCACACGTTTGCCGGCATGCGCCATGTTGGCCAGGGCCTGCAACAGCAGCGTCGATTTGCCGATACCCGGATCGCCGCCGATCAGGACCACCCCGCCCGGCACCAGACCACCACCCAACACGCGATCGAATTCTTCGACCGCGGTGGAAAAACGCGGCAGCTCGCTCGCTTCGATATCGGCCAAGCCTTGCACTGCGCTGGCCGCCGCGATCGCGACATCGGCGCGCTGGGCATAGCGATGCGTGGGCGCCGCCTCGATCACAGTCTCGGCCATGGTGTTCCATGCGCCGCAATCGGGGCACCGACCCAGCAGTTTGGGCGCAGTCGCGCCGCATTCGGCGCACACATATTGCGTCTTGAGTTTGGCTGCGGTCTTGGCCATCAGTCGCCAATCTCCACCGGAACGCGCTGCGCGAGCGCGCACATCAATTCATAACCGACGGTGCCCGCGTGCTCGGCCACCACGTCGATCGGCACTTCACGGCCCCAGAGTTCCACTTCGGTGCCCGGCCGTGCCCAGGGTGCCGGACTCAGATCGATGGTCAGCATGTCCATCGACACCCGTCCGGCCGTGGGGCACATCACCCCGGTGCCGTCTTCGCGCACGACCCACACCGGCGTGCCGTTGCGCGCGATGCGCGGATAGCCGTCGGCATACCCGCACGCGACCACGCCCACGCGCATCGGATGCGGTGCAACGAAGGCCGAGCCGTAGCCGACCGCCTCGCCCGCGCGCAAGGTCTGCACGCCGATGATGCGCGAGCGCAGCGTCATCGTCGCCTGCAGCCCGATCTGGGCCGCACTCGTATCGGCGAATGGGGTGGCGCCGTATTGCATGATGCCGGGGCGCACCCAATCGCGGTGCGCTTGCGGATAACGCACGATCGCAGCGGAGTTGCTCAGCGTGCGCTCGCCGGGCAGACCGGCGGTCGCGGCGTCGAACTCCTCCAGTGCATCGGCGATTCCGCCGTGCGCATCGGCATTGGCAAAGTGCGTCATCAACCCGATCGTGCCGACCTGCGCCAACGCGCGCAGACGTTGCCAGGCCGCACGCACCGCTTCGCCACGAAAGCCGAGCCGGTTCATGCCGCTGTTGACCTTGAGCAGAACCGGCACTTGCGGCCCCGCACCAAGGTGCGCGAGCAAGTCGATGCGCTCGTCGTCGTGCACTGCCACGGTCAGTCCAAGGCGCTGCACGACCTCGAGATCGCGTGCGTCGAAACAGCCTTCGAGCAGCAGGATCGGTCCGGTCCAGCCCAGGGCGCGTACGCGTTCGGCTTCCTCGAGATCGAGCAAGGCAAAGCCGTCGGCACCCTCGCGCAGACCGTCGTAGGCGCGCTCGATGCCGTGTCCGTAGGCATTGGCCTTGACCACGGCCCAGACCCGCGCACGCGGTGCATGCCGGCGCACGACCTGCAGGTTGGCGGCCAGTGCAGCCGGATGGATCACAGCACGGATGGGGCGCGGCATGAAGAATCGCAAAGGCGGGGGATGCGGGATTCTACTCGGCGCACATCGCACGGCACGACGCACGGGACGGTCATCGAAACATGCTATAAAGCGCGGGCCCGCAGAACGGACATATCGATCGTTTCAGCGTGCCAGTGCACGCGAGATGCATGGTCAGGGACAACCTGTATCCCAGGAATTCATGAAGCCGGGCTTCTACATCATCATGGCGGCGCAGTTCTTCAGCTCGCTCGCCGACAATGCGCTACTGATCGCCGCCATCGCCCTCCTTCGCGAGGCGCATTCGCCCGGGTGGATGACGCCCAGCCTCAAGTTGTTCTTCGTCGTCAGCTATGTCGTGCTGGCCGCCTTCGTCGGCGCGTTCGCGGATTCGCGCCCCAAGGGCCGCGTCATGCTGATCACCAACTGGATCAAGATCGGCGGCTGCGCCCTGATGCTGTTCGGCTCGCATCCGCTGGTGGCGTATGCGGTCGTCGGTTTCGGCGCCGCAGCCTATTCGCCGGCCAAGTACGGCATCCTCACCGAACTGCTCCCGCCCGAAAAACTCGTCGTCGCCAACGGCTGGATCGAGGGCACGACGGTGACTTCGATCATTCTGGGCATCGCGCTCGGGGGCGCCTTGGTGTCGCGGCGCGTGTCGTCGGTGCTGCTCGGCTTCGATCTTCCGGTGATCGATACCGGCATCGACACCCCGGCCGAGGCCGCCATGGCGCTCGTGATCTGCATCTATCTGGTCGCGGCGATGTTCAATCTGCACATCCCCGACACCGGGGCGGTGTATCCCAAGCAGGAAACCAATCCGCTGCGTCTGGTGCGCGACTTTGCGCATTGCTGCCGCGTGCTCTGGCTCGACAAGCTCGGTCAGATCTCGCTTGCGGTCACGACGCTGTTCTGGGCCGCGGGTGCGACGCTGCAGTTCATCGTGCTCGAATGGGCCGACAAGGCGCTCGATCTGAACCTGTCGCAAGGCGCCTTGCTGCAGGCCATCGTTGCCGTCGGCATTGCGGTGGGCGCGGTGCTGGCCGCGTCGCGCGTGCCCTTGCGCAAATCGCTGACCGTCTTGCCGGTCGGCGTGGCGATGGGCCTGGTGGTGATCATCCTGTCGTTCTACAACCGCGACATCGCGCCTACCGGCGGCTTCACGATCGCGCATCTGAACATCATGTGGTACCTGGTGATCGCCTGCGGGCTGCTGTTGACGGTCGGCGCAATGGCGGGCTATTTCGTCGTGCCGATGAATGCGTTGCTACAGCATCGCGGGCATGTGCTCATGAGCGCAGGACATTCGATTGCGGTGCAGAACTTCAACGAGAACCTCGGCATCCTGGTGATGCTCGGCGTCTATGCCCTGCTCCTGAAGTTCTCGATCTCGATCGCGTGGGTGATCACGCTGTTCGGATTGTTCGTCGCATCGGCATTGCTGCTGGTCATCCGGCAGCACCACGCCAATCAACGCAAGTTCGATTCAGTCTCGCTGATCCCGGACGGCTCGGCGCATCACCCGCATTAGGTCGTCGCCCGCGCCAGGGTTTGCGCGGCCAGACACCAATCGGCCCAGGCCTTGGCCTTGTCGCTCAAGGTCCGCAGCAGATACGCCGGGTGATAGGTCACGATCACCGGCACCCGTCGGCCGCCAACCTCGATGGAATGCACTTGTCCGCGCATGCGGGCAATGCTCGCATCGCTCGCCAACAAGGATTGCGCAGCAAAGCGGCCGAGCACCACCACGATGTCGGGATCGACGAGTTCGAGCTGACGCAACAGGTAAGGCTCGCATGCCGCAACTTCGGCCGGCTGCGGATCGCGATTTCCGGGCGGACGACACTTGAGCACATTGGCGATGAACACATCGGCCGAGCGCTTCAATCCATTGGCGCTGAGCATCGCGTCGAGCAAGCGTCCGGCCTGTCCCACGAAAGGCTCGCCGCGCGCGTCTTCTTCGGCGCCCGGCGCTTCGCCCACCAGCATCCATCGCGCGGTCCGTGCGCCCACGCCGAAGACCGTCTGCTTGCGCGTCGCGCACAAGCCGCAGGCGGTGCAGCCCGAGACCTCGTGCTCGATCGCCTCCCAATCGAGCGTGGCAATGCGCGCGTTGCGCGCCGGCACGGATTCGTCGGTGGCACGATTCGCTTCGGTCGCTGGCGCATCGGGCTCGGCTTGCGCGCACTGCGCTTGCGCGACTTCGTTGGCGATCACCGGTGACGCGGCCTCGCGCGCACCCTCCGCCGCAACGGGCGCCTGCGCGCGCGACTGCCATTGCACGATGCCCATTTCGCGCAACATCAGTGCGCGGCGAATTTCAGCGGTGCTCATGCGAAATCGATCGAAAGGACCAACGCGTCTTCGCGCCGCCCGCCATGGTCGGGGTAGTAGCCGCGCCGGAGCCCGACTTTGCGCATGCCCACGCTTTCATACAGGTGGCGCGCGGACGCGTTGGATGGGCGCACTTCGAGAAACATCCGTTGGGCATGATGACTGCGCGCGAGCTTGAATACCTCGCCCAGCAAATGCCGGCCATAGCCCAGGGATTGCCAATCGGGCGCGATCGTGATGTTGAGCAGATGCGCTTCGTCGATGGACATCATCAGCACGAAATACCCAATGACTTCCCGGTCGTACTCCAGCACCCACGCCGAATAGCCTGCGTTGAGCGAATCCGCGAAGTTGCCTCGCGTCCAGGGAAACGGGTAGGCCTGGACTTCGATCGGCATGACGGCGTCGAGCAGGCTGGGGGTCATCGGCACCAGCTTCAGCGCCTCGGGTCGCATCACCGCGGCCATGACTAATGCGCTCCTGTCACAGCGTCGCGCGCCGCGCGCTCGGCGGTCGTCAACGCCACCTTGTTGCGCACATAGATCGGTTGCGCGTCCGATGCAGCGAGCAGGCGTCCTTGCTGCCAAGCGAGATTGGTGCAGCGTGCAAGCGTCGCGCCGTCGATGCGGACCGATGCAGTCGCACGCGGTTGCCATCCATCTGCCGTCAACAACTCGGGTTGACCGACCACCATCGCGGCGCTGCCGACGACGCGCGCAATCTCAGCGCGCGCGACGTCGGCGCTGGCAACCGACGCGGCAACGACTTCGTCGAGCCGATCACCTTCGCGCCGATAGGCAGCGAAGTACACCTCGTTCATGCGCGCGTCGATGACCGCAACGATGGCCGCGTCATCCTTGCCTGGCGCACTCAACGCCAGCATTTCGAGCGAATTGAGCGCCAGTACCGGAAGTTCGTTGGCCAGCGCCAAGCCTTGCGCGACGGCGGCGCCGGTGCGTACGCCCGTGAACGCCCCCGGTCCCGCGCAAAACGCGATGGCATCGAGTGCCGCCAACGGCATCTGCGCCTCGTCCAGCACCTCGGCAATTGCGGGAAGCAGCGTCGTCGACGAGGCGGCGCCCCCCTTGATCATGCGCAGGCGCATCGCGTCGCCATGCACGAGCACGACATGGCTCAGTTCGCTCGAGGTATCGAACGCAAGAATGCAGGGATTGGAGGTTGGAAGGCGCGCAGGCATGCGCGCATTCTAGGCGATGACGTCTGCGTCGATGCGCTTCAACGACGATAGACGTCGCGACCGGCGTCCTGAATGGCCTTGCGCAACTGACGGCGCTCTTCGACGGACATACGGCCGGGAGTGCGGGAATCTTGCGCGCCCATTTCGTTCGGAGAGCTCGCAACATCATCCACGCCGTTGCCGGTACGCGAGATATAAGGCGGGGCGATGTACTCGCGCTGTGCCGGATCAGTTCCACGCGCGACATTGCCGGCATCGCGGCTCACGGGCGCGACCATTTGACGATGCTCGGCGCGTTGTATTGCGCCGCGTCCACGATCACCCGCAAAAGCATTGCCGCCAAAGCACGATGCAATCGTCGCGACCAAGACGGCAACCCCGATCGGGATGGACCGATGGACTTCGAATTGCGAATGGCGACGCGAGGTCATGACAAGCAGCGACTCAGTTGTGCTCGGAATTGGTGAAGCGGTGTGGAGTCTATGCGAAGCCTCGATGAGGCTTGCGTACACGCTTGCCCGCGGGGGTAAACTTTGTAACAGCCTGTTGGCCCAACAGGCCGGGTTGTGCTTGATCGCACGAACGTACCCATACACTACGCCGCACTCCAACAACAACGAGGCTCTCATGGCTCTATCGCAACGCATCCTGGTCGTTGATGACGATGAACGTCTGCGCGACCTCCTGCGCAGGTATCTGACCGAGCAGGGCTTCAATGTCTTTGTCGCCGCGGACGCGACCGCGATGAACAAGCTCTGGATGCGCGAACGTTTCGATCTGCTCGTGCTCGACCTCATGCTGCCCGGCGAAGACGGCCTCACGATCTGCCGTCGCCTGCGCGGCGGCGGCGACAAGACGCCGATCATCATGCTCACCGCCAAGGGCGAAGACGTGGACCGCATCATCGGTCTCGAGATGGGCGCCGACGATTACCTGGGCAAACCGTTCAATCCGCGCGAACTGCTCGCGCGCATCAATGCCGTGCTGCGTCGCAAAGGTCCGCTCGAAGTACCGGGTGCACCGACGCAAGAAGAGATCGTCGTGAACTTCGGCGATTTCACGCTGAACCTTGCCACGCGTTCGCTCAAGAAGAAGACCGCGGAAGGCGAAGTGCCGGTTGAACTCACCACCGGCGAGTTCTCGGTGCTCAAGGTGTTCGCGCGTCATCCCAAGATGCCGCTGTCGCGCGAGAAACTCATGGAACTGGCGCGCGGACGCGAATACGAAGTCTTCGACCGCAGCCTCGACGTACAGATCTCGCGCCTGCGCAAGATCATCGAGCCCGACCCTTCCAAGCCGAAGTACATCCAGACCGTTTGGGGACTGGGCTATGTGTTCGTGCCCGAAGGCAAGGACTGAATAGCGCCCCAGCGTGAGCATCAACCTGAACTGGCGCGCCCTGCTTCCCGGCGGGCTGTTCTGGCGCACGTTCGTCCTCATCGGGCTGATGCTCACGCTCAGTCTGATTTCCTGGGTGCTCGCCTTTCGCGCCCTCGAAGTGGCGCCGCGCGCCGAGCAGCTTGCGCAGCACATGGCGTCGATCGTCAACGTCACGCGCGCGGCCATCGTCCATTCGGCGGCCGAGCGTCGCCGTGCGCTGCTCGTCGATCTCGCGCACAACGAGTCGATCCGCATCTATCCGCTCGAGCAGGACGACGTCATCGGCCCCTTGCCCGATGCGGCCTTGAGTTCCGAACTCGCGGCGCGGATTCAATCGCGCCTGGGGCCCGCCACCCGGGTCGCCGGTGAAGTCAATGGCGTACCCGGTCTGTGGGTGAGCTTCGTCATCGACGACGATGCCTACTGGGTCGCGATTGCGCGTGACCGACTCGAGCGGGTGCCCGGGGTCGAATGGGTGTTCTGGGGCACCGCAGCCTTGCTCCTTTCGCTGGCCGGCGCGGCGGTGATCGTGGCCTACGTCAATCAGCCGCTCGCGCGACTCGGACGCGCCGCCTTCATGTTGTCGCGCGGACAATCGCCGCCACCCTTGCCGCGCTCGAATCTGCGCGAAATCCGCTTGGTCAACGAGAGCTTCAACCGCATGGTCGAAGACCTGCAGCGCATCGAAGGCGATCGCGCGCTCATCCTCGCCGGCATCTCGCACGATTTGCGCACGCCGCTCGCGCGCCTGGGGCTGGAAATCGAGATGGCGCCGATCTCACAAGAGACGCGCGACGCCATGGCGGCCGACATCGACCAGATGGACAAGATCGTCGCGCAATTCCTCGATTACGCACGACCGCAATCGACTGCACCCGCCACCTTGGTCGATCTGTCGGCCATTGCCAGCGAACAGGCCGATCGCATCGAACGCCTGGGCGCACGGGTGGATCGTCACATCGTTCCGCGCATCTGCGTGCTCGGCCACGAAACCGAACTCACACGCGTGGTCACGAACATCGTCGACAACGCGCGCAAGTACGGCAAACGCCATGAAGGCGATGCGCCCGAGATCGAAATCTGGGTGCGGCGCAATGGTCCGCTCGCGTCGCTGGAAGTGCTGGACAGCGGCCCCGGCGTATCCGATGCCGACCTCGAACGCATCAAGCGTCCATTCACCCGCGCGAACGAAGCGCGCAGCCAGGCCACCGGCGCCGGACTCGGACTGGCCATCGTCGATCGCGTGGTCAAACGCGCGGGCGGCGCCTGGCGCATCGCCAATCGCCCGCAAGGCGGGCTCGCGGTGACGATCGAATTGCCCATCCTCCAAGGCAAGGACTTCGGGCAGACCGTCGTCATCCCGGCGGTCATGCCGCATGCACCCAGCCCCGCGGACGCCTCCCTGGTCATCCAATCCCACCCGCCAACCGCCGCAACCGCGCCCCGGCCGGCGGTATCGACCTCGGATCTTTCGACGGCGCAAAGCGCCGGACCCAACCCACGCTCGACCCAGCCCAGGACATAGGCGCGGAGCGACAGCGCACCGCATTCGGTCTCGCTGCGCCGCAGCTATCGCACGCTTTAGAATTTCCAATTGGCGCACTGCAAACCATAGCCATATGATTCGCCCCGTTGCCAACGCGACAACCAACCAGGACGCAGTCCTGGTCCGCGCGTCGCGGCACACTGCCTCTCCACCATCACTCAAAACGACAAAGGACTCTGCAATGAAGACCATCGGCGACAAGCTCGAAGCGTTCAAGATCGTCGGCGTCAAGCCCGGCTTCAACCATCACGAAGAAAACGGCCAATCGGCGTTCGAAGAGATCACCGAGAAGAGCTTCCCGGGCAAATGGAAGGTCATCTACTTCTACCCGAAGGACTTCACCTTCGTGTGCCCGACCGAGATCGTCGGTTTCGCCAAACTGGCCAAGGATTTCGAAGACCGCGACGCCGTCCTGCTCGGCGGCTCGACCGACAACGAGTTCTCCAAGCTCGGCTGGCGCCGTGAGCACAAGGATCTGAGCAAGCTCAACCATTGGTCCTTCGCCGACACCACCGGTTCGCTGGTCGACCAGCTCGGCGTGCGCGAGAAGGAAGCCGGCGTCGCCCTGCGCGCGACCTTCATCGTCGACCCCGACAACAACATCCAGCATGTGTCGGTGAACAACCTGAACGTCGGCCGTTCGCCGGAAGAAGTGCTGCGCTTGCTCGACGGCCTGCAAACCGACGAACTGTGCCCGTGCAACCGCGGCGTCGGCGGCACCACGCTCTGATGTCGACC
>CAYUYC010000085.1:0-12605 GCA_964448945.1 uncultured Burkholderiaceae bacterium
CATTGCGCCGACGCCGACGAGATCCTGGTGCGGCCCGAGGACATCGAGATCGTCGCCGCCGACAGCACGGGCGCGCCCGCGACCGTCGCGCGCCGCACCTTCCTCGGCGACCGCGTGCGCTATTCGCTCGCGATCGAAGGCGGCATCACGCTGCTCGCCGAGGCCCCGCGCGACCATGCCGCGCGGCCCGGCGAGCGCGTGCGCCTGCGGATCCCGCCCGCGGCCCTGATGCCTGTACGGCGCGACGAAACCGGGAGCCCGCGATGATCCTGGTCCAGTTCACCGACACCCACGTCCGCGCCCCCGGCCGCCTGGCCTACGGCCGGGTCGACACCGCCGCCGCGCTCGCGCGCACGGTCGACGCGGTGCTGCGCCTGCCCCAGCGCGCCGACGCGGTGGTCGTCACCGGCGACCTCGCCGACTTCGGCCGCGCCGAGGAATACGCGCACCTGCGCTGCCTGCTCGCGCCGCTCGCGATGCCGGTCTACCTGCTGCCGGGCAACCACGACGACCGCGACGCGCTGCGCGCCGCCTTCGCCGACCACGCCTACCTGCCGCCGGCGGGTGCCGGGCACGGCTTCCTGCAATACGCGGTCGAACTCGGCCCGCTGCGCCTGCTCGCGCTCGACACCGTCGTGCCCAGCCGGCCCCACGGCGCGCTGTGCGACCGGCGTCTCGACTGGCTCGCGCGCGAACTCGAACGCGCGCCCGGCACGCCGACCGTGATCGCGATGCACCACCCGCCGTTCCGCACCCTGATCGGCCACATGGACGACGCCGGCCTGCATGAAGGCGCCGACGCGCTCGCGGCCATCGTCGCGCGCCATCCGCAGGTCGAGCGCGTGATCTGCGGCCACCTGCATCGCGCGATCGACATGCGCTTCGCGGGCACCCTCGCATCGACCTGCCCCGGCCCCGCGCACCAGGTCTGCCTCGACCTCGCGCCCGATGCCGCGTCGCGCTTCGCGATGGAGCCGCCGGCCTTCCGCGTGCATGCCTGGGACCCGGGCGCGGGTCTCGTCACCCACCTGATGCCGATCGGCGAGTTCGACGGGCCGCATCCCTTCCACGACCGCAACGGCCTCATCGATTGACCGGCTGCGCGACTGAACGGCCGAGCCGCGACTCCCTGATGTCGCGTCACTGACCGCCGCGTGGCACCACATTCACAAATGCACGCCGGTGGCTGACACATGCCCCCTGCAACTCGCACCGCGGCCGCCGCCGCGCTCAGCATGCTTCCGGCCTCGATCGCACGCGCGCTCGAGATCCCGACGTTCCGCCACAGCGGCACCATCAAGGACGTGCAGCACATCGTCGTCCTCACGCAGGAGAACCGCTCGTTCGAATGGCCGCTGACCAAGCGCGACCATTCGATGGGCTATTACACCGAGGCCGAATTCGGCTTCTCATGTGGACCGGCACCAACGGCCCGACCGCGCCTGCGCATCACCGTCGAACCCGCCGGCTGGCGCTTCGACACCGACGGCGCCACCCGCACTGGTGGCCGCCGCCTTCCCGGCCGGCATCCGCCTGCCGAGCTCGTGCCGCAACGGCACCTGCCGGGCGTGCGTCCTGAAGAACGCGCCGCGGGCTGGATCCTGCCCCGCATCGCGCATCCTGAAACAGACCTGATCCTCGAAGTGCCGTCGGCCATGCGCACGGGCGAGACCGGTTAAGCTGGCGCTGCAATCATTCAACGCTCGCCGACTCTCGTGATCCGGGGGCTGCGGCGACCGGCCATCCCGCACTCACCCGGCGCTCATCCAGCGCCTTGGAGACTCCGCGTGTTCCGCTTGTTCGAAAGACTCGTCGACCCGTATCCCGACACCCCGCCCGCGACGCCGCCGCGCGGCTTTCTGGCCTTCGTCTGGGCCTGCGCCCATGGCATGCGCCGCTATATCGCGGCAATGACGATCCTCACCGCCGCGATCGGCGCGTTCGAGGCCTTGTTGTTCGCGATGCTCGGACGCATCGTCGATTGGCTGGCCAAGGTCGAGCCGGCGCGGCTATGGACCGATCACGGCACCGCGCTCTGGACCTTGTTCGGCGTGTTGGTAGGCAGCGTGTTCTTGATCGCGCTGCAAAGCATGCTCAAGCAACAGGCGCTGGCCGGCAATTTCCCGATGCGCCTGCGCTGGAATTTCCACCGCCTGATGCTCGCGCAAAGCATGGCGTTCTTTCAGGACGAATTCGCCGGCCGGGTCGCGGCCAAGGTGATGCAGACCGCGCTCGCGGTGCGCGACACCTGGATGATCGTGAGCGACATCATGGTCTTCATCGTCATCTATTTCGTGACGATGATGGTGGTGGTCGGCAGCTTCGATTGGCGCATGGTGCTGCCCTTCGTCGGCTGGATCGTGCTGTACGTGGCGGCGCTGTTCTTCTTCGTGCCGCGTCTGTCGCGCGTGGCGCGCTCGCAAGCCGATGCGCGCTCGCTGATGACCGGCCGCATCACCGATGCCTATACCAACATCGCGACGGTCAAGCTGTTCTCGCATTCGCGCCGCGAAGCCGGCTACGCGCGCGGCGCGATGCAGGAATTCATGAGCACGGTGCATGCCCAGATGCGCCTGGTGACCGGCTTCGAGATCGTCAACCACGCCTTGAGCATGGCGCTCATCCTGGCCACCGCCGGTGCATCCTTGTGGATGTGGACGACGGGTGCCGTCGGGGTCGGCGCGGTCGCCGCGGCAACCGCGATGGCGCTGCGACTGAACGGCATCTCGCACTGGATCATGTGGGAGATGGCGTCCTTGTTCGAGCAGGTCGGCACGGTGCAAGACGGCATCAACACCTTGTCGCGCGCGCATGCGGTGGTCGACCGCGCCGATGCGCAGCCCCTGGTCGTCACCCGCGGCGAAATCCAGTTCGAATCGGTGAGTTTCTCGTACGGCGCCAAGGACGGCGCGGCGCATCCGGTGATCGACCGCCTGTCGCTGCACATCCGCCCCGGCGAGAAGATCGGTCTGGTCGGCCGCTCGGGCGCGGGCAAGTCGACCATCGTCAATCTGCTGCTGCGGTTCTATGACATCGAACGCGGCCGGGTGCTGATCGACGGGCAGGACATCGCGCATGCGACGCAAGACAGCCTGCGCGCACAAATCGGCATGGTCACCCAGGACACTTCGCTGCTGCACCGGTCGGTGCGCGACAACATCCTGTACGGCCGCCCCGACGCCGACGATGTGCAGATGCTCGCCGCCGCGCGCCGCGCCGAGGCCGATGAATTCATCCAGACCCTGACCGATCCGAAGGACCGCCGCGGCTACGACGCCCATGTCGGCGAACGCGGCGTCAAGCTGTCGGGCGGACAGCGCCAGCGCATCGCGATCGCGCGCGTCATGCTCAAGGACGCGCCCATCCTGTTGCTCGACGAAGCCACCAGCGCGCTCGACTCCGAAGTCGAAGCCGCGATCCAGGCCAGCTTGTACCGGCTCATGGAAGGCAAGACCGTGGTCGCGATCGCGCACCGCTTGTCGACGATCGCGGCGATGGACCGGCTCATCGTGCTCGACCGCGGACGCATCGTCGAAGAAGGCGACCACCGCAGCCTGCTCGCGCGCGGCGGCTTGTATGCGCGCTTGTGGGCGCATCAAAGCGGCGGGTTCATCGGCGAGGAAACCGACGACGAGAACGAACCGCTGGTCGCGCAGGCCCGTTGAGATCCGGCGCCCGCATACAAGAAGTTTTACATCCGCATCGCCCGATGTAGCCGCAATGGCTTCCATTGCGCCCTACCCTTGCGTCGCAAATTCCTTTGCGCAACGGGAGGCATCGCGATGACCATGACCCAATGGCCGAACTCGACCTTCGGCCCCGGCGAAGCCACCAACACCTTCGACGCCCCGCCTTCGCGCGCAGAGGTCTGGTTGTGGCGCACGGTCTATCTGACCATCGTCGCCGCGGTGCTGTGCATCCTCGCCGCCATCGTGGTCGAACTCGTCGGTCTGACCAGACCGCATCCCGCGATCACCCAAAGCCCCGCGACGCCCGAGCCTGCGCATGCGACGGCGCACGATGCCAGCCCTGGCACCGAACGCCGCGTCGCGCGGGCCAGGCATTGATCGTGCGGTTGCGATGAATGCGTCGGGCCTGCCGGCGTGAACCACGGTGCCGCGTGCCCCCGGCCACCGCCGAACACCGTGCGTTCTCAATCCTGCTGTTCGCTCAATTCGGCGCGGCGTTGGGTCCAGCGCGCGGCTTGTTCGGGGTCGGCGCGGCCCGACGCTTCGTTGGCATAGAACTCGTCGACCAGCATTTCCATGCACCAGGCGTTGTCCAGCTCGGCGCCGCGCAACAAGGTTTCTTCCGCACGCTCCGGGCTGTATTCGGCCGCTACCGGATCGAGACAGATGCGCGCGTATTCGCCGCAGGCGTAATCGGCATGCCGGGTCGTGGTCTGGTGGATGATCATCGACAAGGCATAGGCGGCCTCGCCCAGACGCTTGCGCCGCGCTTCGCCGGTCAGTGATTGCGCCTGTTCGACCAGCACCGCGCCGACGTGATAGGCGCAGCTTGCGTCGCCCTTGCGCTCGGCACGCCGGAAGTACTCGAGCGCGCGATCGAGATCGATCTCGACCTCCTGGCCGTATTGATAAGCGATGCCCAGGTTGTGCAAGGCGACCGCGCTGTCACGTTCTGCTGCGCGCTCATACAAGGCGCGGCCGCGTGCCCGGTCGACGCGCCCGCCCACGCCCTCGAACAACAAATAGCCGAGTTGCGAGAGCACTTCAGGATCGTCCTCGCCGCCATGCGCGAGTGCGTATTCGAGCCAGACGCGTGCGGTGTCAGGCTGCTCGGGACCGCCGCGCCCTTCGGACAGCATCAAGGATAAGGCATACATCGCACGCGGACTGCCGATGCGCTGGCCCGGCTGGGGCTCGGGCGTGCGGTCTTCGGTCGTCGCGACCGTGCCGGGCAGTTTGTTCAACAACTTGCGCCATGCCGAAGGCGCTTCGACGGCTTCGGTCGCGCCGGTCGCCAGCGTCAGCCAATGGCGCGATTGCACATCGTCGCCGGTCACGCCGTCGGCATCGCGCAGCGCGATGCCGAGCTGATAGGCGGCATCGAGATCACCGTCCTCGCGATAGCGCCGCGCGAGGTAGTCGGCATGCGACTCTTCGCGCCCGTCGCGATGCAGCCAGACATACACACCGTCTTCGCTGCGCAAGGCCTGCACCGCTTTGCCCGCGCCCCAATCGTCGTGAAGGTGCGAGCGCACGACCGCGACGAGCCACATGGAGCCGTTCATGTCGAGGGCGCGGGTGAGCCAGCCGTACACCGCGGGAAACAAGGTCGAGCCATCGGCGCGCAACACGCCGACCCTGACGTCGCCCAGGCGTTCGCGATCGCGTTTGGGCACGTCTTCGACCACCAGGAATCCGTATTCGCCCTGGCCGAACGAAGTGACGTAGACGCGCTTCCAGGCGCACGGGACAACGACGCGCTGCGCGTCGACGTCGTAGACACCGACCAGCTTGGCGCGCCGCTTGCCGCGCTCCACGATGCGCATCAGATTGGTCGGCGCGAAATCGGGTTCTCCGCGCACTTGCTGCGCCTCGAACACCTCGACCGCGTGATAGGCGATGGGCACCAGCACCCGGTCGTCTTCATCGACCATGCCGACATGCTGATCGATCCGCACCACCAGGCGCTTGTGGCAGGCCTCGATCTTGGCCAACGCCGCGTCGTCATCGAACCCGAGATTGTCGTAATAAGGCAGGTCGATCTCGTGATAGCGCGGTGCGATGCGCACCTGGCCCTGCCAATCGAGCACGCCCCAGGCATCGCCGCGGCGCACGCCGATCAGGCAGCGCGTGAGGAGCACCTTGATCTCGTCCCATTCGGGCGCGACCCAGACGCTGCCGTCGGCGCGGCACAGACCGCGCTTCTCATCCTGGGTGATCGCAAACGCGCGCAAATCGTCACGCCATTCGAGATCGTCGTAGCAAGGCGCGAGCACGACGCCGGCATCGCCGCGCACCAGGCCTGCGCGATCATCAAGCCAGACCGCGGCCACGCCGGCCGGACAGAAGCACGACACCGCCTCGTATTGCGCCGGGACCGCGATCGTGCCGTCCGCGGCGATGAACCCCTCGCGATCGCCGGAGCGAAACGGCGCATAGCCATGATCGAAGCGCCAGACTTCGTCGACCGTCGGCTCGAATAGCCAATGTCCGTCGGCCGCGAGCAGTCCGTAGCGCTCGCCACGCCGCACGACTGCGCAATGCGGATTGCCTTCGTCCTCGTCTTGCCGGAATTCAAAGACTTCGTCGAGTTCGGGCGCGAGGGCGAGTTGCATGCCTTCCCGATCCAGGCGCGCATAGCCGTGCAAACCGTCGCGCACCACCCAGACCGCGCCGTAGGTCGCGTGCAAGATGGCTTCCCATTCGGGCGCCAGCACCTCGCGCTCGCGTCCCGTCAGTGTGTCGCGCCAGCGCACACCCCAGCGGCCGTCGTGCTCGAAACGCTCGAAACCATCGCCGAAACTGTTTTCCCACGCGCGCGGTTCGGGCACGAAGTCGGCAAACGCGACATCGCGCGGCTCGTCGCACATGTGGAAGTAATCGTGATGCAGACCCGAGAAGCCGAATTCCCAGGCCCAGGCGTCCCAATGCGTAAAGTCGCGGCCATAGGTCTTGAGGCCCAGGGCTTCGTCGAGCAGTGCGTGATTGCCGGTCCGCATCGCTTCGCGCACCTGGGTCCAGCGCTGGTCGCATTGCGCGCGGCATTGATGGATGAAGCTTTGCGGCGTGCCTTCGCCATCGAGCCAGGACAATTCGTCGAGATTGGCCGACAGATGCACCGTGCCGCCGTCATCGCCGCGCACTTCGTCGATCATCGTGCGCAAATGCGCGAGCAGCGCCTCGAATTGCAGCGGCAGCAAAGGCTGCAAATGCAATTGCGGGTGCCGGCCGATGAACTCCGCGATGCTGCGCAGACGGTCGAGCGCGGTCTCGGCATCGCTGGCGAGATTGTCGGTGCCGGCGTCGCCGAACACGCGCTGGACATCGATCGCGGGCGCCGCATCGCCCTCGGCCAGCATGATCTGCCACAAGGTCGGAAAGTGGTTGTTGGCTTCGGCGATTTCGATGCCGCCGTTGTCGGCGTCGGGGGCGGCCGGGACGAGATACAGGAACGATCGATTACCCATGAGATTCGGCGAGCAGTCGGTGAAAGTGAGCGCGCCGATGCATAGCACCGGCGCATGGAGGATCAGGAAGCGGTAGCGGCTCCGGTCATTGACGTTCGTAGCGCATCGGACGGCCATTGCGCTCGAGCACCAGCACGCCGCGGTCGACCGTCATCTCGACGTTGAAATCGGTCGCGCTCAGATGTTCCGATGGGACATACGCAAAATTGAACGCCTGCCGGTTTGCATCCGCCGCGTCGATCTGCTGCACGAACGCGCGCCCGCCATCGGCCTGCGGGTGGTACAGCACGATCTGGCAGATCGGCGCCGTGAGCGGCAATGCGAACAGTCCGCCGCCATCGGTGGTGGTGCCGGTCGCGATCTGCGGCGCGGTGCAGCCGAGGGCGGTGACCGTGACGCGCGCGATGCCCTCATCGCGGTAGCGCACGCTCACGGTACGAGGCCCGGCATCGGTTGGCGCCGGTGCCGGCTGCAACACGAACGGCTGCCATCCCGCCGGCGCAGGCGGGCGTACGGTGGTGAACACCACCCGCCCGTCGCGCACCGTCCATTGTCCTTGCGCCTGTTGGTCGGTCGCGCCATAGGCCAGGCCGAACTCGAACCGGCCATTCGCCTTGAGCAACAGCTCGGACCCGACCTCGCGCACATTGGTCAGGTAGTAATGCCCGACCAGCTTCTTCTGCAAGGCCCGGTCGGCCGCGACCGCCTTGGCGCTGCGCTTGGCATTCAGTGGTTCCGCCGGCTTGGACGGCGCCGGTTCGGCAACACCGAGATGCCGCAGCACCACCGCGACGTCGTCGCGCCCCGCCTCGCGCGCACGCTGCAGCCAGTCGGTGGCGCGCGCCGGAGTCAGGCGGCCGGCATCGGTCGCAATGCGCATCAATGCCTGCAGACGCAGCTCGAAGCGTTGCGCGATCCAGCCGACGAGCGGGGCATGCGGATCATCGAGCGCACCGAGCACGGCGCGTTCGGCCATGGGGGCGGTTTCGCAGGCGTTCGGGTCGGCCGGTCGGGCGAGGCCTTGGTTCAGCCATGCATTCCAGACCGCGTCATCGGGCGCCACGATCATCTGCATCAGTTCGTCGCGCCCCGGCATGCAGGCGCTCGACAGGCTGCCGCCCCAGCTCGCGGCCACCCGCGCGACCATGGCGGCATTGCCGGTGCTCAGCGCGAGATCGAGCATGGACGGCGGCGCATCGGGCGTGCGGCGCGGCGTGGTGTCGATGCGCGCGCCATGGGCGAGCAAGACCTCGAGCGATTTCAGGTCGCCTTGCAGGATCGCCGCCTGCACCGCGCTCATGCCGTCCTCATTGGGTTGATTGGGATCGGCCCCGCGACGCAACAGGTCTTCGAGCAGGTCGGCACGGCCGGTGGACAAGGCGTCCACGAGCAGGCCCGGTGCGGGCACGACGACCGGTTTGGCCGGCGGATTGCTTGCGGGCGGATTGGTTGCGGGCGTACCGGTGGCGGGCGGATTGGTGGCGGGTGCCTTGGCTTCGGGCGTCTGCGCGACCTGAGCGCCATGCGCGACCAGATCGTTGAACAAGGCGCGATCGCTCGATCGCATCGCCCGCCACAAGGACTTTGCGTCGACCGCGGCCGCGCTGAATCCGGCGTCGAGCAGCATGCGCGTGGTGGCGGTGTCGTCGTCGGTGTACCAGCGGCCCATCACATAGCCGATCGGCGTCGGGTCACCAGCGTCGAGCGCCTGCTTCTGCGCCGGCGTCAAGGCTGCCAGCAGCGCGGCCAGCACGGCGTGGCGTGCCGCTTCGGCGCGGGCTTTTTCCTGTGCCGTCGGTTCGTCATCGCGCATGTCGTCGAAGACCAGCGCACCGAAGAACGGCGAATCTTCGCGCCGCGGTCCGGCGAGCGGATCGGCACCGAGAGCCAGCAGACGCTTGACCATGGCGGCATTGCCCGTGCGCACCGCAGTCGCCAGCGGGGTCGATTTCAGCGCCTGTGCGTCGGGTGCGCGGCTGCCGTCGATCGGCGCGCCGAGCGCGACCACGCGTTGCACCCAGGCTTCGTCGCCGAGGAATACGAGGTGATGCAGCAAGGTGCTGCCGCCCGACGGGCGATCGATCTCGCGGCGAACGATCAAGCCGTTTTGTTCGTCGTCGGCGAGATCGTTCTCCTGCGCCCAGGGCATGTCCTTGACCAACAACTCGCCGAGGATGTCGCGGCTGCGCTGGCGCGTCGCTGGCGTGTCTTGTGCCGGATACAAGGCCCAGATCGCCGCGGCCAGCCAGACGTCGAGCGTGACGTCCTTGCCGTCGCCGTAACGATCGGGTTCGACCACGGTGCGCGGCAGATGGGCCTTGAGCCAGCGCACGCCCTCGAGATTGCCGGCGCGCGCGGCATGGCCGAGCGGCGAGAGCATCGCCATGTCGGGGTCGCAAGCCGGGGCGGTCCCGGTCTTGGCCATGGCGTCCATCACCTCGCTGCCGGTGGTGAGTTCGGCCAGCGCGGGCCAGATCAGGTAGTCGGCCGCCGGGCGCGGCAGCGCCTCGCCGCGTTTGTGCTGGGCTTCATCCACGCGCTGGTACGGCCGCTTGGCGCCCGCGGCGAGCAGATCGAGCAGCATCTGCGTGCGCGCTGGCGCATCGACCAGCTCGGGCAGATAGGTCATGCGCACGAAGAATTCATGATCGAGCGCGAACTCGATCGGCATGGTGTTGCGTTCGCTTTCGATCTGGTTGGGATCGGCGCCGTGCTTGAGCAGCAGCCGCACCATCTCGGGCGTGCCGAAGACCATCGCGAGGTGCAAGGGCGGGCGCTGGTAATCGCGCGTGGTGTCCTTGACGCTCGCGCCGTGTTCGAGTGCGAGCGCCAGCATGCGGGTCTTGGCGGCCAGCGTCGCGGCGTGCGCGGCGCGCAACTGCGCGGTCTCGGCAGCCGACATCTGCGACCAGGTCTTGCCCTTGCCGTTCTTGCGGCCGCCCAGACCGTCGACCGGATAGAGCAAGGCGGCGAGCAAGG
The DNA here is from genome assembly GCA_964448945.1 of uncultured Burkholderiaceae bacterium. Lineage (GTDB taxonomy): Bacteria > Pseudomonadota > Gammaproteobacteria > Burkholderiales > Burkholderiaceae_E > CAXBRX01. The sequence continues at coordinate 10,136 of CAYUYC010000085.1, forward strand.
ACTGATCGTCGACCGCGTACTCGTTCAAATCGGGGATAGTCGCGATCAAGCGCGCGAAGGTCGTTTCGTCGGCGGTGCGCGCGGCGCGAAACAACTGCAGCACTTCCGGCGTCGGCTTGCGGGTGTAGGTGCGCCAGGGCAGTTCGCAGCCGCAATCCTGGGCGGCGGCCGGCGCCGCGGCGCTCGATGCCGCGGATGCGCTCGGGGGGGTGGTCATCAGCGTCAGGCCCATGATCAACGCGGCCAGCATCGTCAGACGCGGCGCGTTGTCTTGGCTCGACACCCGCGAAAGACTGGGGTGGAGTTTCTTGTTCACGCGCGGAGTATCCGCAAGCGCGAAAGCACCGGTCAATCGCGCGCGTTGTAGGACGCCTCTACTCACCTCGGCCGGATTCTGCAGGCTGGCACCAAGGTGTCATGCCGCAGACCGCACGACCAGCACCGAGCGCGGTTTGGCGCACACCGGCTTGTGGCAGCATCGCGCGGGTCATCCCGTCACGGTCCACTTCGCCATGCCTACGTTCAAATCCGCCGCGCTCGTGCTCGGCTGCGCCTTGGGCGCTTTCACTGCCGCAGCGCCGGCGCAATCGCAATCGCATGTGTTCAAGGACTGGAGCGTGGCTTGCGACAACATCGCGCATTGCGAAGCCGCGGGCGCGCAAGCCGAGGATGCCGACAGCGAACCGGTCTCGTTGTGGATCGCGCGCGATGCGGGACCGGGCACACCGCTCAAGGCCAAGCTCATGGTTCAGCCCGCAGACGATGCGCCGGTCGGCAAGCTCACGCTCAAGATCGGCAAGTTCGTCTTGCGCAACCTGGACGAGGACGCCGAGTTCACGCCCGCCCAGGCGGCCGGCATCGTCGCCCACGCGCTCGAAGCCACGAGTGCCGAGGTGAGCGACGGCAGCAGCACCTGGACCTTGTCGTTCGCGGGCCTCAAGGCCGCGCTGCTCAAGATCGACGATGTGCAAGGACGCATCGGCACGCCGGGCGCCTTGGTGCGCAAGGGCAGCAAGGCCGAAGCGACGGTGCCCGCCGCCAAGCCGGTGCCGGTGGTGCGTGCGGCCCCTGCGCCCAAGGGCGTCGCGCCGAGCGAGAAGCTGCTCGACGCGATCCTGGTCGAGATCCGCAAAGGCCAGGACGAGTGTTTCGAGGACGTGCCCGACGAGGACGAGCCCGAGACCGGGATCGCGTTGTTGTCGCCGACCCAGGTGCTGGTGACGCGCGAATGCTGGCGCGCGGCCTATCAAAGCGGCCTGGGCGCGTGGGTCGCCAATCTCAAGCCGCCGTATCGCCCCAAGCGTCTGGATTTCCCCGAGGGTGGAACCCGCGGCGACACCGTATCGAACGGCGAATTCGACGGCGGCACCATGCACGGCTATGGCAAAGGCCGCGGCCTGTTCGATTGCGGCGCGTTCTGGACCTGGGAATGGACCGGCACCGGCTTCGAGCTGGTCGAAGCTTCGGTGGCGCAACTGTGCCGCGGCATGCCGGGCGGCGGATTTGCGTTGCGCACCTGGACCGCCGACGTCGCACGCTGAACGCGGATCGGCACGCCCTCGACGTACCCGCGAGTCGTGCCTCAGGCGCGCATCGCCTGCGCGATCACCTGCACCTCATCGCGCGGCGCCGCGCCCAGCCGCGCGCGCAATTGCCCGCACCCGCCGTCGACATCCTGTGCGGCCGAACGCCGCAGTTTGGTAAGGATGCCGCGCCGATGCAGCGCGCGCGCCATCGCGGCGGCGTGTTCGATGGGCGGGCGGCGCAGCTCGCTGCCTTCGACCGCGTTGTAGGGAATCAGATTGAGCACCGCGTATTTGCCGCCGAGCAGCCGCACCAAGGCATCGACGTCTTGCGCGCGATCGTTGATGCCGTCGAGCAGCGTCCATTGGTACTGGATCGGATAGCCGGTCGCGCGCGCATAGGCCTCGGCTTGCGCGACCAGTTCGTCGACCTCGATCTGCGGCGCGCGCGGCAACAGGCTTGCGCGCAATTGGGCGTCGATCGCATGCAAGGACACCGCGAGCGCGGGCTTGACGCGGGCCTGCGGCAAACGCTCGAACACGCGCCGATCGCCGACGGTGCTGAACACCAGGTTCTTGTGGCCGATGGCGCCGTCGGTGCCGAGCAGGTCGATCGCTTCGAGCACCTGGTCGAGGTTGTGTGCGGGCTCGCCCATGCCCATGAAGACCACTTTCTTGACCGGCCGGCGTGCGCGCGCCAGCACGACCTGGGCGACGATTTCCGCGCTCGACAATTGCCGCACGAGTCCGCTGCGGCCGGTCATGCAGAACACGCAGCCGACCGCGCAGCCGACCTGGCTCGACACGCACAAGCCCGCACGCGGCAAGAGCACCGATTCGACGCTCAGGCCATCGGCCAGATCGACCAGCAAGCGCACCGCGCCGTCTTCGCCCGGATGCTCGGAGCGCACCCGGGCCAGCGCCGCGAGTTCGGCCTGCAGCCCGGG
>CAYUYC010000086.1:0-12603 GCA_964448945.1 uncultured Burkholderiaceae bacterium
CTCGTGGATGGTGCGGACGACATCGATCCGAACTGGTTGCACGGCGTGCGCCGCATCGGACTGACCGCCGGCGCATCGGCCCCCGAAGTGCTGGTGCAGAACATCATCGCGCGCTTGCGCGAACTCGGCGTGCGCTCGGTGCGTGCGCTTGAAGGCGTCGAAGAAAACGTGACTTTCAAGCTGCCGCGCGGGCTGGTCGACAGTCCGACGACCTGAGGGTCTCGCGCCGATTTCCTTTGCTATACTCTCGCGCCTTGTCGTGCCGGTGTAGCTCAGCTGGTAGAGCAGCGCATTCGTAATGCGAAGGTCGGGAGTTCGATTCTCTCCACCGGCACCATGAAGATCCGATGCCCGGTTCCTTGCGGAACCGGGCATTTTCTTTAGGCGCCGCGTCGGAACGTGCGTACCAAGGTCAGATCGCCGATCTTGCGCATCGGCACCGTGAACGTTTCGCGACGCTCGGCCGCGGAGTTCTCGTCGAACACCAGGGTGATGCGCGCGGCAATGACTTCGCGCTGACGCGTGGTTTCGTCGAAGTGATAGCCGCCGGCGCCGAAATTGCCCCAGTAATTCACGTAGACCAGATAGGTGCCCGCCATGGGGGCGGTCATCGAGAACATTTCCGGTCCCGCGCCGTCCACGCTGTCCACGTCGAGCCCGCCGCCGTTCGCAAGGACGGGCGACGCCCAGAACGCGTGCTGCCCATCGGGCGTCAGCACATGCAGATCCAACTCGGCCTGCGGATCATCCCAGCTCAGGATCACGCGCACCTTTGCGGTCGTCTTGCCCGGGTTGGCTTCATAGAACTGCACGCGCTTCTTGCTGCGCCCTTGCGGGTCTTTGATCTCGATGCTGTTGGAGCCGGGACCGAAGGCATAGGGCCGCGCGTATGCGCCCTGGGCGCCGACGTACAACGGCATCGCATTGCCGTTGACTACCAGTGTGGGCGTGCCGCGCGTCGTGCCCGCTTGCTCGATGCGCCCGGCGATCACGGTGCGCTGTCGTTGACCGCCACGATCGATGAGATTGCTGGGGTAGGCATAGCTCACGCGATCCGAATCGTCGGCGATGCCGGCATAGGTCCAGCCGCCGGTCGGTCGGGTGAGCGTAATCCCGGGCTCTTCGCTGCGCGCGACCGTCGCGAGCGCGGCGCATGCCAACAGACACCACCAGCGTACGGTTCGGTTCATCTCGGATGTGGCATTGAAAAAGTTGGTTCAGGCCGGTGACGGCGAGTGCCGCAAGCTTTGCACGAAATCCGCCACCTGAGGATGCAGGAGGCGCACACCCAGCTCGCGCTTGATGCGCGCATTGGACAATCGGCGCGATTCGCGCATGAAGCTCCAAGTCAGGGGCGAGACGCTGCGCGCGACCGCATCGCGTGGCAGGCGCGGCGCACGTGCGAGACCGAAGGCGTCGGCGACGAGATCGAAGTAATCGCCCATGCGCAAATCGGAATCGTCGCAGGCGTGATAGACCCGCCAGCACCTGCGTGTGCGCAACGCCGCCACGCACATCGCGGCGAGGTCGTCGGCATGGATATGGTTGGTGTACACATCGTCGGCAGGCACGAAGGCCGGCAGGCCGGCGTGCAGGCGCGCGATCGGCAGGCGATCGGCGTCGTAGATGCCGGGCGCACGCAAGACCACGCCACGCCAACCATTGCGCTTGGCGTTTCGAGCCAAGATGCGTTCGGCATCGACGCGACGCCGCGCGCGCGCCGATGCCGGCCGCGGCATTTGCGATTCGTCCAGACGTGCACCGGCGCAATCGCCGTAGACGCCCGTCGTGCTCACATAGACCCAGGCAAATCGCCCCGGGTGCTTGGGTACAATCGCCGCGGCCAATCGGCGGGTGCGCAAATCGCGCGATCCGGTGTTGGGCGGCGGCGCAAGATGGATGACGGCGTCGACCGGCGTGGTACGCAATGCCTTGAGGCGATGCGCCTGATCGAGGTCGCCGAGGATGGGGGTGGCGCCCAGCGCGCGTATGGCGGCGCATTGATCACGGCGGCGCACCAATGCCAGCACGCGGGCGCGACGCCGAAGCATTGCCACCACGCGCATGCCCACATGGCCGGGGCCGACCACCAACACGGTTTTCTTCATTGCTGGAATTCTATGGCTTACCAAGTTGTCGTCCATCCGAGCGGCCGCGCTTTCGAGGCGCAAGCGTCGGAATCCATCCTCGATGCGGCTTTGCGCGCGGGCATCACTTTGCCGCACGGTTGCCGTGACGGCGCCTGCGGTGCGTGCAAGGGCAAGGTATTGGCCGGAACAGTCGAGCACGGGCCGCATCAGGCCAAGGCCTTGTCCGATCAGGAAGCCGCACAAGGGCAAGCCTTGTTCTGTTGCGCCTTTGCGCGCTCCAATCTCGAGATCGAATGCCGCAACGTCGTCGCGCAAGGTGCCTTTGTCGTACGCAAGATGCCCGCACGCGTCGCATCGATCGAGCGGGTGAGCGATGACGTGGTGATCATGCGTCTGCAATTGCCGGCCAACGAAAAATTCGAATACCACGCCGGCCAATACATCGACGTCAGCATGCGCGACGGCACCCGTCGCAGCTATTCGATGGCCAGCGCCCCGCATCTGGCCGACAAGATCGAATTGCACATTCGCCACATGCCGGGCGGCAAGTTCACCGATGCCTTGTTCGGCGCCGCCGATCCCGCGATCAAGGAGCGCGACATCCTGCGCATCGAAGGGCCGCACGGCAGCTTCTTCCTGCGCGAAGACGCCGCAAAGCCCGTCGTGCTGCTCGCCAGCGGGACCGGGTTCGCACCGATCAAGGCCATCATCGAGCACGCGATCCGGATCGGTTTTTCGCAGCCGATGCGGCTGTATTGGGGTGCACGCGCGCGCAAGGATCTGTACCTGCATGCGTTGGCCGAACAACTCGTCGAACAAGCGCGCGCTGCAGGCGTCGATCTGCGCTACGTGCCGGTGCTGTCCGAACCCGCGTCCGATGACGCCTGGGCCGGACGTACCGGCTTCGTTCATCGCGCGGTGATGGCCGATCTGCCCGATCTGTCGGGCTGGCAGGTCTATGCCTGCGGCGTGCCGGTGATGGTCGATTCCGCGCGCACGGATTTCATCGCGCAATGCCAATTGCCGCCGGACGCGTTCTTTGCCGATGCCTTCGTGTCGGAGGCCGACAAGGCCGATGCCTGAAGGGCAGACGCGGTGACCCGCGTCTGCACGAGCTTCATTCGCTGACTTCTTCGCCCAGATAGGCTGCACGCACCTTCGGGTCGTGCAGCATCTGATCGGCCGGGCCACTCATGGTGACGAGACCGGAATCCATCACATAGCCGCGGTTGGCGATCTCGAGCGCGAGCTTGGCGTTTTGTTCGACCAGCAGGATGGGCACGCCTTGCGCATGCACGTCGCGCACGACTTCGAACACCTTTTCGACCATGATGGGCGACAGACCCATCGAAGGTTCGTCGAGCAACAACAGCTTGGGTTGCGACATCAGCGCACGCGCCATCGCCAACATCTGCTGTTCGCCGCCCGACATGGTGCCGGCCAATTGGTCGGCGCGTTCCTTCAAGCGCGGGAACAGTCCGAACATCTTCTCGATGTCGTCCTGGATGCCTTGCTTGTCGTTGCGCGCGAACGCACCCATCAACAGGTTCTCGGTGATGGTCATCAGCTTGAACACGCCGCGGCCTTCCGGAACCATGACCAGGCCATCGCGCAGCAACTGGAAGCTTTGCTTGCCCTTGGCCGGCTGGCCCATGTACGAGATTTCGCCGGCCCACGAGAGCATGCCGGTGATCGCCTTGAGCGTGCTCGTCTTGCCGGCGCCGTTGGCGCCGATGAGGGTGACGAGTTCACCCGGCTGCACTTCGAGGTCGATGCCCTTGACGGCCTGGATGCCGCCGTAGCCGACCTTCAGGCCGCTGACTTTGAGTACGGGTTCGGTCATGGCCGGCTCCTCAATGATGTGCGCCACCGAGGTAGGCCTCGATGACCGCCGGGTTCTTCTGCACCTCGGCAGGCACGCCCGCCGCGATTTCCTTGCCGTAATCGAGCACCGTCACGCGGTCGCACAAGCCCATCACCAGCTTCACGTCGTGCTCGATGATCAGGATGGTCCGGCCTTCGGCCTTGATCTTTTCGAGCAGGGCGCGCAATTGCACCTTCTCGGTCGCGTTCATGCCGGCGGCCGGTTCGTCGAGCGCGATGAGCTTGGGATCGGTCGCGAGCGCACGCGCGATCTCGAGCCGGCGCTGGTCGCCGTAACTCAGCGTGCGGGCCTGGAAATTGGCGTACTTCTGAATGCCCACGTATTCGAGCAGCGCATAGGCGCGCGCCTGGATGTCGGCTTCCTCGGTGCGTTCGGAACGGGTCTTGAACACCGCGCCGAACACACCGGCCTTGGTGCGCACATGGCGCCCGACCATCACGTTTTCGAGCGCGGTCATGTCGGGAAACAGGCGGATGTTCTGGAAGGTCCGCGCGATGCCGGCATAGGCGACCTGATGCACCGAGGTCGGTTCGTAAGGCTTGCCGTCGAGCACGAAACTGCCCGAGTCCGGGGTGTACAGCCCGGTGATGACATTGAAGAAGGTGGTCTTGCCCGCGCCGTTCGGTCCGATCAGGCCATAGATCTGGCCGCGCCGGATCTCGATGCCGACTTCGGCCAGGGCCTGCAGGCCGCCGAAGCGCTTGTTGACGCCCGAGACCGCAAGAATGATGTCGCTATGGGTCGGGTTCATGCGCGCGCGCCTCCGTCCGCAGGTTGCTTGAGCGGATTGACGCCATGCTCGGGCGCCGGCCACAAGCCCTTGGGCCGATACAGCATGATGAGCACCATGGCCAGACCGTAGAGCAGCGAGCGCAGCACTTCGGCATCGACCAGCGTCTTGCCGAACAGGCTTTGCTGCAGCGGGACCACGCCGTAGCGCAGCGCCTCGGGGAGCGCCGACAGCAGCACCGCCCCGAGTACCACGCCGGGGATATGGCCGAGGCCGCCCAGCACGACCATCGACAGCACCATGATCGATTCCATGAAGTTGAACGACTCCGGCGAGATGAAACCCTGGAAGGCCGAGAACATCGCACCCGAGACGCCTCCGAACGATGCGCCCATCGCGAACGCGAGCAGCTTCACGTTGCGGGTGTTGATGCCCATCGCCTTGGCCGCGATCTCGTCTTCGCGGATCGCCATCCAGGCCCGGCCGATGCGCGAATTCTGCAAGCGCGAGCACGCGATGATGGTCAGCACCACCAGGGCCAGGAACAGGTAGTAGTAGAGATAGACCGACGGGAAACTCAGACCGAAGAGCTCCTGCGTCCTGCCCAGGCTGAAGCCGTCGGCCCCGCCGATCTTGACCGGATCGATCATGTTGATGCCCTGCGGCCCGTTGGTGATGTTGACCGGGGCGTTCAGGTTGTTCATGAAGATGCGGATGATCTCGCCGAAGCCCAGGGTCACGATCGCGAGGTAGTCGCCGCGCAGACGCAAGGTCGGCGCGCCGAGCAGGACGCCGAAGAACGCCGCGACGGCGGCACACAAGGGAATCACGAACCAGATCGGGATGTGCAGCCCGCCTTCGAACATCGACGCGATGGCCGGGAAGTTGTCGGTCAGGTGCGGCGACGCGAGCAGGGCGTACAGATAGGCGCCGACCGCATAGAAGGCGATGTAGCCCAGATCGAGCAGGCCGGCGAAGCCGACCACGATGTTCAGCCCGAGCGCGAGCATCACGTACAACAGCGCGAAGTCGATGATGCGCACCCAGGCATTGCCGAAATAACCGGCGCCGAAAGGCACCAGGGCAAGCAGCACCGTCACCACCACGAGCGCGGTCATCGCGCCGGCGGGGTTGTCCTTGAAATTCGGGAAGATCGTTGGCATGGCGTTCTCTTTCGATCAGGCGCGGTCCGCGACGCGTTCACCCATGATCCCGGACGGCCGCAAGGTCAGCACGAGGATCAGCACGATGAAGGCGAAGATGTCCTGGTAATGGCTGCCGAGCACCCCGCCGGTGAGGTCGCCGATATAACCCGCGCCGAGCGATTCGATGAGGCCCAGCATCAGGCCGCCCACCATCGCGCCGTAGATGTTGCCGATGCCGCCCAGCACCGCAGCGGTGAAGGCCTTCATGCCGGGCAGGAAGCCCATGTAGAAATGCGCGATCGCGTAGTTCGAGGCCATCATCACGCCCGCGACGGCGGCCAGCGCTGCGCCGATCGCGAAGGTGGCGACGATGACCTTGTTCGCATCCACGCCCATCAGGCCCGCGACGCGCGGGTTCTCGGCGGTGGCGCGCATCGCGCGGCCGAGCTTGGTCTTGTTGACGAGGACCACGAGGCCGATCATCAAGGCGAACGAGACCACGATGATCATGAGCTGGGTCGGCGTGATCGACGCGCCGCCGATGGCGATGGACGCGGTCGGCAGGGTCGACGGGAAGACGTGGTAGTTGCGGCCCCAGACCAGCATCGCGAGCGTCTGCAGTGTGATCGACACGCCGATCGCAGTGATCAGCGGCGCCAGACGCGGCGCATTGCGCAAGGGCCGGTAGGCCACGCGCTCGATCACCACGTTGAGCATCATGCACACCGGCATGGCGACCATCAGGCCGATCACGAGCTTGATCGGTCCAGGTAAGTCAGGCGCGATCGCCGACACCGCGTTGATGGTCGTCATGGCGGTCAATGCGCCCACCATCAACACATCGCCGTGGGCGAAGTTGATGAGCTGCAGGATGCCGTAGACCATGGTGTAGCCCAGCGCGATCAGCGCATACACGCTGCCGAGCACGAGCCCGTTGAGGATTTGTTGGAGCAGGATGTCCATGCGGGCGCCTTCAATGCACGGGGGTGACGGCCACACGATCGTGGGGCGGAGCGCCGAAACAGCGTGGCGCGAAGAGGCAGACGTTACGGTTCACTGGGTTCCTAGAGAGACAGGACCGTTCCTGGACTTGTGGTCGGGAGCGGTGCGCGTTCTGCAAAAGGTCAGCAAGATCTTTGCCAAGCATTTCCGGTCTCGATCGGTCCACGGTGGTGAATCCGGGCACGATGCAGAAGCACTTGGTGCGCAAGCAAACGGCGGCGGATTCTACACGCCCAACTCTGGTGCCGGACACGTGGATGTCACAAGGCCGGGAAACTACGTACATGGCGAAAACAAGGGCATGCGCTGCGCTGCAACGCGGCTTGCCTACAATGCCGGCCGGAAGGAATTTCTCATCGCATGAAGAAGATCATCGTTCTCGGTGCCGGCGTGATCGGCGTCAGCACCGCCTGGTTTTTGCGCAAGCACGGTTGCGAGGTCACGGTGGTGGAGCGCCAGCCAGGCGCGGCCCTCGAGACCAGTTACGCCAACGGTTGCCAGATTTCGGTCAGCTTCTCGGAGCCGTGGGCCACGCCCGATGCGCCCTTGCAGATCCTGCGCTGGCTCGGCAAACCCGACGCGCCCTTGCTGTTCACCCCACGCTTCGATCCGCGCCAATGGGCCTGGGGCCTCGCGTTCATGCGCGAATGCACGCCCGGACGCATGCATCGCAATGTCGCAGCGATGGTCGCGTTGGCGAGTTACTCGCGCGATCTGCTGCGTGAAGTGCGCGCCGAACTCGGCATCGACTACGACTGCCTCGAACGCGGCATCCTGCGCTTTTATCTCGACCCCAAGGTCTTCGCCAAGGCGCAGCCCGCGGCCGATGCGATGCGCACGCTGGGCGTCGATCGGCGCGTCGTCACGCGCGACGAAGTCGTCGCCCTCGAACCGGCGCTGGCGTCGATCGGCGCGCAGATCGTCGGTGGCGATTTCACCGCCGATGACGAAAGCGGCGATGTGCATCGCTTCACCAAGGCGCTGGCTGCGCACGCGGCGTCGGCCGGCGTCGAATTCGCCTACGGCACGCAAGCCACACGCTTGCCGCTCGAGCATGGGCGCATCGCGGGGGTCGAAGTGATCCGCCCCGACGGCCGCTACGACCGCATCGACGCCGACGCGGTCGTGGTCGCACTCGGCAGCTTCACGCCCGATCTCGTGCGTCCGCTGGGTGTGCGGCCCTTGATCTACCCGGCCAAGGGCTACTCGGCCACCTATCGCATCGTCGATGCCGCGCATGCGCCGCAAGTCAGCCTCACCGACGACAGCCACAAGATCGTCTTCACGCGTCTGGGCGATCGTCTGCGGGTCGCGGGCACTGCCGAACTCAGCGGATATTCGCGCGCGCTCAATACCGTGCGTTGCGAGGCGCTCACCCGGCGCACGCGCGCGCTGTTTCCCACCGCCTGCGATTACGAGGCGCCGGAGTACTGGTCCGGTCTGCGGCCGTCGACGCCGTCCAACGTTCCGTTGCTCGGGCGCGCGCGTTATCCCAATCTTTATCTCAATGCCGGACACGGCACCCTGGGCTGGACGATGGGCGTGGGTTCGGGTGCGGCGGTGGCCGATCTCATCGTCGGCGCGCCGACGAAGGTGAACTTCCCCTTCATCGGCCAGCGCGGCTGACGCGCTGGCAGAAGTGGTCAGCGCGCAGTGCGCGCGCGCTCGACCACTTCACACAATGCCGCGACCCCTTCGGCAAACGAAGGCGCGGCGCGTGACAGCAAGTCGGGCGAGACGGCCGTCAATTGACCGGCGCGCACCGCGCGCATGACCGTCAGGCGCCGCCACGGCGCGAGCGCTGCGGCGGCGGATTCGGCGGGCTCGATCGCGACGATCAATTGCGGATTGCGCGCCACCACCACTTCCTGCCCCACCTGGGCCGCGAGCATGGGCAGGTCCGCGAACACATTGCGTCCGCCGCAGGTCGTCAAGGCTTCGCTCAGCGCGTGCTGCGCATTCACGGTCATCAAGGGCGCCGCGGAAATCTGCAGGAAGACATCGACCGGTGCGCTACGCGCATAGCGTGCATGCAAGGCGTCGACGCGTGCGAGAAAACGCTGTGCCTCGGCCTGGGCCTGCGGCACATGACCGGTCAGAACGCCGAAGCGTTCAAGGGTGCTGGCGATGTCCCGGGCGGTGCGCGGCTCCGACACATAGATCGGGATGCCCAGCGCCTTGAGTTCGGCCACACGCTGGGTGGGCGTGCCCGAGCCCCAGACGATGGCGAGTTCAGGTGCCAGGCGCACCACCGCTTCGCGGTTGAGCGTGTACGCATCGGAGATGCGCGGCACGCGCTTGGCTTCGGCCGGGTAATCGGAGTACGCGCTGGTGCCGATGACTTGCGCGCCTGCGCCGATCACGAACAAGGATTCGGTCGCCGCCGGCGACAAGGACACGATGCGCCGCACCGGCGCCGCCAGCGTGAGCGTGTGGCCGGCGTCATCGCGCACTTCGATCGGTGCGCCTGTGGCGGTCTGCGCTGCGAGGCATCCGGCCAGCAGCGTTGCGCGGACCAACATGGACCAGATCATCGCGTCGTCCCCGCGGCGCCCGAGGGCACGGTGGTCGGCGCGGGTGCAGGCCGGTCGGTGCGCGCACCGGGGTTGGCCATCGTGTTTGCCGCGTTCGGTTCGGTGATGAAGGCGATGCGTGTGAGCCCCGCGCGTTGGGCTTGCGCCATGACCATCGCCACGCGTTCGTAGCGCGTGGCCTTGTCGGCGCGCAGATGCAGCGCCGGGGGCGCGGCATCGCGTGTGCGCGCAAGTTCGTCCAGCCGGGCAATGAAGGCCCCGTCGTCGAGGCGGGCATCGTCCCAATACACCGCGCCCTCGGCATCGATCGAGATCACCACCGGCCGTTCGCGGTCCTGGACCGACGCGGCGGGTTGATCGGGCAGGTCGAGTTTGACGGCATGGGTGAACAAGGGTGCGGTGATGATGAAGATCACCAGCAGCACGAGCATCACGTCCACCAAGGGCGTGGTGTTGATGTCGGCCATCGGTTCGCGCGCGGCCTGTGTGTCGTCGAGGCTGCCGAAGGCCATGGATTCAGCCGTCCGGATGCGCGACGCAGTAGGCGTGCAGGTCGCGCGCGTAGCCGTCGAGGTCGGCGACCACGGTGCGCGCCAGGCGCGCGTAGGCGTTGTAGGCCAGCACCGACGGGATCGCGACCGCCAGACCCAGCGCGGTCATGATGAGCGCCTCGCCCACCGGCCCCGCCACCCGATCGATGCTCACCTGGCCCGCGCTCGCGATGCCGATGAGCGCGTGATAGATGCCCCAGACCGTGCCGAACAGGCCGACGAAGGGTGCGGTGGCTCCGATCGAAGCAAGCCAGGTTTGTCCGGCGTCCAGGCGCGCGGTCGCGGCGCGCAAGGCCGCGCGCAATTCGCGCATCAGTCGATCGGCGCGTTCGCCACGCCCAGCCATGCCGGCTTGTTGCGCGTTGCCGTCGAGTGCCGCTTGCGCGACGGTGGCAAACACCCCGCTGCGGTCGACGGCGCGCAATTGCGCCAGCCCGTCGGTGAGCGTGGGTGCGGCCCAGAATTGCTTGAGCTTGGCGTCGGCGCCGCCGCGCAGATCGAGCGCGACGCGCAGCTTGCCCAGTACCACGGTCCAACTGGCGATCGACATGGCCAGCAACAACAGCCCGACCGTGCGATTGACGGCGTCGGCCTGACCCCAGAAGTGCGCGAGTCCGAGGGCTTGTGATTCCATGGGCTCAGCGCAGACCGAGAACGTCCTGCATGTCGAATTGTCCGCGTTGCTTGGCGGCCAGGAAGCGCGCGGCGCGCAGCGAACCCAGGGCGTAGGTCATGCGGCTGGAAGACTTGTGTGTGATTTCGATACGCTCGCCGATGCCGGCGAACAAGACGGTGTGGTCGCCCACGATGTCGCCGCCGCGCACGGTGGCAAAGCCGATCGTCGATGGATCGCGTTCGCCGGTCACGCCTTCACGGCCGTATACCGCCACCTTGGAAAGATCGCGTCCGAGCGCTTTGGCGACGACTTCGCCCATGCCCAGGGCGGTTCCGGAAGGGGCATCGATCTTGTGCCGATGATGGGCCTCGATGATTTCGATGTCGTAACCGCTGGCGAGGATGCGGGCCGCGACCTCGAGCAGTTTGAACGTCGCGTTCACGCCCACGCTCATGTTGGGCGAGAAGACGAGGGCGATGCGTTCGGCCGCGGCGCCGATGGCGGCTTTGCCCGCGGCGTCGATGCCGGTGGTGCCGATGATCATCTTGACCCCGCGCTCGGTGCAGGCGGCAAGATGCTTGAGCGTGCCTTCGGGGCGCGTGAAGTCGATCAGGTATTGCGCGTCGCGCAAGGCGGTATCGATGTCGCTGGTGATGAGCACGCCGGTGGCAATGCCCAGGGTTTCGCCGGCATCGCGGCCGAGGCTCATGGCGCCGGGCATGTCGAGGGCGCCGACCAATTGCGCATCGTCGGCCTGGGCGATGGCTTCGACGAGCATGCGGCCCATGCGGCCGCTGGCGCCCGCAATCGCAATCTTCATCATGGTGTTTTCCGGTGGCGGTCGCAGGTACTGCCGATCAGGAGGTCTTGCCGTTGGCGTTGGTGTCGGTGGCGGTCTTGGGCAGTTCGCTGGGCATGTCGTCGCCTTGCCAGCGTGCGAGACGGTCGTTTTCGAAAGTGAGCGTCAAGCGGCGTTCGACCACGTCTCCCGTGGTGCGGCGCTGGTAGAAGACGTAATCCCATTGGTTCGCGCGAAACAGCGGCGTGACCATCGGCGAGCCCAGGGTGAAGCGCACTTGGTCGCGCGTCATGCCGGGTTTGAGCAAGGCCACCATCTCGCTGCTGACGAAATTGCCTTGTTGGATTTCCACGCGGTAGGGCTTGAACCAGGGTGTGGAACAACCGGCCAGCGCCCAGGCAAGCGCGATCGCGCTCAGGGTGCGGATCGAGACGGCGGTGCGCGTGCGCAGCAGGAGGCGGTGGCTCATGGGTATTGGCTGTGCCGGCAGCAAGGATGATGCCGCTTGCCGGTCGGATCGAGGAACAAGCGGCTATGATAATGGAAAGGACCGCAACGCCCGGCGTGCTTCGCGCGTGCCGCAGCGCCGTTGATCGGGCGGTCGCCGTCCACAAACCTCGCGCCGGATGTTCGATCGTTGTCGATGCCCGCGTCCACTCACACTAAGCCATGCCCAACTCGTCGGATCTCAAGGCAGTCGGTCTGAAAGCCACGTTGCCGCGGCTGAAGATCCTTGAGCTGTTTCAGAAGGCCGAGAACGCGGGTACGCGCCATCTGAGCGCGGACGATGTCTACAAGATGCTGCTGCAGGAAGACATCGACATCGGCTTGGCGACCGTCTACCGCGTGCTGACGCAGTTCGAGCATGCGGGGGTGTTGGCGCGCAATCATTTCGAGCAGGGCAAGGCGATCTTCGAACTCAACGAAGGGCGCCATCACGACCATCTGGTCTGCCTGCAATGCGGGCATGTCGAGGAGTTTCACGACAGCGAGATCGAAAAGCGCCAGAAGCGCATCGCGACCGATCTGGGCTTCGATCTGCAGGAGCATTCGCTGGCGCTGTACGGCAATTGCGTGCGGCCGGATTGTCCCAATCGCAAGCGCTGATCGCCGACAGCGCCGCGCGTCAACGGCGCTTCAAGAAGCCTTCGACGCGGCTGCGATATTCGTCGCGTTCGGCGAAGTCCATCGCCTGCAGAAGTTCTTCCTGATTCAACGCAATGCCGCGGCCGCTGCGGTCCGAGGCGAGCC
>CAYUYC010000087.1:0-12546 GCA_964448945.1 uncultured Burkholderiaceae bacterium
ACATGATCGAATTACGTGCAGTCAGCAAGGCCTACCGCGGCATCGGCGCCGATGCGTTGAGCGGCATCGACCTCAAGATCGCCCGAGGCGAGTTCGTGGCGGTGCTGGGTTCGTCGGGCGCGGGCAAGACCACCTTGTTCAAATTGATCGCGGCCATCGAGCGCGCGTCCAAGGGCTCGGTGCTGGTGGCGGGCAACGACATCACGCGTTTGCCGCTCAATGCCGCGCCCTTTCTTCGACGCAATCTCGGACTGACTTTTCAAGACCAGAAATTGCTGCTCGACCGCAGTGCGCTCGACAACGTCATGTTGCCGCTGGTTTACACCGGCGCACGCTGGGCCGACGCGCAATCGCGTGCCCGCGCGGCGCTCGACAAAGTCGGCATGCGCGAAAGAGAAGCGATGCTGCCCACGATGCTCTCGGGCGGCGAACAACAGCGCGTGGCGATCGCGCGCGCCATCGTCAATCGGCCCGCCATCCTGTTGGCCGATGAGCCGACGGCCAATCTCGATGCGACCAACGCGCAGCGCATCGTCGAGATCTTTGCCGATTTTCATCGCGTGGGCGTCACCGTGCTGGTGGCCACGCACGATCCGCAACTCCTTGCCACCGTGGCGACGCGCACGATCACGCTCGACAACGGCCGCATCGTGTTCGATACCGCCATGTGCGGCAGCGAGGTGGCGGCATGAAGCAATGGTGGATCGGGCAGCAGCACGCTTGGCGCGAGGCGTATGCCGCCTTGCGGCGCGAGCCGTTGGCATGGATGGCCGGCGTGGGCGTGGTGGCGACTGCGGTGTTGTTGCCGGTATTGCTGCATTGGGCGATCGGCATTCTTGCGCCGACCGCGCGCAGCATCGCGGCCGACCCCGAAGTGTCGGTCTATCTCACCGTCGACGCGACACCGGGTGATTTTCGCGAGGCCCAGGCACTCATCGATGAGCAGGTCACGGCGTTGCGTGCGGCCTATGCGTCGGCGCGCATCGTCGTCACGCCGGTGCCCAAGGCTCAGGCATTGGAGCAGTTTCGCGCGCAAGCCGAGCGCATCGGCAACGCCGCGGCTTTCGGCGCGCTCAAGGACAATCCCTTGCCGGACGGTTTCGTGATTCGTCTCGCCGCATTGCCGAGCGGTGAGATCGACGCCTTCGCCGAACGGGTGCGCACGCTGCCCAAGGTCGATGTCGTGCAACTCGATGCGCAATGGGTGCGCCGCTTGGCGGCAGTGGTGCGGACCGCGTCGACGCTGCAATGGACCTTGTCGGTGCTGTTCGCGCTGGTGGTGGTCGCGGTGACGTTCAACGCGACTTACGCCCAGGTGCTTGCGCTGCGCGACGAGATCGAGGTCGCCCGCCTGGTCGGCGCGACCAATGCCAGCATCCGGCGTCCTTTTGTCGTGCGCGGCGTGATGCTCGGGATCGCGGGGGCCGCCTTGGCGCTCGGGATCGCGGCGCTGATCGCCCGCGCAGGCGCGGGGGTGTTCGACGCGGATGCGGCCGGCGCGGCCGCAATCTCCTGGCGCGAAGTCGCGGTGGTGCTCCTGGTGGTGGCGGCGCTCGGCGGTGCGGGCGGCTGGTGGTCGGCGACGCGGCAATTGCGCCGCGTGGGCGTCTGACGCGTATTCAGCGATCGAGTTTGGGCGACCAACGGGCCAGCAGCAAGGCGTTGGATACCACCGAGACGCTCGACATCGCCATCGCCAAACCTGCGACCGCTGGGCTCAGCATTCCCAAGGCCGCGAGCGGCACGCCCACCACGTTGTAGACAAAGGCGAAGAACAGGTTCTGCCGGATCTTCGCCTGCGTGCGCGCGGCGATCTCAAGCGCCGCAGGGACGAGGCGCAGGTCCGGCCGCATCAGGGTGATCGCCGCAGTCTCCAGCGCGACATCGGTGCCGCCGCCGATCGCGATCGAGACATCGGCCGCCGCCAGGGCGGGCGCATCGTTGATGCCGTCGCCCACCATCGCAATCTTGCCGTGCAAGGTGCGCAGCGCGTCGATGGCCTGACTCTTGGTTTCGGGGGCCAGCTCCGCGCGGACTTCGTCGATGCCGATCTGCTTGGCGATGGCGCGCGCGGTGGTCGTGGTGTCGCCGGTCAACATGGCGGTAGCGAGTCCGCGGGCATGCAAGCGCGCGAGGGTCGGCGCGCTGGTCGCGCGCAAACGATCGGAGAACCGGATCGCACCGACGACGCGCGCGTGTCCCGCATCGCCCAGCGCGACATACGAGGTGGTGTGCAGATCGTCGCCGGGCGGCAATGCGATCGCGAGTTCGGCCAGCCAGCGGCGATTGCCGAAGCGCACGATCGCGCCATCGCTGGTGCGGCCTTCGATGCCGCGTCCGGCGAGCGAGCGGACGGCGCTGACGGCGGCCGGCGCGACCGTGTCTTCCAGAGCCCGACGCGCCACGGCCTGGGCGAGCGGATGCGTCGATCCGGCGGCAAGTCCGGCAGCGAGCGCCAGCGCGCGGGTGCGATCGGCGTCGTTGTCGGCGTCCAAGGCTTCGACCTCGGGGTGGCCTTCGGTGAGCGTGCCGGTCTTGTCGAAGGCAACGACGCGCACCTGTCCGGCGGTTTCGAGTGCCGCGGCATCCTTGACCAGGATGCCTGCACGCGCCGCGGCGCCGGTGCCGGCGATGATCGCCGCAGGTGTGGCAAGACCCAGCGCGCACGGGCAGGCGATGACCAGCACGGCGACGCCGTTGAGGATGGCGCCTTCGAGATCGACCGCGCCCGACCACCACCAGCCGAGGATGGTCAGCGCCGCGATCGCGACGATCACCGGCACGAAGACTGCCGCGATGCGATCGACCAGATGCTGGATCGGTGGCTTGGCGGCTTGCGCGCGTTCGACCGCGCGGATGATGCCGGCCAAGGTCGATTGCGCGGCGGTGCGCGTTGCGTGCGTGATCAACAAGCCTTCGTTGTTCAGGCTGCCGCCGGCCACCGCACTGCCGGGATGTTTTGCCACGGGCATGGGCTCGCCGGTGAGCATGGATTCGTCGACCAGGCTTTCGCCTTCGATCACTACCGCATCGACCGGCACGCGCTCACCGGCGCGCACCAGGACGATGTCGCCCATGACCACGCTTTCGACCGGGATGTCGACTTCCTCGCTTGCTTCGGCACCGCCGCGACGCACTCGCGCCGTGGGCGGGCGCAAGGCCATCAGCGCGCGCACGGCGCTGGCGGCGCGACGCTTGGCGCGCGCCTCGAGATGTTTACCCAGCAAGACCAGGGTGATCACGATCGCGGCCGACTCGAAATACAAATGCTCGTCATGCCCGCGCGCCAGCCACAGATACAAGGAAAGCGCATAGGCGGCGCTGGTGCCCAGGGCGACCAGTTGATCCATGGTCCCGGTACCGGCTTTGAGCGCCTTCCATGCGCCGCGATAAAAACGCCAGCCCAGACCGAATTGCACCGGCGTGGCAAGCGCCCATTGCACCCAGGCGGGCAACATCCAATGGCGGTCGAACAGGCCGAGGATCATCGGCAGCATCAAGGGCAGGCTCAGCGCCATGCCCAGGGCGACCGGCCATAAGGGCAGCGGCGCTTGCGCATCGTCGTGTCGCGCGATGCTGGCCTGGTACCCGGCATTGGCCACCGCATCGATCAGCGTGTCGACCTGCGCTTCGTCAGTGGTGATCACGCGCGCCGCTTCGGTCGCCAGATTGACTTCGGCCGAGACCACGCCGGGCTGGCGCTTGAGCACTTTTTCGACCCGCGTGACGCAGGCTGCGCAGGTCATGCCACTGATGCGTAGATTGGTTTCCATGGTCCGATGCATGCTAGCGACTAAAGTAGCCGGATAGTCGATTGATCTATGTGGTCGACAATACAGACTTCAAGTGCCGGTCTGGGCATCGTGTGCCGCGGCACCGCCAGCGGATTGCGGCAGATTCACATTCAGGAGGGGTAATGGTCGAGTTTCAAGTCAGTGGGATGAGTTGCGGCGGGTGCGTGGCATCGATCACGCGTGCGGTCAAGTCGGTCGACGCGGCCGCGGAGGTCAGTGCCGATCTGCCGAGCCAGAGGGTCAAGGTCGCCTCGGTGGCGCAAACAACCCAAATCCGGGCTGCGATCGAGAATGCCGGCTACGATGTGCTGGCGGTTCAGGAAGGTTAGCAAGCACTTG
Source organism: uncultured Burkholderiaceae bacterium (assembly GCA_964448945.1). Classification (GTDB taxonomy): domain Bacteria; phylum Pseudomonadota; class Gammaproteobacteria; order Burkholderiales; family Burkholderiaceae_E; genus CAXBRX01. The sequence goes on from CAYUYC010000087.1 coordinate 4,134, forward strand.
CAATCACCTGAGGCGTTGATGGCTGTGACCATCGGGCAAGGATTTACCAATGGAGACGATCAAAGCGCTCTATTAGCACTCAACAATGACGAGTGCTAATATGATTTCGAGCATAGGGGCGAATTGCTCCGATGCGAGAACAGGAGACCTTGGATGGCTTCGAACGCTTTGACTCTCAGACCCAATCTTGCCTTGTCGGCGCGCATGGATTTGCCCGCGCCGGTCGGGAACCTGGATGCGTATATCCAGGCGGTCAATCGCGTCCCCATGCTGTCGGCCGATGAAGAATCGGACTTGGCGACGCGATTCAACGCATCGGGTGACTTGGCGGCTGCCCGCCAGTTGGTGTTGTCGCACCTGCGCCTGGTGGTTTCGGTGGCGCGCAATTACCTCGGTTATGGCTTGCCGCATGCCGATTTGATTCAAGAAGGCAACATCGGCCTGATGAAGGCGGTGAAGCGTTTCGACCCGAGCCGCGGCGTGCGCTTGGTCTCGTTTGCGATCCATTGGATCAAGGCCGAGATTCACGAGTACATCCTCAAGAATTGGCGCTTGGTCAAGATCGCCACGACCAAGGCGCAGCGCAAGCTGTTCTTCAATCTGCGCAGCATGAAGACCGGTGCCGGCACCTTGAGTCCGGCCGAGGTCGATGCGATGGCCAAGGAACTCAACGTCAAGCGCGAAGACGTCTTGGAGATGGAAACGCGGCTGGCCGGCGGCGATGTTGCGCTCGAAGGCCAGGTCGAGGATGGCGAAGAAGAGTTCGCGCCGATCGCCTATTTGTCCGATGACCGCCATGAGCCCACCGAGGTCATCGAGGCGCGCGGTCGCGATGCGTTGACGCGCGACGGCTTGCGTGCGGCGCTCGACGCGCTCGATGCCCGTGCCCGTCGCATCGTCGAAACGCGCTGGCTGGCCGAACCCGGCGAAGACCTCACGCTGCATCAACTGGCAGACGAATTCGGCGTGTCGGCCGAACGCATCCGTCAGATCGAGGTGGCCGCGCTCAAGAAGATGAAGACCGCGTTGGCGGCATATCGTCCGGCGATGGCGGCCTGAGCGAATCTGGCAGGCATCGAGTCGGGGCGGCTGCGAGCCGCCCTTTTTCATGGCCGGGCGCTGCGCCTCCCCTAGAATTGCGCGATCGAGGAATACCTATGCGCATGCGATTCACCAAGATGCACGGTGCGGGCAACGACTTCATCGTCGTCGATGCCACGCGCGAACCCATCGACTTGAATGCCGAACAATGGCGGGCGTTGGCCGACCGACGCTTCGGCATCGGGGCGGACCAGATCCTGATCGTCGGCAAGCCGAGCGATCCGGCCAACGATTTCTCGTATCGCATCATCAATGCCGATGGTGGCGAGGTCGAGCATTGCGGCAATGGTGCGCGCGCCTTCTTGCGCTATGTGACCGACAAGGGCCTGACGACCAAGCGCAGCGTGCGTGTCGAGATCCGGCCGGGCGTCATCGTGCTCAATCGGCGCGACGATGGCGATGTGACGGTCGAGATGGGCGTGCCGCGCTTTGAGCCCGCCGAAGTTCCCTTCGACGCGAGCGGATTGGCGCCGGCGCGCGAAGGCCGGCTCGATGTCTGGCCGGTGCGCCTGGGCGATGCGATCGACGCACCGACCTGCGCGCTGGGTGTGGTTTCGATGGGCAATCCGCATGCGGTGCAAGTGGTCGACGATGTCGATCTTGCGGCGGTGGCGGTCATCGGGCCGCGCATCGAGCATCACCCGCGTTTTGCGCGCCGCGTGAATGCGGGATTCATGCAGATCGTCGATCCGCATTTCATCAAGTTGCGCGTCTGGGAGCGCGGCGCGGGCGAGACGCTGGCCTGCGGGACCGGAGCGTGTGCGGCCGTCGTGACCGGCATCAAGCGCGGATTGCTGGCCTCGCCAGTCAAGGTGCAAGCGCGTGGCGGACTGCTCGAAGTGGCCTGGGACGGCGCCGGGCAGCCGGTGCGTCTGAGCGGTCCGGCGGTGATCGTCTTCGAGGGCGAAATCGAGATCTAGGCGCGCCGTGTGCGCCGCGGCGACGCTGGCCCGGTTGGCACGGCGATAGAATCCACGCACTCTTTCTTTCGCGGGTTCATCGTGACTCTTACTGCAGCGACTGTCGCATCCTGGCTCGAGGCCCATCCGGAATTCTTCAATGAGCATGCCGATCTGCTGGCGCGGTTGAGCCTGACTTCGCCGCACGGCAATCGCGCGGTGTCGTTGCAGGAGCGGCAGATGGAGTTGCTGCGCGAGAAGATCAAGGCGCTCGAACTCAAGCTCGCCGAGATGATCCGTTTCGGGCAAGAGAACGACATGATCGGCGAGAAGATCAACCGTCTGGTTCGGCAGCTCTTCCTCGAGCGCAATGCGCTGGTGCTGCCCGATGTGCTGGTGCGCGAATTGCGCCAGGTGTTTGCCTTGCCCGCGGTCGCCGTGCGGATGTGGGGCGTGGCGATCGGCGGCGATCAGCCCTACGCGGCGCCGGTGTCGAGCGACACGCGCACGTTCGTGAGCAGCCTGATGGCGCCGTACTGTGGCCCCAACTCCGGATTCGAGGCAGTGAACTGGCTGCCCGATGCTTCCACCCTCAAATCGGTGGCACTCGTTCCCTTGCGCATGGGCGCGTCGCCCGAAGCATTCGGTTTGCTGGTGCTCGGCTCACCCGATGCCGGGCGTTTCACGTCCAACATGGGCACGACCTATCTCGCGCGCATCGAAGAAATCGCAAGCGCGGCGCTGGCGCGCTTGATGAAGTGATCGGTGGCCGATACCTCGCCTCCTGCCCCGCGCGCGGCCTTGCCTGAATCGGCGCGCGCTTATCTCGATTTCCTCGCGACCGGCCGACGCTTGTCGGAGCGCACCGTGGCCAATTACCGGTTGGCGCTGGAAGAACTCGCCACCAGCACCCGCGGGGTCGCGCTCGAGGCGATCGAGCCGGTGCAGATTCGACGCGCGGTGGCGCAATTGGCGCAGCGTGGGCAAGCGCCGCGCAGCATCGCCCTGGCATTGGCAGCCTGGCGCGGCTATTACCGGTGGCTGGCGCGCCGGCACTTGGTGCAGGTCAATCCGGTCGACGGCATTCGCGCGCCCAAGGCGCCCAAGCCTTTGCCCAAGGCGCTCGCGCCCGACGTTGCCGTGAGCCTGATGCAGGCCGCGCCCGACGACGCGCTCGGCAAGCGCGACCACGCGATGTTCGAGTTGCTGTATTCGTCGGGCTTGCGACTGGCCGAATTGGTCGGGCTCGACGCACGGCCCGGTCCGCAAGCGCAATGTTGGTTGGCCGATGAACTCGACGAAGTGACGGTCACGGGCAAAGGCCGCAAGCGTCGCACGGTGCCGGTCGGGCATCACGCGGCGGCGGCCCTGCGTGCCTGGCTGGCGGTGCGCGATACCATCGCCCGGGCCGACGAAACCGCCTTGTTCGTCGGCGACCGCGGGCGGCGCATTGCGCCGGGCGTGGTCCAGCAACGACTCAAGCGCTGGGCCCTCCAACAAGGCGTGCCGGCCAATGTTCATCCGCACATGCTGCGCCACAGCTTTGCCAGCCATGTGCTGCAAAGTTCGGGTGATCTGCGCGCAGTGCAGGAGATGCTCGGCCACGCCAGCATCTCGACCACGCAGATCTATACCAAGCTCGATTTTCAGCACCTTGCCAAGGTGTATGACGCCGCGCATCCGCGCGCCAAGAAGAAATGACCCAGACCCTCGTACTCAAGCCCGGCCGCGACAAGGCGGTGTTGCATGGCCATCCCTGGATCTTCTCCGGCGCGGTCGAGCGTGAACCCAAGAAGGCCGCGGTGGGCAGCACCGTGCTGGTTGAATCCTCCAGCGGCAAGGCGCTGGCCTGGGCGGCGTACTCGCCCGCGTCGCAGATCCGCGCGCGGGTGTGGAGCACCGAGACCAGCAAACCGATCGACCATGCGTTCTTCAAGCGCAAGGTTGCCGAGGCGGTCGATTGGCGCCGGCTGCAATGCGGGTTGGCGCAGCTCGACTTCGCGCGCACCAGCCTGCGCTTGTTGCACGGCGAATCCGACGGCCTGCCCGGCGTGATCTGCGACGCCTATCGCACCGAACGCGATGGTGGCACCGAAGATTGGCTGGTGGTGCAACTCACCAGTGCCGGGGGCGAGAAATGGCGCGACGCGATCGTCGCGGCGCTGGTCGACGCCACCGGTATCGAGCGCGTCTACGAACGCAGCGATAGCGACGTGCGTACGCTCGAAGGCATGCCGCCGCGCACCGGTGTGCTGGGCGCGCACACCGGCGCGCCTGACGCGCAGGCGTATCTCGTCGAGAACGGCATCCGACTGCGACTCGACATCGCGGGTGGACACAAGACCGGGTTCTATCTGGACCAGCGCGACAACCGCGCCTTGGTCGGTGCTCATGCGCAAGGCCGGCGGGTGCTCAATTGCTTTTGCTATACCGGGGGATTTTCGCTGGCGGCGCTGCGCGGCGGGGCGAGCGAGGTGCTGTCCATCGATTCGTCGGCCGACGCGCTGGCCATTGCCGAATCGAACGTGGCGCTCAACGGCCTCGATGCGGGCCGTGCGCAATGGTGGTGCGATGATGTCTTTCAGGCGCTGCGGCGTCTGAAGGCCGACGGCCGGCAGTTCGACCTGATCGTGCTCGATCCGCCCAAACTTGCGCCGTCGTCGGCGCATGCCGAGCGTGCCGCGCGCGCTTACAAAGACATCAATCTGTTGGGTCTGCGCTTGCTGACGCCGGGCGGTCTGTTGTTCACCTATTCATGCTCGGGTGCGATTTCAGCCGATCTGTTCCAGAAGATCGTTGCGGGCGCCGCCGCCGACGCGCCGGCGGATGCCTTCATCGAGCGACGCCTGGGCGCCGGGTTCGATCACCCGCTGAAGCTGGGTTTTCCCGAGGGCGAGTACCTGAAGGGACTGATGCTGCGCAAGCGGTGAGCAGCTGCATCTTGCAGCCAAGGCGCCTTCTGGCATGCACCACATTCGGCGCAGAGCCTTGCCGGTCGCCATATTGAATGAATTTCGATATAACGATCCGCCGATACGAGGCTCGGACGCCTGATGACAAATCGGTTCAACGCGAGCAACACACGCGATTGCGCCGGCAGGGTGGCTATGCTCTAATCGCGCGCCATTTTTCCGAGGCGCGCCATGTCGGCACTCCAGGGTTTCGAGCAAGAGGCACGTAGTCTGCTGCGTCAACGCGGTCAGCGCGTGACGGCGCCGCGCGCGACCGTGCTCGCGACGATGCTGGCGGCGTCGGCGGAGTCCCGCGAGCAGCGCGGATCGGCCTCGGCGTTTTCGCACCACGAGTTGTCGTCGCGCCTTGAATCGGGCGCGGGCCGTCCCCATTTGGGCGCATTGGATCGGGTCACGCTGTATCGCGTGCTCGAATGGATGGTCGAGATCGGGCTGGCGCACAAGATCGCCGGCGAAGACCGCGTGTATCGCTTCAGCCTCAACGACGCGCAAGCGCTGTCCAAGTCGGAAGGCGCCGAGGCAACAGGCAGCGGCGAAGGGCATGCGCATTTTCATTGCACGCGCTGTCGCCGGGTCTACTGCCTGGCCGAGTCGCCCCAGATGGCGCAAGCACTACGCGATGTATTGCCGCGCGGATTCGTCGGCAAGGAACTTGCGGTGGCGGTGCATGGTTTGTGCCCGGACTGCGCGAAGAATTGATGATGAGTGCCCAACTGATTCCTGTGACGGTTCTGACCGGCTTTCTCGGCGCCGGCAAGACGACCTTGCTCAACCGCATTCTCAAGGCGCAGCACGGCCACAAGATCGCGGTGATCGAGAACGAGTTCGGACCGGAAGGCATCGACAACGAATTGCTGGTCCAGGACGCGCAAGAGCAGATCGTCGAGATGAACAACGGCTGCATCTGCTGCACCGTGCGCGGCGATCTGATGCGCATCCTCGCCGACCTCGCCGCCAAACGACTGGCGGGCAAACTCGATTTCGAGCGCGTGATCATCGAGACCACCGGCATGGCCAATCCGGGGCCGGTGACGCAGACCTTCTTCATGGACGACAACGTCGCCGACCATTTCTTGCTCGACGGCGTGGTGACGGTGGTCGATGCCAAGCACGGTCCGCAAACCCTGGATGCGCAGGCCGAGGCCCAGGCGCAAGTCGGTTTTGCTGATCGCATCCTGTTGTCCAAGACCGATCTGGTCGATGCGGCGCAGGTCGATGCGCTGCGCCAGCGCCTGGTGGCCATGAATCCGCGCGCGCGCATCAAGCCGGTCGCGTTCGGCGATACCGACATCTCCGATGTGCTCGATATCCGCGGCTTCAATCTGAACGCGATTCTCGAAATCGATCCGGACTTCCTGGCCGGCGAGCATCCGCATTCGCACGAAGGCGATATTGCCGCGTTCGCGTTCACATCCGAGCGGCCGTTCGATCCGGCCAAGCTCGACGAATTTCTCGGCGGCATCGTTCAGGTCTTCGGACCGGACATGCTCCGCTATAAAGGGGTGCTGTATATGGACGGCACCAACAGGCGCGTGATCTTCCAGGGTGTACACATGCTCATGGGGTCCGACGTAGGGAAAGCGTGGGAGAAGGGCGAGCCACGCTTCAGTAGAATCGTTTTCATCGGGCGCAATCTGCCTCGCGAGGTCATCCTCAAGGGGCTCGAACAATGCCTGGTTCAACACTGAGAGAGGTTGGAGCACACATGGCCGCAGCCGCAGCAAAAACGACTTCGAAGTCCAAGAAGGCGGACGAGAACGCGCCAGCGAACGGAGCTCTGCTCACCGAGGCCGAGATCCTCAAGATGTCCGACAAGGACTACATGAACGAGGCGCAGATGGCTTTCTTCAAAGCCAAGCTCCAAGGCATGGAGCAGGAATTGCTCGCCAACGCCGACCAGACCGTCGAGCATTTGCACGACAACGTGATCGTTCCCGATCCGGCCGACCGCGCCACGATCGAGGAAGAGCATGCGCTCGAGTTGCGCACGCGCGACCGCGAACGCAAATTGCTCAAGAAGGTGCAGCAAGCGATTGCCCGCATCGATGCCGGCGATTACGGGTATTGCGAAGAAACCGGCGACCCGATCGGCATTCCGCGCTTGATCGCGCGTCCGACTGCGACGCTCTCGCTGGAAGCCCAGCAACGCCGCGAACTCAAGCAGAAGATGTACGGCGACTGATCGGCTCGGGTCTCATCGGTCTGCGATGGGCGCATTTCGATGCGCCCATTTTCTTGACAGAGGCCCGCAGGCTGCGGGCGGGGCCTGTTTCTGCGCAGATCTGCCGGTCGCGGGTAAGTGCTTGTATCGACCGGCGTGGCGCAGCGCGTGTGGTTTCGCACATCGATCGGTCCTTTGTGCGCGCAAATGGCGACAGGTCGAATGCCGGTGCTACACTGCCCGCGCCGGAGGAATCCCGTCGGCCCGGACTTGTTGATCGGGTGCGCATCGGTGCTGCGGCCCACAGTTCCGGCTCCCAGGCGTGTCCAGCGACTCACGAGGTGCAAGTGGTCTTTTCGTTGTTCGGCAAAAAGTCCCGCAAGGACGGCGGCGACGGCGGTGATCGCAAAGATCGCGGCATCGATGGCGCCAAGCGTCCGCGAGCGCCGAGCGAACGCGGAGACTCGATCTTCGAGGTGCATGCGCCCGCCAGTCTGCGTCAGGCCGAGTCCTTGGCCGAGACGCGGCGCCGCCAAGCCGAGATGACGGCAAAGATCGACGCCATCGAATCCGAGATGGCGGGCGAGTTCCCCACCCTCACGCACGCATCGACACCACGCAAGGCCACGCCGGTCCCCAAGGGTGTCGACCTGCCGGCCAATGTGCGACGCGAACCCGACGCGACCACCCAGCCATCGGCCAATCCGAGCACCGACAGTCCGCCCACGTTGCCCCCGCTCGACATGGGCACCGACCTCATCCTCGGAGCGCCCGAAGTCGGCGCGGTCGAGATTCATGAATCCGCCGAGAACATGAATCCGGCGGTCGAAGAAGCTGCCATCTTCTTTGCGAACGGACAGCGCAAGGAATGCGAGCACGCCTTGCGTGAGGCGATCGCCGGCGACGCCAACAACCGCGAAGCCTGGGGCTTGTTGTTCGAGCTCCATCAGCAAGGGCGCGACTTCCGCGCATTCGAGACGCTGGCCGTCGAATACTCGGTGAAGTTCGAGTCGTCCCCACCAGCGTGGCGCGATCTCAAGCCGGTGACGCATACCGCCAGCGCGCGGGCACCGGCCCAGGACGCTCCGACGGTGACCCTGCCGGCGACGCTGGATGCGATGTCGGTCAAGGAAATCGACCAAGCCAAACAGCAATTGCGATCATCGTCGCGCCTGCGTCTGAACCTCGAAAGCGTGACCAGCGCGGACGAAGTCGGCGTCAAGCTTCTGATGGATCTGTTGCGCGGTGTGCGCGGCACCACCCAGGAAGTCACCCTCGTG
>CAYUYC010000088.1:0-12521 GCA_964448945.1 uncultured Burkholderiaceae bacterium
GTCGTCGTACTCGGTGCGCGGCGCACTTTGCGGTGGCACCCGCACGGCATTGACCGCGTTGCTCAGCAGCCCCGGCAGATCGCCGCAAGCGCGCCGCACGCCCCACGCCGCCTGAGAACGTTCGAGCTGCCCGAGCGTAAGCGCTTCCTTGTAGCGCAAGGCGTAATCGAACAACTCGCTGGTGCGCGCGCGGCATTCCGGCGTCGGCTCGGGCGGGGTCGGTGCCGCGGCCGCTGGCGCCGCACTCGCGGCGGTGGCCGCCCGATCGTTCGACACCACCGGTTGCGGGCCGGCGCAAGCCGCGCCCCCGCCGCAGATCGCTGCGATCACCACCCAGTGCATGAGCTTCTTCATCCTGTGCTCCTTCGGAGGATTCGCGTTGCTTACGACTGCGTCGCCACCAGATGCATCGCCAACTGAGTCTGTTGCTTGAGCGCGCGCAGCGCCTGGATCACATCGGGCGACGGCATCTCGGCGACGCGGTCACCGAAATCGACGTAGATGAGCGCGCGCATGTTCTTCTCCGCGCTCAGCGGCATCAGCGAAAAACTCCTGACCTCGCCGAAATGCTGAAGGAACCACGGCGGCAACTTGGCACGCACCTTGGCGTCGTTGGCATCGCTGATGAACAGATCGTTGCCGGACGCCATCGCCACATGGAACAAGGTCGTGGCGCGCATCGCGTCGAGGCGGAAATGGCGCATCAACTCGTCGGATGCACCGTGGGCGAACCGCGCTTCGTAGGTCGCGAATGCGCGATTGGGCATGATGAACAACGCGCGTTTGGCGGCCAGGCCGCGCACGATGGACTCCATCACGATCGGGACGATCTTGTCCAGATCGGGCGATTTGCTCATCACCGTGGCCATCTCGCCGACGGCGCGCGTCAGACAGATCGCGCGCGCGGTCGGGTCCAGCGGCGGCGCGGCGGGGAAGTCTTTGGTGGCATGCACCTCGGACAACGGCAGCGGCGCGGTGCCGGCGACGAGATCCGGCTCGATGATCGCGAGAATCTTCTGCACCTCGTGCAGCGCGCTGTTGAGCAACTCGGTCGACGCTTCGGCCGAACCCTGGGCCAGATCGCGGTACTCCTCGTTCACCCGGTGCAGGCGCCGCTCGCGCTGTTCGGCGGGGTAATCGGCCGTCTCCGCCATCGCATAGGCCAGGGCCGACATGTTTTGCACCCAATCGTCCGCCGATCCTTCGCCGCGACGGCCGCTCGCCTCCAGCGGGGCCACGCGCTGTTGCAGGATGTCGGGCAGATTCCAGGCTTGCAGCGCCTTGCGCGCGATCGCCGAATACGACATGCCGAACCGCGCCCGCGATGCGACCTCTTGCGACTGCGTCTGTTCGGCACTTTGCGTGCGCACGACTTCGGCGTCCTCGAGCGCCACCGCGGCGGCCAGAATGCGCCCGACGCCACGGAACAACGCCGCCGTCGCGCAGTCCTCGGCCACCCCGGTGCCGGAATGCGCGGCCATCTTGCGCGCGAGCTGCGACGCCAGCAGTGCCACCTTGAATTCCGGCAGCCAGCGCGCGCGATTGCCGTAGCGCTCGAAACCCTGCAAAGCCAGCAGCGCGGTGCTGATGGCGCGCACGGTGTCGAAGCCGGTGATCAGCACCGCGCCGTTGACGGTACCGACCGACGGCCCGCCACGCGAGACCGAGACCGAATTCGCGATCTTCAACAAGCGTTCGGTCAGGGCGATGTGGTCGAGTACCGCATCGACGAGATCGCGGGTGCTCGTGGCGTCGCTGCCCGTAAGCGACAGGATCTTCTGCAAGGACCCGGCGACGAAGGGAAACCCGGTCTCGTCGGTGATGAGCTTGAGTATCTTCTGCGTGGTTTCCATGTGGCAGTGCCAGTCTTGTTTTGTCTGGGCCCGCGCGGGCCGCGCCCTGTCTCCGTGCGGGCATTCTCGCACTGGACGGTCGGTATTGCGCCAGCGGCGGCTAAGCCAGACGCAAGACGATGAAACCCGCGTACCGCTCGAGCATCAGCGAGCCCGCGAACAACGACACGCCCATCACGAAGGTACCAACGATGAAGTTGATCCGATAACTGAAATAGCCGATCCATTCGAGCGCCAGCAGCACCGCGAAGCAACAGACGATGCTGCCGATGACTTTGAGGTCGAACAGAAAATAGCCGGCCACCGCGGCGAACAGCACGCCCGCGAACAAAGCCAGATAGGCACCGACCGGATGGCGTTTGTAGTAAGGCGACGCACCGACCAGAAATCCCACGCCCAGCGCGATCGTGCAGTAGTACTCGAGTCCGGCCGCGAACAGACTCGCGGCAGCGGGCAATTGCCCGGTGATCTTCAAACCCGCGTAAATCGCCAGCACCGCCAAGTGCCCGAGCACCACGGCCGCGGTGGCCTTGTCATGGAAGTACAGCGTCAGCACACCGGGCCGGTAATACACGCCGAAGCTCAGCACGCCCGACAGGCACACCACCGCGAAGAAGCCGAGGATCGGCGATTGGTACCGCAGCGCAAAGGCGCCGAAATACAGAACGCCGAGCGCACTCACCAAGGAGGCCGGCGGCAGGCCGAAACGACAGAGGCGCTCGACGAGCCGCCAAAGCGTGCGATGGCTCTCGACGATCCAACCAAGCAGTAGCAGATTGGCGAACACCCCGAACAAGGCCAGGTAATACGCCTGCGCCGCCCAGATCCATTGCGGCGCCAGACTGCAGCACAAGGTCAGCGCCAGGAAGACCGACTGATAGACCTCCTTGGGCACCTGCACGATCCAGTAGCGCAGCCGCTCGCCGAACCGGCGGATGGCGCCCGCGAACGCAACCAGCAGGCAGATGACGCCTGCGACCTTGATGAAGTTGGTCCACGACAGATAGCGGGCCCAAGCCGAGGGCTGCGTATCGGCGGCAGCTGCGGCATCGGGGACCGCTACCGGCGTCGCATCACCGGCGCCGCCGAGGTAACGCGCACGCGCCGCCTCGGCCGCCTGCGGCGCGAGATAGCCGTCGTGTTCGAGTTGATCAAGCAGCGCGCGCTTGACCTCGCCGTCGGCGGTTGCGGCCGGCGCGGCCACCGCCGCACCGACGCCCCACAGCCCCAGCAGCAGGGCCAATGCAAACAGTAAGCGGGCCACTCAGCCGCAGGAGCCGATGTGTCCGCAGGCGGTGCAGTATTCGCAGCCGTCCTTCTTGATGAGCGCCGGGTTGCCGCATTCGGGGCAGACCTTGCCGCGCAGGGTCGGCGTCTCGGACTGCTTGACCTTGGACACATCGAGCACGCCCATCGCGTTGAGCGGTGCGCCCTTCTCGTCGAGGATGCCGAGCACCTGGTAGCGATGCAGGATGAGCGCAGCCACATAGGCCACCGTGCTCGGATAGGTCTGCATCTTTTCGTTGCCGGGTACGCGCGCCATGAAGTCGCCGAGCGGCTCGCCGAAGCTCAACAGCTTGCGCAGCTTGAGGCCGATCCAGGCCGGGTCGATGACTTGCATGTCGATCGAGAGCACCTTGCACACGCCGTCGAGCACGCGCGGGTATTCGCCCGACAACCACATCGAGTAGGGTCGGCGCAGGCTCATGCCGGCGCCGTTGTCGGTCTCGATCTCGCCCATGTCGAGTTCCTTGAGGCCGAGCACGAAGTCGTCGCCGGTCGCTTCGTTGCGCACGTCCACGGTCCATGACAGCGTGCCTTCGGTGCCGGTCTTGGGTTCGCGCTTGAACATCAGCGCATCGGTCAGCGGCGCGGGGCTGCCGTCGTCTTCCCAGGCACCCAGTTGTTCGACCCGCCATTTGATGAGGTTGGCAAAGCCCGCGACCAGACTCGGCATGCGGCGCATTTCGCCGGTGGGCGGCATCGGCATGTCGAAGTAATCGTCGCCGCGCAACTTCATCAGCGCTTCGATCTTGCGCCGCAGCCAGGCGCGGTCCTGCGAGCGCATGTCGACCGACAGCGTCTTGGCCAAGGCGCCGAGCGCACGCGGCTGTTCACTGCCGTTGACCCAGACTTCAAAGGGCGTGACGCGGCCGTTGCGCAGATGCGAGACGAAGACCGCGAACGAACCCATGGTCGGATGCTCGATGTATTCGCTGACCCAGCCTTCGGCACCCTTGCCGAGGATGGGACGGTCGGGCCATTTGAGGCTGCCGACCACGGGCTTCATCGACACGTCGACGCGCAGACGGCGGTCGGCCTCACGGATGGTCGGCACTTCGGCCGGCGCATCGGACTTGGCTTCTTCCTTCTTCGTGCCCTCGGCGACCAGCACCGCGCCGATCACGTTGTTGGGACGATAGGTGGTGATGCCCTTGAGGCCGCGCTTCCAGGCATCGAAATACAGATGCTTGAACTCGTCGAACGGATAGTCCTCGGGCACGTTCACCGTCTTGGAGATCGCGGTGTCGATGTAGGGCGCGACCGCGGCCACCATCTCGAGGTGGTCGGCGGCGGCCATGTCGAGCGCAGTCACAAAGTACGGCGGCAGCGGTGCGCCAGCGCCGTTGATCGCATGGAACAGCCGATAGGCATGGTCTTCGACGCGGTATTCGCGGATCGAGTTGTCCTGCTCGCGCTTGCGGCGGGTGTACCACCACGAGAACGGCGGCTCGATGCCGTTGGACGCGTTGTCGGCGAAGGCCAGGCTGATGGTGCCGGTCGGCGCGATCGAGAGCAGATGCGAGTTGCGGATGCCGTGCTTGCGGATCAGCGCCTTGATGTCCTCGGGCAGACGCGACGCAAAGCTTTTGCCGTCGAGGTATTTGCCCGCGTCGAACAAGGGGAAGGCGCCTTTTTCCTTGGCCAGATCGACACTCGCACGGTAGGCAGCGTCGCGCATCGCGGCGGCGATCTTGCTTGCCATCGCGCGGCCTTCGGCGGTGTTGTACGGCAGGCAGAGCATGGGCAGCGCATCGCCCAGGCCGGTGAAGCCCAAGCCCACGCGGCGCTTGGACATCGCTTCTTTCTTTTGCTCTTCGAGCGGCCAGACGGTCACGTCGAGCACGTTGTCGAGCATGCGGATCGAATGCGCGACCGTGGTAGCGAAACGATCGAAATTGAAGGCGGCGAACTCGGTGAACGGATTCTCGACGAAGCCGCAGAGATTGATCGACCCCAGATCGCAGCAGCCGTAATCGGGCAAGGGTTGTTCGCCGCAGTTATGCACGTACAGACCGTTGGCATCGAAGGCATGCACATGCTCGACCTGCACGTCGTACACCGGCTCGGCCCCGGCTGCCTCGACCGATTCGACGCGCGCGACGAAGCGCTCGCGGTTGGGTGCGCGGCGCAAGGCGCCGATGGCGGCTTGCAGACGCGCCGCCTTGTCGCTGTCGGCAAACCCGATCAGATCGCGAAAGCGCACCAGATTGTCGTTGGCGACGATGAGTTCGTGCTGTGCCGAACAGTCATAGGCACGCAGCCCGCCGCGCCCATCCGGCAGCGCGCGCGATTGTGCCGGGCGGCGTTCGCCATACAGGGTCGACACGATGCCCATGCGGGCGAGCATGCGTTGAACGGCCTCGAGGGTCTCGCGATTCGATTGCGCAAGCCGGACCGAAACACCTTTGTCGTGCGTGCCTTGCACGCTGCCGTCGGCGTCGAACAAGCCGCGCAGGAAGCCGCGATAGAACTCCGAAGACGCCGCTTCGATCTGAGCACCGATGCACTTGCCGTCGGCCATGCCGAATCGATGCGCGAGATCGCGCAGCCCGGTGCTGGCGAGCCGCCATTCGCTGCGACCGGCAACCTTCTGCCAGCCGGCAAAATCGCTGCGCAATGGCACGCTGGCCCGCGCGGCGGCTTCGAGCTCGACCATGAGCGCGCGGCTGCCGGTGCTCGGCAACGACTCGGCACCCACGACATCCGCACGCGGTGCAAACACCGACAACACGGCCTTTTCGGACTTGAGCGTCCCGTCGCCCAGCAAGAAGCCGAGCAACTGGCCTTGCGCCTGCGTACCTTCGCCGGGCCAGCCCGACAGCTGGCGCTGGTTGTGCAGCACGATCTGGTCGCCGCTGCGCAATTCGCCGGCCGGCACCCATTCGGTTTCGCGCGTGTAGCGCGTCAGCGCGCTCACGCGCAGCACCTTGTGATCGGCGGTCAGCTTCAGCGCGTGCCCTTCGCGGGTACGCAATTCGACGACGGGTTTGACGCCGGTGAAGAAGAAGCCCTCGGATTGCGCCGGATACAACTCGCCGTCGACCGCCAGCGCATGCGGGACGCCGATCAGCTCACGCACCTGGCGCGGACCGTCGCCGGTCAATACCCAGGTGTCGGCCGTCACGCAAGGATTGGTGCTTTCGATCTTCTCGGCGTACCAGAGGTTGTTGTCGGTGTTGATGCGGTCGAGGAAGAGCACGCCGGGCTCGGCGTGGTTGTAGGTGCTCTCCATGATCTGCGCCCACACGTCGCGGGCGCGCACGGTGCGGTAGGTCCACGATCCATCGTCGCGGCGCGCCGCCCCGGGGAAGGAATCGCCGGGTTCCGACCTGTGCACGAGTTGCCAATCGGCATCGGCATCGACCGCGCGCATGAAGTCGTCGGTCACGCCCACGCTCATGTTGAAGTTCTTGAGCGAGCCGTCGCGCTTGGCATGGATGAATTCGATCACGTCGGGGTGATCGACGCGCAGCACGCCCATTTGCGCGCCGCGGCGTGCGCCCGCGCTTTCGACGGTGCTGCAACTTTGGTCGAACACGCGCATGTAGCTGACCGGGCCGCTGGCCGCGCTTTGCGTGCCTTTGACGAACGCGCCCTTGGGACGGATCTGCGAGAAGTCGTAGCCCACGCCGCCGCCGCGACGCATGGTCTCGGCCGCCTGCTGGAGCGCGAAATAGATGCCCGGCTTGCCTTCGCGGAAACCCGAGACCGAATCGGCCACCGGCTGCACGAAGCAATTGATGAGCGTGGCCTGCAGATCGGTGCCGGCCGCGGAGTTGATGCGGCCGCCGGCGATGAAGCCGTCGACCTGCGCTTGATGAAAGATGGAGGTCCAGTAGGCCTTGTCTGTTTCGATCTCGGCCAGGGCACGCGCCACGCGCATGCGGATTTCATCGATGGTGCGTTCGCCTTGCTTGGCGTATTTCTCGAGCAGTACGTCGCGGCTGACGTCCTGGGCTTCGAGCGTGATCGGGGCGTTGAATAGCGGGGCTTGCGGGGTGTCGTTGAGCTTCATCAGTCGCCTTCGGTCCCTGAATGGAATTGTTGTAGTTCGCGCCCATCCGAATGCAAGCAGCCCGCGTGCAACGGCGCGGGCGCGATCGGAAATGGGGCAGACGCGAATCGTAAACCGGGAGGCCAAATCCACGTTTGATGAAGGGCATTGCTAAATGACAACGACCGTGGATCGCAATGCACGGCGTAGCAATGCATGAAAACGGATTTATCCGGCCACGGGGCGAGGCAAGCACGCCGATTGGAAGTCGGCGCCCAGCGTACAGCCCGGGCGCCGCGCGCTCAGGACGCTGGTGTGAAGGCCCGCGCGAGGTCGCTCAATTGATCGTTGGCGGCACGCAACTGCTTCTTGAGCCGAAGGTCGAAGGCTGCCAGTTGTTCTTCAAATGCTTCGGCGATGTGGGTGCCGATATTGGCCTGCGGCAAGGTCAGATAGGCATTGGCCTCGCCGTATTCGATGTCGATGCGCATGCCGGCCTTGCGCGCGATGCGCAGCATTTGCGCATTCTTGGCCAGGCATTGCATGTAGAAGGTATCGATGCCGACATTGCGCGCATGGACGATCGAGCGATCGAACAAGCGCGTGCCCACCCCCAGGCCGCGCGCGCTCGGCAGGACCGAGACGCCGAATTCGGCGCAGCGTTGCGAAGGCGCATTGGCGGGCGTTTCGTCGAGCAAGGCCAGATGGGCGACACCGACCAACCCCAGCGCTTCGTCGAACACGCCGAAGACGGCGCTGGCCTCCCAATCGATGCGTTCGACGTATTGCGCGATCGCCTCGTCCATGATCGGGCGGCCAAAACGCAGATAGCGATCGTCGTCGCCGAGTTCGAGGAAATGTTCGAGCAGCTTCGGCAAGTGACCCGGATGCAGTTCTTTGACCAATGCGCGCGGCAGCAGATCGGACAGCGCGGTTTGCGACGCCAGCGCGGCGCGATCGGCAGGTTGGACTAGCGAGGTCGAAGCGTTCATGACGGGCCTTTCTCGTGTGTCGGCATGGCGCGCACGGATTGCACGCGCCAGCATCGGGTAGCGTCGTTGTGCGACGCACCACAGACCCCACGAATCTTAGGCAATTTCGCCCTGGTTTCAACGAATTTTTCGAGGTAAGCCATGCCGGAAGTGTGAGATTGTGCAAAGCACAAGCAAAGTCACACGATCGGCGTGATGGATCGCTCACTTTTTTGTATGGGCCGCCCGCGGAGCGGCAGGGCGCGCGATTAATGGGTGGTCGCCGCGTGCAGCGACTCGATGTCCGCGATCCAGCCCTGGAGACGTTTGCGCGCGGTGGCGCGCTGCTCGGCCGTCGCATGGTTGACCATGCGCGCAACCAGATCCAGCCCGGCCTCGCGCGCCAAGGCCTGACCCCCATGGGTTTGGGCGACCGGTCGGGTGGCAAAGCGTGCGACATAAGCGCGCACTTCCTGCAGACCGGCTTCTTGCGTGAGCGCGGGCCGTTGCAGCGCGCGCAGCAGCGCGATCAAGGCCTGCTGGCGTTCGACGCGTTCGGCGTAGCGCTGCTCGCGGTCGTAAGGCACCGCGGCCACCCACTCGGCGATCTCGATGCGCTGGCGCTCGGAGTAGTCGCCGAGCCAGCGCTCCATCTGCTCCACCACGCGATCGACGCGCCGCTGATGCAACTTGGCCTCGCTGCCTTCGAGGTGCTCGCGCCGATAGGCCTTGTTGGCCTGCTCGAACTTCTCTTGCAGATGCGCGATCTGCTCGGCGCGCAAAGTCTGCGCGAGCGCGATCATCTCGGGCATGGCCTGCTGCGCGATGCGATCCGCGGCAGCACCGGCAAAGTCCCGCAATTGCGCGATGTCGCTCGCCGTCACTTCACGGTCGAGACCGTCGCGCATGCGGGCCAGCTCGCGCGCATAGCCCGGCAACTCCTGCGCGCGGTGCCAGGCGAACAAGCGCCGCAACGCTGCACGCGCGTGTTCTTCTTGCGTCGTATCGAGGTCGAGATAGCCGTCGAGATAGGCCAGCGCGAGGGTGTCGCCGTGGTCGTAACCAAAACGCGCCGCGCTGCATCCGCCGAGGCCAAACGCCAAGGCAAAGACCAGCACGCATGCGTAGCCGGCGCGCAAAAAGCCGGTGCTACACTGCCGCGCGCCTTGCGCACCACGGGCCGGGCCGCACGCACGATCGCGGCTGCGCCCGATGCGGGCGCAATGTCCGGCGCGCCGATCACCACGCACCGCCGACTGGTATCCGTATCCCCACATCGCAGAGCACTCCATGACCACGCGCGCACTGAACATCGTCGTGCTTGCCGCCGGCAAGGGCAAGCGCATGTATTCCGATCTCCCCAAGGTGCTGCATGCGCTGGCCGGCAAGCCGCTGCTTGGCCATGTGCTCGACACCGCGCACAGCCTCGGCGCCGCGCGCATGGTGGTCGTGATCGGCCACGGTGCCGACGCGGTGCGCACCACCTTCAAGGACAGCGCCCTGCCCTTGCAGTTCGCGCTGCAGGAACAACAACTGGGCACCGGCCATGCGGTCGCGCAAGCCACCGCCTTGCTCGACGACGATGCGCCCACCCTCGTGCTGTACGGCGATGTGCCGCTGACCCGCGCCGCGACCTTGCAAGCCCTGGTGGCCGCGGCCGGCGACGACAAGCTCGGCATCCTGACCGCCGACCTCGCCGATCCGACCGGGTACGGCCGCATCGTGCGCGAAGGCAGCGAGATCACGCGCATCGTCGAACACAAGGACGCGACGCCCGAAGAGCGCGCGATTCAAGAGATCAACACCGGCATCATGGTGGCGCCGACCCGCTTCCTCAAGCGCGCGCTGGGCATGTTGCGTAACGAGAATGCGCAAGGCGAGTACTACCTGACCGACGTGGTCGGCATCGCGGTCGCCGAAGACCTGCCGGTGGTCTCGGCCCAGCCCGCGCACGCCTGGGAGATCGAAGGCGTCAATTCCAAGGTGCAGCTCGCGATGCTCGAACGCGTCCATCAGCACAGCCTCGCGCAGGCCCTGCTCGAAGCCGGCGTGGCCCTGGCCGACCCGGCGCGCATCGATGTGCGCGGCACGCTCGAATGCGGGCGCGATGTCTTCATCGATGTGGGTTGCGTGTTCGAAGGCAAGGTCGAACTGGCCGACCGCGTGCGCGTGGGGCCTTACGCGGTGCTGCGCGATGTGAGCGTGGGCGCCGACACGGTCGTCGATGCGTTTTGCCATCTGAACGGCGCGAGCATCGGTGCGCAAGCCAACATCGGCCCGTTTGCACGTCTGCGCCCGACCACGGCCCTGGCCGACGGCGTGCACATCGGCAATTTCGTCGAGGTCAAGAATTCGACCCTGGGCAATACCTCCAAGGCCAACCATCTTTCCTACGTGGGCGACGCGGCCGTCGGCGCGCGCGTGAACATCGGCGCCGGCACCATCGTGGCCAATTACGACGGCGCCAACAAACATCGCACCGTGATCGAAGACGACGCGCACACCGGCTCGAACTCGGTGCTGGTCGCGCCCATCACCGTTGGCGCGGGTGCCACCGTGGGCGCGGGCTCGACGGTGACCAAGGCCGTGCCCGCCGGCAAGCTGACCGTGGCACGCGCCAAGTCGGTCACCTTCGAAAACTGGGTGCGGCCGACCAAGAAGGCCAAATAGGCGCGGGGCAGATCACCGCGTCACAACACCACCTTGGGCGCGAACTTGGCGCGATGCACGCTGAAGAAGGCGCGCACATTGCGCACATTGGCATCGGCCGTGAACACGCGGTGCACGAGGGCGTGGTAGGCGGGCATGTCGGCCACTTGCAGCACCAGCACGAAATCCGGCCCCGGCGAGACCCGGTAGCACTGCTGAACCGCCGGTTCGCTCGACACCCGGCGCTCGAAGTCGGCCATGCGCTCGGCGGCCTGGTTGTCGAGCGTGATCTCGACGATGGCGGACAGACCCGCTTCGGCCAGGGCCGCCGACACCACCGCGATCTGGCGTTCGATGACGCCGGCCTCCACCAAACGCTTGACGCGCCGTAAACAGGTGGGCGCGGACAGATGCGCGCGCTCGGCAAGAGTCTGGTTGGTCTGCGAACAATCGTCCTGCAACAGGTTGAGCAGGCGGCGATCGATCGCATCCAGGGGAATGGCGGTCTCGGCCATGCAATCCTCTTTCAATGACTGGCGCTTACTTTTCATTTTCTTCCGAAGATACGCCAGCGCGCAATTCCCGTTCATTTCGTGATCGATTTCGCAATCTCATTTCGATCGCTTCCCCCTACCATGCGCCGCACACCCCAACAGGAGAATTCGCATGTGCGGCATCGTCGGTGCAGTGGCTCAACGCAACATCGTCCCCATCCTGATCGAAGGACTGCGCCGGCTGGAATACCGCGGCTATGACTCCTGCGGGGTGGCCGTACATGCCGACGGCGAACTCAAGCGCGCGCGCAGCGTGTCGCGCGTGGCCGAACTCGATGCCCAGACCAATGAACTGGCGGCCTTCACCGGCATCGCCCATACCCGCTGGGCCACCCATGGCGCGCCGACCACGGCCAACGCCCATCCGCATTTTTCGGGCGGCCCGAACGGCAGCGCCGAGCGCGGGCGCATCGCGCTCGTGCACAACGGCATCATCGAAAACCACGATGAATTGCGCGCCCGCCTCAAGGCCTCGGGCTACCGTTTCGAAAGCCAGACCGACACCGAAGTCATCGCCCACCTGATCGACCATTGCTACCAGGGCGATTTGTTTGCCGCGGTGCAGACAGCGGTGCGCGAATTGCGCGGCGCCTACGCGATTGCGGTGTTCAGCCGCGAAGAGCCGCACCGCGTGGTGGGCGCGCGCGAAGGCTCGCCGCTGGTGGTGGGCGTGGGCAAAGGCGAGAACTTCCTCGCTTCCGACGCGCTGGCGCTGGCCGGCACGACCGATCAGATCATCTACCTCGAAGACGGCGATGTGGTCGATCTGCAATTGGGCAAGACCTGGATCGTCGATCGCGCGGGCAAGCCCGCCGACCGCCCGGTGCGCACCGTGGCCGCGCACAGCGCCGCCGTCGAGCTGGGTCCGTACCGGCATTTCATGCAAAAGGAAATCTTCGAGCAGCCGCGCGCGATCGGCGACACCCTCGACGGCGTGCAGACGCTCGACCCGGCCTTGTTCGGCGATGCCGCACCCAAGGTGTTCCAGGACATCGACAGCGTGCTCGTGCTCGCCTGCGGCACCAGCTATTACGCGGGCGTGACGGCCAAGTACTGGCTCGAATCGATCGCGCGGATTCCGGTTTCGGTCGAGATCGCGAGCGAGTACCGCTACCGCGAATCGGTGCCCAACCCGAAGGCGCTGGTGGTGGTGGTTTCGCAATCGGGCGAAACCGCCGACACCCTGGCCGCGCTCAAGCATGCCAAGGCGCTCGGC
>CAYUYC010000089.1:0-12312 GCA_964448945.1 uncultured Burkholderiaceae bacterium
CTGGGCTTGCCGACCTCGCCCTACCGCTTTGCCGATTCGCTGGACGAATTACGGGCGGCCGCCAAGGAAGTGGGCTTTCCGTGCATCGTCAAGCCGGTCATGTCGTCCTCGGGCAAGGGCCAGTCCAAGGTCGATACGCCCGAGGAAGTCGAGGCCGCCTGGAAGTACGCGGCCTCGGGCGCACGCGTGGACAACACCCGCGTGATCGTCGAAGGCTTCGTGCGGTTCGACTACGAAATCACCCAACTCACCGTGCGCGCCAAGGCGGCGGACGGTTCGACCCAAACCCATTTCTGCGAACCGATCGGCCATGTGCAGGTGCATGGCGACTACGTCGAAAGCTGGCAGCCGCATCGCATGACCGAGGCGGCGCTCGCCCGTTCACGCGAGATCGCGGCGGCGGTCACCGGCGAACTCGGCGGCCTGGGCATCTTCGGCGTCGAGTTGTTCGTCGCCGGCGACCAGGTCTGGTTCAGCGAAGTGAGCCCGCGTCCGCACGACACCGGACTGGTGACGCTCGCGAGCCAGGTCCAGAGCGAGTTTGAATTGCACGCACGCGCGGTGCTGGGGCTGCCGGTCGACACCGGCTTGCGCAACCCGGCCGCATCGGCCGTGATCTACGGCGGCGTCGACGCCCGGGGCATCGTGTTCGACGGGGTCGACGAGGCGCTGCGGGTGCCCGAGACCGATCTGCGCTTGTTTGGCAAGCCGGAGTCCTTCGTCAAGCGTCGCATGGGCGTTGCCTTGGCACGTGCCGGCGATACCGACGAGGCCCGCCGCCGCGCCAAGCAATGCGCTTCCTTGGTTCGGCCGCGTCAGGCCTGAGGCCGACCATCACCATGCCACGTGATCCGCGCAGCAAGGTCTCACGCCTGAAGTCGCTTGCTGCCTTTTGGCGCAGCCCGGCGACCGGGTCTGCTTTGCCGCCCGGCAATGCGCGGGACAACGCGGCGGCCAAGCTGGCCAGCGCACTCGATGCGGGCGCCGAAGCGGTCGTGCTGATCGACGCCCAGCATCGCGTGATCCATGCCAGCCCGGCCACGGAAACCTGGTGGAATGTCTCGCGCACGCTGTTGCGGGGCCATCCGCTCGAAGAACTGGTCGTGGCCGACGACCGCAATGCGGTCGCGCGCATGCTGGCGCTGGCGCAGGTCGCGCCGGGCATTGCGCGCAGCACCGAGGCGCGCCTGGAGCGCCCGCAAGAAGACGACCCCTGGGTCGAGTTGCGCGCGGTCGGGTTGTTCGACATTCCGGGGATGAACTTCGCGGCGGTCGAGATCATCGATGCCGGACCGCATCGCGCCGATGTCGAGCGCATCGAACGCGAACACGCCATCCTGCGCGCGGTGTTCGACGCGGTGCCGATGAGCCTGTACGTCAAGGATCTCGAGGGCCGATATGTCTCGTCCAACCGCGCCAATCTCGATCGTTTCGGGCTCGCTTCCGAAGATGAACTGATCGGCAAGACCGCCTTCGACCTCGCCACCACCGAAGCGGCGGATCTGTCGACGCAGACCGACCGCGAAGCCATCGATCGCGGCGAGACGGTCTTCGTCCCGCCGTCGACCCATATGACCGGCGTCGGCGATACGCGCTGGTATGAATCCATCAAGGTGCCGCTGCGCGACTCGGCCGGCCGGATCTCCGGCGTGCTGGGCATCACCCGCGATGTGACCGAAGCCAAGGAAGTCGAGCGACGCCTGGCCGAACTCGCGGCTCAGGACGCGCTGACCGGTTTGCCCAATCGCCGCACGCTGATCGAACGCCTGACGCGCGCGATCGAGCAGGCGCGCAGCGACCGGCAAGGCCTGGCGGTGGTCTTCGTCGACCTCGATTTCTTCAAGGCGATCAACGACATCCACGGCCACGAGTTCGGCGACCATTTGCTGCGCACCTTGGCGCAAGGCATCAGCTCGCGGCTGCGGCCTTGCGACTGGATCGCGCGCTTCGGCGGCGACGAGTTCGTGATCGTCTGCTATCCGATCGCCGGCGAGATCGAGGGCTATCGCATCGCATCGGAGGTGCTGCATGCGGTGCGCGTGCCGATGCAATTGCACGGCGTGTCGTTGCGCGTCGATGCGAGCGTGGGCATTGCGTTCCTGCGCACCGACCACCGCAAGGCGAGCGATCTGATCCGCGATGCCGATGCGGCGATGTATCTGGCCAAGGAGCAAGGGCGCAACCGGGTGGCGATGTTCGACGACAGCCTGCATCGTCAGACGCTCGAGCGCTCGAGCATCGATCAGGCGCTGCGGCTCGCGATCGAGCGCAACGAGTTCACCTTGATGTATCAGCCCAAGGTCTCGCTCGCGGACGGCAAATTGGTGGGCTTCGAGGCCTTGTTGCGCTGGCACAGCCAGGATCACGGTTTCATGTCGCCGGCCAATTTCATTCCGCTGGCCGAGGAAACCGGCCTGATTCTCGCGATCGGACGCTGGGCGCTGCAGACCGCTTGCAACCAGCTACGGCGCTGGCAGCAGGAATTTCCGGCGCACGACGACCTCATCCTGGCGGTGAATGTGTCGATGCGGCAGTTGTTCCAGGACGCCTTCCTCGATGTCGCGCGCGAGATCGTCGATCGTTCGGGCATCTACCCGAACGCGCTCGAACTCGAGATCACCGAAACCACGGCGATGTCGAATCCGCAGCACACGATGGAGATCCTGGCGCAACTCAAGCGCCTGGGCCTGCGCATCGCCCTCGACGACTTCGGCACCGGCTATTCGTCCTTGTCGCATCTGCAACGCCTGCCGATCGATGTGATCAAGATCGATCGCGCGTTCGTCCACAACATCGCCCACAAGAAGGAAAGCGCCGAGATCGCCCGCCTGGTGGTCGCGATGTCGCGCGCGCTGGGTATCACCAGCGTGGCCGAAGGCGTCGAGACGCGCGAAGACATGATGACCTTGAAGGAACTCGGTGCCGATATCGCGCAAGGCTATTTGTTCTCGCGGCCGCTGGGCGTGGAAGACGCCGAGAACCTGCTGCGCATGTCGGCCAACTTCCTCGTGCGTTGAAGGCTGCCGCAGCGCAGCGTTGCGGCCGCCCTCCTCTTATAATCGATCGCTTGCGGTCATCCGGCCGGCCGTCCTCTTGAACATTCAGATCCCCGATTTATGACCAGCGAACTCCAATCGATCATCGACGCCGCGTGGGAAGACCGCGCCAACCTCGCGCCGCGCAGCGCTCCGGCGCGCGTGGGCGAAGCCGTCCAGCATGTGCTTGAACAACTCGACCAAGGTCGCTTGCGCGTGGCAGAGAAGATCGACGGCGCCTGGGTGACGCATCAATGGATCAAGAAGGCGGTGCTGTTGAGTTTTCGGCTCAACGAAAACGCGCCGCTGGCGGCCGCGGGCATGCACGGCGCCGCGGCATTGCAGTTTTACGACAAGGTGCCGACCAAGTTCGCGCGCTGGACCACGACCGACTTTGAACGCGCCGGTGTGCGCGTGGTGCCGCCCGCGGTGGCGCGCTACGGCAGCTTCCAGGCCCGCAACGTGGTCCTGATGCCCTCGTACGTGAACATCGGCGCCTATGTCGACGAAGGCACGATGGTCGATACCTGGGCCACGGTCGGTTCGTGCGCACAGATCGGCAAGAACGTGCATTTGTCGGGCGGCGTGGGGATCGGCGGCGTGCTCGAACCGCTGCAAGCCGGCCCCACCATCATCGAAGACAACTGCTTCATCGGCGCGCGCTCGGAAGTCGTCGAGGGCGTGGTGATCGAAGAGAATTCCGTGATCTCGATGGGCGTATTCATCAGCCAGAGCACCAAGATCTTCGATCGCACCACCGGCGAGATCACTTATGGCCGCGTGCCGGCGGGCTCGGTCGTGGTGGCGGGCAGCTTGCCTTCGAGCGATGGCACGTGCAACCTGTACTGCGCGGTGATCGTCAAGCGCGTCGATGCCCAGACGCGTTCCAAGACCAGCATCAACGAGTTGCTGCGCGCCTGATACGCGCCGCTCGTGTTCAAGGGAGAGCAGGCATGGCGATGGATCGTTTGTTCCAGTTGATGGCCGACAAGAAGGCCTCCGACATCTTCTTGTCGGTCGGCTCGCCGATCAACATCAAGATCAGCGGCGTCACCGTTCCGATCAATCAACAGATCATGGACGGCGCCGGCATCCAGAGCCTGCTTGCCGAAATCCTCAACGAGCGGCAGATGCAGCAGTTCGAGGACACCTGCGAACTCAACATCGGCTACCCGGTGTCGGGCGTGGGCAGTTTCCGGATCTCGGCGTTCAAACAGCGCGGCACCACCGGCGTGGTCATCCGCTACATCCCCTACGACATTCCCGCGCTCGAAACCCTGAATCTCCCGCCAGTCCTGGCGGATCTGGTGATGGAGCGACGCGGGCTGATCCTGATGGTGGGCGCGACCGGCTCGGGCAAATCGACCTCGCTCGCGGCGATGCTCGACTACCGCAACGAACAACGCTCGGGCCACATCCTGACGCTCGAAGATCCGATCGAGTTCCTGTTCAAGAGCAAGAAGTCCATCGTCAACCAGCGTGAGATCGGGACCGACGCCAAGTCGCTGCAGATCGCGCTCAAGAACGCCTTGCGCCAAGCGCCCGACACCATCCTGATCGGCGAAATCCGCGACAAGGACACGATGACCGCCGCCCTGGCCTATGGGCAATCAGGCCAATTGGTGCTGGCGACCCTGCACGCCAACAATGCCTACCACGCGCTCAACCGCGTGATCAGCTTCTACCCGCTCGAGAATCGCCCCGCGCTGCTCGCCGACTTGTCGACCTGCATCAAGGCCATCGTTTCGCAACGCCTGCTCAAGGCGCGCAAGGGTGGACGCATTCCGGCGTGCGAGGTGCTGGTCAATACGCGCTATGTGGCCGACCTGATCCAGGGCGGCAAGATCGACGAGATCAAGGAGGCGATGGAAAAGAGCCTCGCGCAAGGCTCGGTCTCGTTCGAACAAAGCTTGTACAAGCTGATCCAGGACGACTACATCACCCAGGAAGAAGCCGTTGCCGCCGCCGACTCGGCCACCAATCTGCTCTGGCTGATCAACAACCAGGGGCGTCCCGAGGCACCGGAACCGCGCAAGGAAGAACGCATCCTGCCCGAGCAATCCGACGGGCCGTCGTTCAAGGAATTCACGCTCGACGTCTGATGACCGGCATCGTTCTTTACGGCATCCCCAACTGCGATCAGGTGCGCAAAGCCCGTGCGTGGCTCGATGCGCATCAACACGCCTACACCTTTCACGACGTGCGCAAGCAAGGCCTCGAGCCTGAGCGCATCGCGCGCTGGGTCGATGCGGTGGGGGCCGCTACGCTGATCAATCGCAAGGGCACCACCTGGCGCGGCCTCGACGCGGCGGTGCGCGAGCGTGTGACGGACGACGCCGGTGCGATCGCGCTCATGCAGGCGCATGTCACCGTGATCCGGCGACCGGTGATCGAACATGGCGACCACACGGTGCTCGTTGGTTTCGATCCCGCCGTTTATACGAGCGCCTTCGCGCGCCGATGATGTCGAGCATGGCTGAACCCCACCTTTCCACCCAGGCGCTGGCCGAGGCGCTGATTGCGCGCCGATCGCTCACGCCCGCAGACGACGGCTGCCAGGATCTGATCGCCGAGCGGCTCGAACGCATCGGCTTCGTGTGCGAACGCTTTGAGGCGCAAGGCGTGACCAATCTGTGGGCACGGCGCGGTGGGGTCCGGCCCTTGATGGTGTTTGCCGGCCATACCGATGTGGTGCCGACCGGCCCGCGCGAACTCTGGACTTCCGATCCTTTCGTACCGACCCGGCGCGAAGGCAAGTTGTATGGCCGCGGCGCGGCCGACATGAAGACCTCGCTGGCCGCGTTTGTGGTCGCCATCGAAGAATTCGTCGCGGCGCACCCCGAGCATCCGGGTTCGATCGCGGTGCTCATCACCTCGGACGAGGAAGGCCCGTCGACCCACGGCACGGTGCTGGTATGCGATGCGCTCGCGGCGCGCGGTGAAGCGCTCGACTATTGCATCGTCGGCGAGCCGACATCGACCGCCGTGCTCGGCGACACGATCAAGAACGGCCGGCGCGGCTCGCTCTCGGGCCGCCTCGTGGTCCGCGGCGTGCAAGGCCATGTCGCCTATCCGCAGCTCGCGCGCAATCCGATTCATCTGGCGGCACCGGCGATCGCGGAACTCGCGGCCCAGACCTGGGATGCCGGCAACGCCTTCTTTCCGCCGACGAGCTTTCAGATCAGCAACATCCACGCGGGCACCGGGGCCACCAACGTCATCCCCGGTGATTGCGTGCTCGAGTTCAATTTTCGCTACAGCACCGAAAGCACGCCCGAAGGTCTGCAAGAGCGCGTGCGCGCGCTGCTCGATCGTCATGGGCTCGACTATCACATCGACTGGACGCTGGGCGGCCTGCCGTTCCTGACGCCGCGTGGACGTCTGTCGCAATCGCTGGCCGATGCGATCCAGGCCGAGGTCGGCGTCAAGACCGAGCTTTCGACGAGCGGCGGCACCTCCGACGGCCGCTTCATCTCGCGCATCTGCGCGCAGGTCGTCGAGTTCGGGCCGATCAACGCCAGCATCCACAAGGTCGATGAACACGTCGACCTCGCCAGCATCGAACCATTGAAGAACATCTACCGCCGCACGCTCGAAGCGCTGCTCGCCGACTGACCCCGCCCAAGGCGTACCGCCCATGCTCAAGGAAGCCCAAACCCAGTTGCAGACCGTGCGCGATGTGCTGCGCTATGCCGTCTCGCGCTTCACCACCGCACGCGTGTCGTACGGTCATGGCAGTACCAATGCCTACGACGAGGCCGCCTATCTGGTGTTGCACACCCTGCACCTGCCGCTCGACACCCTCGATCCGTTTCTCGATGCGCGCTTGCTGACTTCCGAGATCAACACCGTCTTGCACATCATCGAGCGCCGTGTCGAGTTGCGCGTGCCGGCGGCCTATCTGACCAATGAAGCGTGGTTGGGCGATTACCGCTTCTATGTCGACCAGCGCGTGATCGTGCCGCGCAGCTACATCGCCGAGTTGTTGCGCGATCAGCTTTCGCCCTGGGTGCCGGAAGCCTCCGCGGTGACCCATGTGCTCGAACTGTGCACCGGCTCGGGCTGCCTCGCGATCATCGCGGCCGATGTGTTCCAGAATGCGATGGTCGACGCCGTCGATATCTCGGCGGATGCATTGGCGGTCGCGCGCCACAATGTCGACGCCTATGGCATGCAGGACCGGGTCCATCTGATCCAGTCCGATCTGACCGAAAAGCTCGGCCGCACGCGCTACGACGTGATCCTCGCCAATCCGCCCTATGTGCCCGAAGCGTCGATGGCCCGGCTACCGCGCGAGTACACCCATGAACCGCGGATCGCACTGGCCGGCGGTGACGACGGCATGGACATCGTGCGCAAGATCATTCGCCAGGCGCGCGCGCATCTCAATCGCGGCGGCGTGCTGATCGTCGAGGTCGGACACGAACGCGCAGCGGTCGAGGCGGCCTTCCCCGAAATGAACATGACCTGGTTGTCGACCTCCGCGGGCGACGACATGGTCTTCATGCTGACCCAGGATCAACTGCCCTGAGCATGTTGCAGTCCCGGTTGGCGGATTCGAGCAAGCCTTGATTCGATTTCAAAACCTCGCGCTGCGGCGCGGTGCCAAGCTGCTGTTCTCCGGCGTCAACCTCCAGATCGCCCCAGGCGAACATGTCGGGCTGGTCGGCGACAACGGCAGCGGCAAGACCTCGTTGTTTGCGCTGTTGCGCGGCGAGCTGCTGCCCGACACCGGAGATGCGGACATTCCGCGCGCCTGGCGCGTCGCGCACGTGGCCCAGCATGTCCCGCACTCGGAGCGTTCCGCGACCGATTTCGTCATCGATGGCGATGTGCCATTGCGCGCGCTCGAAGCCCAGCTCGCCCAGGCCGAGGATGCGCACGACGGCGAGCGCGCCGGGCATTTGCATGCGCAATTGGCCGATCACGATGCGTATACCGCGCGCCCACGCGCCGAGGCCTTGTTGCTGGGCTTGGGTTTCGGCGCGCATCAACTCGGCCAAAGCGTCGACAGTTTTTCCGGCGGCTGGCGCATGCGCTTGGCGCTTGCGCAAACCCTGATGGCGCCGTCCGATCTGCTGCTGCTCGACGAACCGACCAATCACCTCGATCTCGACGCCATCGTCTGGCTCGAAGACTGGCTCAAGCGTTATCCCGGCACCTTGGTGGTCATTTCACACGACCGCGACTTTCTCGATGCGGTCGCGCAGACCACCTTGCATATCGACGGCAATACCATCAAGCGCTACGGCGGCAATTACTCGACCTTCGAACGCGAACGCGCAATGCAGGCGGCGGTCCAGCAAGCGGCCTATACGCGTCAGCAATCCGAGATCGCGCATCTGCAATCGTTCATCACCCGCTTCAAGGCCAAGGCGAGCAAGGCGCGACAAGCGCAAAGCCGGGTCAAGGCGCTCGAACGCATGGAGCTCATCGCACCGGCCCACGCGGCCGCGTCGTTGCACTTCAATTTTCTGGAACCGCCGAG
The DNA here is from genome assembly GCA_964448945.1 of uncultured Burkholderiaceae bacterium. Classification (GTDB taxonomy): domain Bacteria; phylum Pseudomonadota; class Gammaproteobacteria; order Burkholderiales; family Burkholderiaceae_E; genus CAXBRX01. The sequence goes on from CAYUYC010000089.1 coordinate 8,524, forward strand.
CAGTCCGAACCCGATGCTCGTGGTCGAAGATCTGCGCTGCGGATATGGCGAGCACACCATACTCGATCATGTGAACCTAGTGCTGGTGCCTGGTCAGCGCATCGGATTGCTCGGCGCCAACGGTCAAGGCAAGACGACCTTGATTCGCACCCTGGTGGGCGAACTGCCGCCGCTGGGCGGATATCTGCGCCAAGGCAAGGGGCTGCGCATCGGCTACTTCGCCCAACACGAGGTGGATCGTCTGCGCGGACAGGACACCCCCTTGCAGCATCTGCTGCGCGTGGCAAAGGAGATCAACCCGACCGCGCGCGAGCAGGAGTTGCGCGACTTTCTCGGGCGTTTCGACTTTCCCGGCCCGATGGCGACCGCACCGATCGCACCGCTGTCGGGTGGCGAGAAGGCCCGCCTCGCCTTGGCGACCATTGTGTACACGCGGCCCAACCTGCTACTGCTGGACGAACCGACCAACCACCTCGACCTCGAAACGCGCCATGCGCTCACGATGGCGCTCGCGCAATTCGAGGGCACCCTGCTGGTGGTGTCGCACGATCGCCATTTGTTGCGATCGACGACCGATGAGTTTCATCTGGTCGCCGACGCTCGGGTGTCGGAATACGACGGCGATCTGGACGATTACCGGGATTGGTTGCTGGAGCGCAGTGCCGCGCGCCGCAGTGGCGATGCAAGTGCGAACGGCGATGCCGCCGGCAGCCGCAAATCGCAGCGCAAGGAAGAAGCGGCGGAGCGCCAACGGCTTGCCGGCCTGCGCAAGCCCATCGAACGCGAGATTGCGAAGCTGGAAGTCAGGCTCGATGCACTGACCACCGAGAAGGCTTCAATCGACGCGCGTCTCGGCGACGAATCGATCTATGCCCCGGATCGCAAAGCCGAACTGGCGGAGGTCATGCGCCGTCAGTCCGAACTACAACAAGAACTGGAGACGGTCGAAGCCCAGTGGCTCGACCGTCACGAAGCCCTGCAATGGGTGCGTTAGCGCAGACGCTCAGGCAAAGCAGGGGCTGACCAAGCCGCCGCCCACTTGGGTCAGATCGGCAAAGTCCAGTTCGACGATGGCATTCGATTCGACGGCAGCGGTGTCGACGACTTCATTGACTTGGGTTTCGATGATGGCGTTCATGTGTAGTGGCCCCAGGAGGTATTGGATAGCGAGTGCGGTTGATGTCGTGTCGGACGCGGTACTGCGCTTCAGGCGAAGCAGGGGCTGACCAGCCCGCCGCCCACCATGTTCAGATCGAGCACGTCGATTTCGACGATGGCGGGTGCGGATTGCGCAGCGGTGTTGTCGACGGTGACTTCGTTCACTTCGAATTCAACGATGGCGTTCATGTGCAGAGGCTCCAGTTCGGATGAGAAGAAGGTGGTGTTGAAGACGCCGGGGGCTCAGGCGAAGCAGGGGCTGACCAGACCGCCACCGACGAGGCTCAGATCCAGCGCGTCCATTTCGACCACCACGGCGCCTTGCGCTTCGTTGGCGGTACGCTCGACGGCGACGACTTCCTTCACTTCGGTTTCGAAAACGATGTTCATTGCAGACTCCTGAATGAGATAGAGAAGAAGCGGGCGCGACGCGTGTCGCGAATCAGGCGAAGCAGGGGCTGACGAGGCCACCGCCGACGAGGCTGAGATCCAGCGCTCGGAGTTCGACTACCGGAGCCGATTGAACGTGCGCTTGTTCCACAGACTCAGAACGCTGCGCTTGAGCAACGACCGACGTGACATCCTTAACGAACTGTTCCATGTGCGACTCCTTCCATAGCTCAAATCAAAAAACCTGTGAAATGCATCACATCGGAATCGAGTATTAGCTAGTATTGCTCGCGTTCGCAATAGGCGAGTTTCCGATATGCATGCCCTACTCGACCGCTTGGTTGCACTACATCAGCGCTCAAAGGGCGAGCCCTTGCCTGATCGTGCAGCCCCACTCCAGGACCTCGCCCGCGAGGTTCGCGGGCATTTGGCCGCGCCCAATGCGTCCACGCCGACCTTCTTCAAAGACTGTCAGGACGTTTTCGCGCTGATCGGCACCAAGCTAGCCGACCCCCTCCTGTCGCAGGTTCTGCTGGACATCGCGCAATACCACTATGTGGTCGGCCAGTCGCTTGCCGGTATCGAAGCCTGCCGCATCGCCGTCGATCACGCGCGCCGTTTGCCCGATCGCGGATTGCTGCGTCGTGCGCTCAACACCCAGGGCATTCTCCAAGCCGATGCAGGGAATATCCCAATCGCGATCGAGAGTTATTCCGAGGCACTGGGTCTTGCCATCGATCTCGCCGATCCGGTGGGTGAATGTTCGGCGCTCATCAATATCGGCAACGCCTTCATCCTGGCGGGCCAGTACCAGGACGCCATCGAGTGCTTCGAGCGTTGTCTCGCATTGGCCGACGAACATGCCGCCGTACAAACCTATCGCGAGATCGCCTTGTCGAACCTCGCGTTGGCCTGTCTGCATCTCGAGGATCTGCGCAAAGGATTGCGCGCCGCCAAGCAATCGGTCGAAGGCAATGCCGAACCGAAAGACGCGACGGAGATGTTGTTGCGCGTGAATCGCGAAAACATCTACGCGCAGTTGCTGCTCCAGGTCGACAGTCTCGAACGTGCGAAGGAGCGCTGCGAGTTCGCCAAGCAGTACGCCGCGGCGTCGCGCTCGGAGCGCGCCGAATTGGCCGCATCGCTTGCCGAGGGTCTGTATGAAGTGCACGCCGGTATGCTCGACGTGGGGATTTCACGCCTGACGCGTGCACTCGAAAAGGCCCGCGCGCTCAAGAGCAATCTGCGTGAGGCGCTGGTTGCCCTGGTGCGCGCACACGAACTCGCCGGCAGCCCTGAAAAGGCCTTGTCGTACTTGCGCGAATTGCTCTTGCACACACGCAAGTCACAGCAGGAGAACGTGCTGCTGCATCACCGCTTGCACCTCGAAAAACTCGATCGCGAAGCGGAAGAAAATTCCGCCTCGACCATCGTCCTCGAACGGCGCGAAGCGATCCTGCGCGGGCAATTGGCCGAACAAGAACTCATCCGCTCGCGCGTCGAGATGCTCGAACGCCTTGCCGTGACCGCCGAACTGCGCGACGACTCGACGGGGTTGCACTCCTATCGCGTCGGCCGGCTCGCGGCCTTGCTGGCCGCCGAGCACGGCTGCGACGAGCACACGCAATTCATGGTGGATCTTGCCGCACGGTTGCACGACATCGGCAAGATCGGTATTCCCGACGGCATCCTTCTCAAGCCCGACCGGCTCAATCCCGAAGAGCGGCGGATGATGGAGACCCACACTACGGTGGGCGCCGAGTTGTTGGCACAAAGCAATGTGCCGCATGTGCAAATGGCCGAGGAAATCGCGCGCCATCATCATGAATGGTGGGACGGCACGGGCTACCCGGCAGGGCTGGCCGGCGAGAACATTCCGCTCACGGCCCGACTGACCGCCTTGGCCGACGTCTTCGATGCCCTCACCCACCGCCGGCCCTACAAGGAAGCTTGGCCGATCGCGCGTGCACTCGAAGAAATCGCCTACATGCGCGGCCATCAGTTCGACCCGCAACTCACGGACCTCTTCCTCAAGCTGGTCCCGCGGCTGCAGCGCGAATACGGCGATCTCGACGAATACCTCGCCGAGAACGCGCGCCAATCGCCATTCATCCAGGCACGTCAGAAGATTTCGGCCACCTTGCGTCGGGTCAATGCACCGCGCAACGACGCGCGCCGCACCGACACCCAGCGCTGAACCGTCAGCTCTCGAACTGACCGAGCTGCACGATGCGGTCCGCA
>CAYUYC010000090.1:0-12297 GCA_964448945.1 uncultured Burkholderiaceae bacterium
GGCTGGATGATGGCTTTTGCGGCGGCGATGTGCATCGCCGCGAAAGCGCCCGCCTTCATGTTGACGGCGGCCGACGAAGGCCTGTTCTCGACCGCAACGTGCAGCTCGATCTCCAACGGCACATCCGACCAGTCGCCGGCATCGACGCCCGGTCTCGACCAGACCCATTGCGCCGCTTGCTGGAGCACCGGCCACGCGATCGCGTTGCACGCCGATCGGCCGATGCGTTTCGAGGCCACGCACACGCACGCCGTCTTCGCGCCCGATCTTCCTGCGCCGGCGCGCAACTACCCGTTCGGCAAGCCGGCCTCCACCGGTCCGCCCTCGCCTTTCGCTTAATCGCATTGTCTCGACGGCAGCATCATCGCGCGTCGATGTGCCGCCATTGCGGCCATGCCATTTGCGAGGCTTCGGATGTCGACTCTGTCTTTACGTAGCGCCGTGACTCCCCAACGTGCCTGGATCATCGCAATCGCACTCTTGCTGGTGTGCGCTGCGTCGTGGCGCGCCATCGACCGCATGAATCAGGCCCCGGCGCATGAAGGCGGGTTCTTCAGCCACGAACTCGCGCCCGTGACGCTGCCGGACATTCGCTTGCATGACGATCGTGAAATCGCCCATACCTTGGCCGACTTTCGCGGCAAGGTCGTCGTCATGATCGTCGGCGCTGCGGATTGCGAAGTGCACGACTGCACCGTGGCGCTCAACCGCGCAGCCACCTTGCGCCGCGACCTGGGCACCGCCGCCGATCACATTGCCGTCATCTTCGCGTCACTGGCGTCGAAATCGCCGGTGGCGCTCGATCGCTATGTGCGCAACTTCGACGACACCTTCATCGGCCTGCACGCATCAGACGACAACGCAACCCGACAAATGGTCGAACGCTTCGAGGCCGACCGTCAGTCAACATCGCATGCGGCGACCCAAGCCGATTCCTACAGCGGCTCGGCGGCCATCTTTGTGTTCGACTCCGCGGGCCATCTGCGCCTCGAAGTGCCCGACAACGAAACCACCGACGCCATGGGTTCCGATGTCCGGCGTCTGATCGAAGAACATTGAGGCTCACACCTTGCAAAACACACGCCGCATGAAAGCCTTGCTCGCCGTCGCCGCAATGTTCGTGTGCAGCCTTGCCGGCGCGCATGACGACCATCACGCGATCGACGTCCAGCATCTGCGCGTCGTGGCGGTCACGACGGTCGGCGCCCCCGACGCCACCACCGCCGAGGTCTACCTGAGCGTGACGAACCGGTCGCAGACGACCGAGCGCATCCTGAGTGCCAACACCCCCTTGGCCGAGCGCGTGGTATTGCGTCGAACCGAACCGTCCGCTGCGGCGAAGCCCCAAGAGGTGGCGACCATCGAAATCGCCCCGGGGGCCACCCTGACCATGCACACCGGGGACGGCCCGCATCTGCAATTGGTTGGTCTGAAAGCTCCGCTCAAGGCGCGGAGCAAGCAAATGCTGACCCTCCAATTCGAGCGCGCCGGCAAAGTCGACGTACCTTGGCTGATCAAGGCGCCCGCGGCAATGCACGCGCATTGATCGCTGCACGAAACCCGGCCATGTCCGCCCAGGTCAACCTTCGCCGATCGATTGCACGATGGATGGCGCGCGGCCGCGACGGCGTGAGGCTGGCGCACTTCGGTTGGGCCTGGACGCTGGCGTTCGCGGCGTGCATCGGTCTTGCAGGTCGTGCGCCGATGCTGGCCCTCCTCAGTGCCGATGCGGGCACGCTGCTGACGGCGATATGCGGCGCCAACGGGCCCAAAGCCATCGACGGTCAAGACCAGAACGATCGCGCCGGGACTCATGCCGGCGCCTGTTGGTGCGGCACCCACTTGGCCGCATTGCCGCCCGAGACCGAGGCTGCCCGGTTTGCGCGCTCATGGACATCGATCGCGCCCGAACAGGCCGGCGTCGAAACCATCCCCCCCGTCGTTGCATGCAAGCCCGCGTCCACGGGTCCGCCGCATCACCTCGTCTGACCGCCCCCGATGCCGTGTGCCTTGCGCCGCGGCGATTCGACCCAGCGCATCGAAGATGAGGTGAAGCACATGATTGACCGATCAACACAGCAGACCGCGACCGATGTCGCGACCATGACGCCCAATTTGCGCGATCCCATGGTGCGCGCCCAGCCTTTCGTATCGCTCGCATTGGAGTTCGCGTTGCGCGATCGAACGACCACGCCGACGGGCACGACCGAAATCGAGTCGGCGCACATCGAATCCGTATTGGCCGACTGAACCGGCGAGCGCGATCGGGGCTTGGCCACCGATCGCGTGCCTGCGCGCACCGCATTACGGCAGACGCCGCCGCGGTCGCGCGCATGCTCGATCAGACCTTGCCCGCAGCGGCGATCGCCGCCAGACAAGCGTCATGGCACGCCTTGCATTCGGCGTGATGCGCGATATGCGGCTTGCAGGCCTCGACGCAAGCCTGCATCACCGGAACGGCCTGCTTGGCCATGCTGCCGGCAAACGCTGAGCCGTATCCGGCCAAAGTCGCGACCGATTGGCAGACCGCGAGCGTATCGAGCACGGTGCGCTGGCAGGCCGCCATCGAGCGGTCGCCCTCGCCCAACAGCACATTGCAATGCGCGGCGCACACTTGGCCCGCCTGGATGCAGGTCTGGAACGGCGCAATCAGCGCGTCGTACTTGCGCGGCGCCACCGGCGCCATGGCGGCAGGGTCATGCACATGTTGATGCTGTGCAGATGCGGCTGAACTCAATGTGGCTGCGGCCGCGGCGAAAACGAAATGTCGGCGTTGCATGGTCGGTCATCCTCCCTGGTGGTTTGTACGAGTCGTTGCTGCGCGCGGCATCGTAAACGCATGCCGGCGCGGCTGGCGATGGGGAGGTTTACCCAGCACCGCGCCCGCAGACCCGCTTCGGGTAGGATTGCGCGCCCGATATTTCCAGACCCGACAGGAGCCTCGATGAGCGCCCAATACGACAACGTCAGCGTGATCAAGCAAGCCAATGTGTACTTCGACGGCAAGTGCGTCAGCCATACCGTGCTGCTGGCCGATGGCACGAAGAAGACCCTGGGCGTGATCCTGCCGTCCAAGCTGACCTTCAATACCGGTGCGCCCGAGACGATGGAGCTATTGGCGGGTCGCTGCCGGGTGACGCTGCCGGGCGGTGCGCCGCGCGAATATGCGGGCGGAGAGAATTTCGATGTGCCGGGGCAATCGAGTTTCGAGATCGAGACGATCGAAACCCTGCACTACGTTTGCCACTTCGGCTGACCGTCGGGCGCGCGGATTTACTCGAACGGATCGACGAAGATCATCACGCCGATTGCGACGAAGAACATCACCAGTGCGGCCCATGCGGCCGCCAGCGCGCCGGTCGCGCCCACCAGTTCGGGCTTGTTGCTGAGCACCATGAGGAACAGCAACACCACCATGACGGCCAACAGGTACTTCTCGCGGCGGTTCAGCTCAATCCGAGACATAAGAGGTTCGAGTCCGTCGATTCAGGCCTGTGCAGGGTAGCAGAGCCAGCGCGGCATCGCACCAACACGGCTCCCGCTTTCGCGGGAGAGTGTCTCACCCCGGCCCCAGCAGCACGGGCTCGCGTTCGAGCGCGACACCGTAGCGCGACATGACGTCGTGCGTAATGGCCTGCGCCAGCGCCAGCACGTCCGCGCCGGTCGCGCCGCCGCGATTGACCAATACCAGGGCTTGCTTCTCGTACACGCCGGCACTTGCCAGCGTGCGGCCTTTCCAGCCCGCGCGATCGATGAGCCAACCGGCTGCCAGCTTGAAACTACCGTCGGTCTGGGCATGCGCCACCAGGTCGGGATGCGCCGCCTTGAGCGCCGCATACCGGTCGGCGTCGACCACCGGGTTCTTGAAGAAACTGCCCGCGTTTCCGATCTCGCGCCAATCGGGCAGCTTGCGGGTGCGGATCGCGATGACCGCATCGCTCACCTCGCGCGGCGTGGGCGCGCCGATGCCGCGCGCACGCAATTCGTCGGCCAATTCGCGGTAGGACAGATGCGGTTGCCAATCGCGCGGCAAGCGGAACACCACCGATGTCGTGACATAGCGCCCAGCAGCCTCATGCTTGAAGATCGAATCGCGGTAGGCAAACCGGCACTGCGCGCGATCGAAGGTCCGCATCGCGCCGGTTTCGAGATCAAAGGCATCGAGCGCCTCGAACACCGAATCGAGTTCGACTCCGTAAGCGCCGATGTTCTGCACCGGCGCCGCGCCGACCGTGCCCGGAATCAGGCTCAGGTTCTCGAGTCCGCCCAGGCCCTGGTCGATGGTCCAACGCACGAACTCGTGCCAGGACTCGCCCGCCCCCGCGCGCACATACACATGGGTGTCGGTGGTGCGTTCGATCTGCTGGCCCGCGATCGCCATATGCAGCACCAGCGCATCGACATCGCCGGTGAGCACGATGTTGCTGCCGCCGCCGAGCACTTCGATCGGCCGGCCGAGCATGCGTGCGGCTTCGAGATCGGCGATCGATCGCACCTCGGCAAAACTGGCCGCGTATGCATGAATGCCGAAGGTGTTGAACGGGGCGAGATCGACGTGTTGGCGCAATTGCATCGGCCGATTATAGAGACGCGGCGCTTTCGCCCCGGGCGGCGCGCGACTAGAATGGACGCGCTCTTTGCAGCCACTACGCCAAATCCTCCGTACCATGCCCTCGTTCGACATCGTCTCCGAAGCCAATATGGTCGAGTTGCGTAACGCGCTCGATCAGACCAACAAAGAAATCTCCACGCGGTTCGACTTCAAAGGGTCCGATGCCCGCGTCGAACAAAAGGAACGCGAACTCACCGCTTACGCCGACAGCGATTTTCAGCTCGGCCAATTGCGTGATGTGCTGACGGGCAAGATGACCAAGCGCGGCGTCGATGTGCGCTTTCTCGATCTGGGCAAGGTCGAGAAGATCGGCGGCGACAAGGTCAAGCAGGTCATCAAGGTCAAGCAAGGCATCGAAAGCGATCTGGCCAAGAAGATCGTCAAGCACATCAAGGACAGCAAGCTCAAGGTGCAGGCCAGCATCCAGGGCGATGCGGTGCGCGTCGCGGGTGCCAAGCGCGACGATCTGCAATCGGCCATCGCCTTGCTCAAGCGCGACATCACCGAGCAGCCGCTCGCGTTCAACAATTTCCGCGACTGAGCCGCGCCGGTTTCCATGGATCTCGACGCGCTGCAGCCGAGCATTTACGACCCGGTTCCGCCGATCCAGACCCTGCGTCTGCAAGAGCTGCTGCGCTTGTCGCCGCTATCGGCCGTGGAGATGTTCCATCCCAAGCTGGCGCAGCAGTTGTGCCTGATGTGGGGCTCGCCCGAGATGAACAGCTTTCTGAGCCAGATCACGATGGCCGAAGGCCATCAGGCCAAGGCGATCAAGCTCAATGGCGCCGAATTGTCCGATCTGGTGCTTCTGGCCGCAGTGCATGCCGACATCCTGCCGCCGCCGCAGGATGTGTGGACCAAGGCCACACGGCTCTAGCGCGATGCGGGCCGCGCTTGGCGACCCGCGCCTTCAGGCCGCTGCGCCACCCGCGCCCGTGATGCGGGCATAGGCCGAGTGGTTGTGGATGGACTCGAAGTTCTCGACTTCGACATCGAAGCGCGCAACGCGCTGGTCGTGCTGAAGCACGCTCACCACATCGCGCACCAGATCCTCGACGAACTTGGGATTGTCGTAGGCCGCTTCGGTCACGTACTTCTCGTCGACGCGCTTGAGCAAGCCGTACAACTCGCTCGACGCGGCATCCTCGGCAATGCGGATGAGTTGCTCGGGCGTCATCTCGGTCGCGAGCGTCACGCCGATGGTCACGTGCGAACGCTGGTTGTGCGCGCCGTAATCCGAGATTTCCTTCGAGCACGGGCACAGGCTCGTCACCGGCACCACGACCTTGAGCGAGGTTTGCGCGCGCGCAGCGTCTTGCGCGCGTTCGACCGCAAAAGTCACTTCGTAATCGAGCAGGCTCTTGACGCCCGACACCGGCGCGGCCTTCTCGACGAAATACGGCAGGCGGATCTCGATGCGCCCGGCCACGGCTTCGAGCTTGCCCAGCATCACATCGAGCATCGCCGGCAGACGCGCGCTCGACAACGGCGCCTTGTGCTCTTCGAGCAAGGCGACGAAACGCGACATGTGGGTGCCCTTTTGCTCGGCCGGCAATGCCACCGTCATGGTGAATTCGGCCACCGAAGGTTGCTCGCCCGCAGCCGTCGCCACCGTCACCGGATAGCGCACGCCCTTGATGCCGACCTGATGGATAGGCAAGCGCCGGGTGTCGGCGCTCGATTGCACGTCGGCGATGGGGGCCACCATGAAGTTCGGTTCTCGCGTGTTCATCTCAGTGATTGACCACCAGCTTGGGGGATTCGTTGCGGCCCAGCAGTGATCCGTAACGACTGCGGACCGAATTGACGATGCCGGCCGCGTCCAGTCCGCACATGGCCAGCAGTACGGCGGGATCGCCGTGGTCGATAAATTGGTCCGGCAATCCCAATTGCAACAAAGGCCGCACGACCCCTGCGGAATTGAGCGCCTCGGCCACCGCGCTGCCGGCGCCGCCCATCAGCGCGCCTTCTTCGATGGTGACCAATGCGTCGTGGCTGGCCGCCAGTTCGAGCACCAGCGCGGCATCGAGCGGCTTGATGAACCGCATGTTGACCACCGTCGCATCCAGGGTCTGCCCCGCGTCGAGCGCGGGCGCCACCATGGTGCCGAAGGCGAGCAGCGCGATCTTTTGGCCGCGCCGACGCACTTCCCCCTTGCCGAAGGGCACGCCGACGAGTTCGGGCTGCAACGCGGTGCCGATTCCCGACCCGCGCGGATAGCGCACCGCCGCCGGCCCGCGATGCTCGAATGCGGTGACCAGCATCTGCCGACATTCGTTTTCGTCGGAGGCGGCCATGACGACCATGTTGGGAATGCAGCGCAGATAAGCGATGTCGTAATTGCCCGCATGCGTCGCGCCATCGGCGCCGACGAGGCCGGCGCGGTCGAGGGCAAACGTGACGTCGAGGTTCTGCAGCGCCACGTCATGGATGAGCTGGTCGTAGCCGCGCTGCAAGAAGGTGCTGTAGATCGCGACCACCGGCTTGAAGCCTTCGCAAGCCATGCCGGCGGCGAAGGTGACCGCATGCTGCTCGGCAATGCCCACGTCGAAATACCGGTCGGGATATTGCTGCTCGAAGCGGACCATGCCCGAACCTTCGCGCATCGCGGGCGTGATGCCGACCAGGCGCGCGTCCTTCGCGGCCATGTCGCACAGCCAATCGCCGAAGACCTGGGTGTAGGTCGGCTTGGCCGGCGCGGTGGATTTGACGATGCCCTTGGCCGGATCGAACTTGCCGGGGCCGTGATAGAGCACCGGATCGGCCTCGGCCAACTTGTAGCCCGCGCCCTTGCGCGTGACCACATGCAGGAACTGCAGACCGCCGCGCGCCTTGAGATTGCGCAGCGTCGGCACCAGCGTATCGAGGTCGTGCCCGTCGATCGGGCCCAGGTAATTGAAGCCCAATTCTTCAAAGATCGTGCCCGGCCCGAGCATGCCCTTGGTGTGTTCCTCGAAGCGCTTGGCGAATTCGCGCAAGGGCGGGACCGGCTTGAGCAGCATGTCGGCGGCCTGGCGCGCGGCGGCATAGAAGCGCCCGCTCATCAGCCGCGTGAGATAGCGATGCAAAGCGCCCACCGGCGGACTGATCGACATCTCGTTGTCGTTGAGGATCACGAGCAGGTTGATGTCGTTCATCACCCCGGCATTGTTGAGCGCCTCGAAGGCCATGCCGGCCGACATCGCACCGTCGCCGATGACCGCGATGTGCGAACGCTTGGCCTGCGCCGCATCCTTGCTGCGTGCGGCGGCCACGGCCATGCCGAGCGCGGCGCTGATGCTGGTGCTCGAATGCGCGGTGCCGAAGGTGTCGTACTCGCTTTCGACCCGGCGCGGAAAGCCCGAGATGCCGCCGAACTGGCGCAGCTTGGCCATGCCCTCGCGCCGGCCGGTGAGGATCTTGTGCGGATAGGTCTGATGCCCGACGTCCCAGACGATGCGATCGGCCGGGGTATCGAAGACGTAATGCAGCGCGAGCGTGAGTTCGACCGTGCCCAGGTTGGACGACAGATGCCCGCCGGTCTTGGAAACCGCGTCGACGATGAAACCGCGCAATTCATCGGCCAAGGGTTTGAGCTGCGCGCGTTCGAGACGGCGCAGATCGGCGGGGCTATCGATGGTCTTCAACAACTCGGGCATGTTCAACTCTTGCGCAGCACGATGAAGTCTGCGATGTCCTGCAAGCGCGCGGTCGCGCCGTCGATGGCCAGCAGCGCCGCTTGCGCCTGCAGCCGCAATTGCTCGGCGAGCTTCTTGGAGGCCTCGAGACCGAGCATCGAAACATAGGTCGGCTTGTCGGCCGCCGCATCCTTGCCTGCGGTCTTGCCGAGGGTGGCAGTATCGCCCTCCGCGTCCAAAATATCATCCACCACCTGGAACGCCAAGCCGATCGCCTGGGCGTACTCATCGAGCGCATTGCGCTCGGTATCCGAAGGCACGCGCCCGGCGAGCGCACCCAGACGCACCGCGCAGCGCAAGAGCGCACCGGTCTTGAGGCGATGCATGTGCTCGAGCGCCGAGCGCTCGATCGTGCGCCCCACGTTGGCCAGATCGATCGCCTGCCCGCCAGCCATGCCTTGCGACCCGGAAGCGCGCGCGAGTTCATGCGCCATCGCGCAGGCCGCAGCAGTGCCCGGCGCGGTAACCACGTCGAAGGCCAGGGTTTGCAATGCATCCCCGACCAGCAAGGCGGTCGCTTGATCGAAGGCGACATGCACCGTGGGCCGGCCGCGGCGCAGGGCATCGTTGTCCATCTCGGGCATGTCGTCATGCACGAGCGAATAGGCGTGGATCAGCTCAACGGCCACCGCCGCGCGATCGAGGCCGTCCTCGGCCGCATCGAAGGCTGCGCCGGCCGCATGGACGAGCAAAGGACGCACCCGCTTGCCGCCGCCCAGCACCGCGTAACGCATCGCGGTGTGCAAGGTGGCGGGCGCAAGGGTCGCGTCCGGCAATGCGACGTCGAGCGCGCGCTCGGTGCGAGCGGCGCACTGCTTGACCCAGGCGTCGAAATCCTTGGCCATGCCCGATGCATTCGAAGATGAACTCAACGCGACAAATCCAGTGGCTTGAGCGTCGCCGTATCGGGCTGACCGCCGTCGAGGATCTGGAGCTTCTCGCGTGCGCTCTCGAGATGCTGCTGACAAATCCGGATCAACTCCGACCCGCGTTGATAGGCCGCCACCGATTGGTCGAGCGCGAGGTTCTGCCCTTCCATCGCCGCGACGAGTTTTTCGAGTTCGGCCAGCGCGTCTTCGAACGAAGGTGCGGTGCTGCTGGCGGTCTGGCGCTTGGTCATGATGGGTCGCTCGCAAGTCGCGCGCCCGTGCGCACGAAGCCGCGATTTTAGCCGCCCGGGACATCGATCCTCCGCGCCGGAAGAATGCATGGCCGCAGCGCCGGGAAAAACTTGATCGGGCACAGAAAATAACCCGACAAATCAGGGATTTCGGTGCGTTATTGGGTAGACTCGCGGCTCTTCAAATTGGCCGGGCAGCGAAAGGAGGATCGAGTCGCCAGCCAGCCGGGGTATGCCCTGTTTGGTTGCATCGTCGCGGGAACCGCAAGGGTTCCTCACACCTGCAGTTACGGGGGCTTGGGTCACTCAATTCTGATGAAAGGGTTGGGGCATGTCAGATATTGGCAGCCGACTCCAGGTCGCTCGGCCGACAAGCCAGCTTCCGATCGAGTGGTATTTCGACGAACAGCTCCATCGCCAGGAGCTGCAAACTTTGTTCCTCAACGGTCCCCGTTATGTCGGGCATGAACTCATGGTGCCCGAGGTCGGCGACTATTACGCCTTGCCGCAGGAAGACAGCGGCCGCGCCCTCGTGCGCAATGAAGACGGCATCGAACTGGTCAGCAACATCTGCCGCCATCGCCAGGCCATCATGCTCGACGGCCGCGGCAAGACCGACAACATCGTTTGTCCGTTGCACCGCTGGACTTACGATCTCAAGGGCGAACTGCTCGGCGCACCGCATTTCGAGCAATCGCCCTGCCTGAATCTGCAGAAGTTCCCGCTCAAATCGTGGAACGGCCTGCTGTTCGAAGACAACGGCCGCGACATCCTCAAGGACCTCGGCAACTCGAAGTTCGCCAAGTATTTCGATTTCACCGGCTACAAGCTCGGCCATGTCGAAATGCATCCGTGCAATTACAGCTGGCGCACCTTCATCGAGGTTTATCTCGAGGATTACCACGTCGTGCCCTTCCATCCGGGTCTGGGCAAATTCGTCAATTGCGGCAACCTGGCCTGGGAGTTCGGCGAGAACTACTCGGTGCAGACGGTCGGCATCCTCGACCATCTGAACACCACGGGCTCGCCGGTCTATGAAAAATGGACCGAGCAATGCCGCAAGTATTTCGACGGCGGGAAGTCCTTGCCCGAGTTCGGTGCGGTCTGGCTGACCTACTACCCGAACATCATGCTCGAGTGGTATCCGGGCGTGATCACGGTCTCGACCGTGCATCCGATCTCGATGACCAAGACCATGAATGTGGTCGAGTTCTACTACCCCGAAGAAATCGTCGATTTCGAGCCCGACTTCATGGCCGCGCAACAAGCCGCGTACATGGAAACCGCGATCGAAGACGACGAGATCGGTGAACGCATGGACCGCGGCCGCCAGCAATTGCATGCGCGGGCGACCAACGAAATCGGTCCCTACCATTCGCCGTTCGAAGATGGGATGCAGCACTTCCACGAGTATCTGCGCCGCGAATTGGGCCGCCCGGCCTGAGCCGCATCGCACGCAGCAGCGCGCCGCCTCGGCGCCGCGCCTTGAACCAACGGCCTCGGCTCACCCCGGGGCCGTTTTCTTTTGGGCCGACCAGGCCGCACCACGCGGCCGCTTAGAATCGCGCGATGCAATCGCTCTGGATGCTCGTCGCCGCGTTCTTGTTCTCGGCGATGGGCGCACTCGTCAAATACGCCTCGACCGACCACAGCGCCTGGGAAATCCTGGGCTGGCGATCGTTCATCGGTCTGATCGTGCTGGTACCGCTCATCCGCAGCATGCCGGGCGGATTGCGCGCCGGCCTGGCGACCAAGTACTGGTCGGCGCACACCGTGCGCAATCTTTCGGGAACGATGGCGGTGGTGTTCTGGTTCGCATCGATGGCGCATCTGCCGATCGCCACCTCGATGACGCTGAACTACACCTCGTCCTTGTTCATCGGCCTGGGGCTGTTCGTCGGCGCGGCCTGGCGCGGCCAGCAGTTCACGCTCGGCGGGGTGCGCCAAGGCCCGATGCTGGCGGCCCTCGCCATGGGCTTCGTCGGCATCGTCCTCGTGCTGCGGCCGACCTTCGAACGCGATCAGTTGCTCTGGGCGCTGATGGCCCTGGGCTCGGGCGTGCTGGCCGCAGTGGCGCTGATGACGGTGCGCGCACTCGGCCAACTCGGCGAGCCCACCAGTCGCACGGTGTTCTACTTCACGCTCAGCGGCTTGCTCGTCGCGCTGCTGGGCATGGCCTTCACCGGCGCATCGTGGCCCCATCCGCGCGAACTGATCGCCCTCATCGGGGTGGGCATCACGGCGGTCATGGCCCAGCTTGCGCTCACGCGCGCTTACGGTTTTGGCCAGACCCTGCTCGCGGCCAACCTCAACTACGCGGGTATCCTCTTCGCGTCATTCTGGGGCTGGCTGATCTGGGACGACCGGGTGCCCGCCATTGCGGCCGCGGGCATGCTGCTGGTGGTGGTCGCGGGCATCGGCTCGACCTGGCTGACCGCCAGCGCAAGCCGGCCCGCCACCGACGCCGAATGAAACCCGCGCCGCTTTTACCCGACTCCTCGATCGCCTCCTTCATGACCACATTCGCCACCCTCGTCGATTGCGCCACGCTGCATGCCCACCTCGATGACCCGCGCTGGATCGTGCTCGATTGCCGGTTCGAGCTGGCCCGCCCGACGGCCGGCGAAGCTGCGTACGCGCAGGCGCACATCCCGGGCGCCCGTTATGCGCATCTCGATCGCGACCTTTCCGCGGTACGCGGTGCCGGCGCGATCAACGGCGGGCGCCATCCGCTGCCCACGCGTGAAGTCGCGGCGCAGCGCTTTGCCGCGCTCGGCGTGAGCGATGACGTCCAGGTGGTGGTCTACGACGCCGCAGGCGGCGCGTTCGCCGCACGCGCATGGTGGATGCTGCGCTGGATCGGACACGGCAATGTCGCCGTGCTCGAT
>CAYUYC010000091.1:0-12236 GCA_964448945.1 uncultured Burkholderiaceae bacterium
GGCGCCGGCGCAATTCGGCGGGCGTGCTTTCATTGCGCACGACCGCCAGTACGGCCACGCATTGCCCGTCGGCATCGAATTCGGGCAAGACCCGCATGTTCAGATCGGCCATACGGTCGGGAGGCAAGGTGGTGCGCAGATCGACGTACTCGGCCTGATGCGATTGCGCCACCCGGCGCACGACTTGATGCAACACGCGTTGCGATGCACCGCGATCGCTTTCGAGAGGACAAGGCGCTTCGTCGAGCGTCTTGCCGACGACCAGATCCGCCGGCATGCCGGTGATCGCCTCCCATTCCGGATTGACGTAGGTGCGCCGAAACAGCAAGTCGTAGCGCATCACTGCATCGGGCAAATGGTCGGCCAACTGGTAGAGCGCTTCCGCCGGCTTGCCCGCGCCATTCATGCGCAACGGGCGCTCGGAAACCTCCAGCCGCAGCACCGCGCGATCGTCGGCGGAACGATCGGTGCTCAACCCCAGGGATTTGAGCAGCGATGAAACATTGCTCAGGCTGTATTGGATGCCGAACTCGCGTGCGACCACGATCTGCACCCGCTGCAAGGTCCATTGGTCGGACGGAAATCCGGCCAAGGAGGCACCGGTCGACAACAAGGCTTGCAGGCGGCGCCTT
Organism: uncultured Burkholderiaceae bacterium; assembly: GCA_964448945.1. GTDB lineage: Bacteria > Pseudomonadota > Gammaproteobacteria > Burkholderiales > Burkholderiaceae_E > CAXBRX01. The sequence goes on from CAYUYC010000091.1 coordinate 633, forward strand.
TGCTCGGCCCCGAGCGCCGCGGGGCGACCGCGTTTGCGCGCCGGCGCAGCACCCGCGGGCGCATGCTCGCGCGCCCAGGACGAGATGGTCTGGCGCGCCACGCCGATGCGGCGGGCGACTTCGGCCGTGGGCACCCCTTCAGCCAACAGTCGCATGGCATGCGCACGACGTTCGTTCGGTGCAGGAGGTGTATTCACCATCGGCCCTCGCGTGGATAGCGGCAAGTCAACGTGCATACCGGCGCGGGCAAGTCTAGGGGGCGCTCGTCCGGGGTGTCCACGCGCCGCATCGACCGTGGCATCGCGCATTCACGCGACATCAGGGGCAACAAGGCGCTTGACGCGGGCATTCGTTACACTGCGCCAGGATTGCCGCCCTACTCCAGGCGGACACCGATAACAACGCCAACGATCGATTGTCATGGACACACCCGCGACGCCCCGCAACGACGGGCATCTGACCAATTTTCTGCGCAACATCATCGAAAACGACCTCGGTGCCGGCCGCTTTCAGCGTCGGCGCTGGGTCGGTACCCCGGGCGATGGCAATCACCATGCCGGTGCCCCGATCGACATCCAGAAGATCCGCACCCGTTTTCCGCCCGAGCCCAACGGCTATCTGCACGTCGGCCATGCCAAGAGCATCTGCCTGAATTTTGGGCTGGCGCGCGATTACAGCGGCCAGTGCCACATGCGCTTCGACGACACCAACCCGGTCAAGGAAGACCAGGAGTACGTCGACACCATCCTCGACACCGTGCATTGGCTGGGCTTCGGCTATGAAGAAGACGGCCCCGCCGGCCACCACGAGAACCTGTTCTACGCGAGCGACTATTTCCCCTACCTCTATCGCTTTGCCGAGTACCTGATCGAGACCGGCCACGCCTATGTCGACCAGCAAAGCGCCGAGGAAATGCGCGCCACCCGCGGCACCTTGACGGAAGCCGGCATCGACTCGCCGCACCGCAGCCGCGCGCCCGCCGAGAGCCTCGCCTTGTTCCGCGAAATGCGCGCCGGCAAGCACGCCGAAGGCTCGATGATCCTGCGCGCCAAGATCGACATGGCCGCGCCCAACATGAATCTGCGCGACCCGGCCTTGTACCGCATCCGTTTTGCCGAGCATCACCGCACCGGCAACGAATGGTGCATCTACCCGATGTACGACTACGCGCACGCGGTCTCGGACGCGCTCGAAAACATCACCCACAGCATTTGCACGCTCGAATTCCAGGACCACCGCCCTTTGTACGACTGGTGCGTCGAACGCCTGGTGCCGGTGCTGCGGACCCCGCAATGGCAGGACGCAATCGAGATCGTCAAGGCGATCCAGGAGCAAGGCGTCGAGGCGCAAAAGGAATTCGCGCTGCATTGCTACAACTTCCGGCACAAACTGTTTGCGAGCTATTCCGAGCGCGACCTGGGCATTCTGTTCGAGCGCTGGGACCGCAACCGCGAAGACGTGCTGGCCGACCTGCCCGCCTTTTTCTCGTTGCTGACCGGCCCCGATGCCAACCAGTTCAGCCCGCTGCTCACCCATGCGCTCGAAGAACGCCGGCACGACCCGTTCGATCTGCCGCATCAATACGAATTCGCGCGGCTGAACCTCACCTACGTCATCACCAGCAAGCGCAAGCTGCTGCAGCTCGTCACCGAACAGCATGTGGACGGCTGGGACGACCCGCGCATGCCCACCATCGTCGGTCTGCGTCGGCGCGGTTATACGCCCGAGGCGATCCAGTTGTTTGCCGACCGCATCGGCGTCAGCAAGGCCGACGGCTGGATCGATTACAGCGTGCTCGAACAAGCGCTGCGCGATGACCTCGACCCCAAGGCCGCGCGCGCGGTCGCGGTGCTCGACCCGATCAAGCTCGTGCTCACCAACTGGGAAGCCGATCGCGTCGAGGAGTGCAGCGCCCCGGTGCATCCGCATCATCCCGAAATGGGCCGGCGCAGCTTCCCGATCGGGCGCGAACTCTGGATCGAGCGCGAAGACTTCGTCGAAGAACCGCCCAAGGGCTTCTTCCGCCTGTTCCCTGGCAACACCGTGCGCCTGAAGTACGGCTATGTCGTCAAATGCACGGGCTGCACCAAGGACGCCGACGGCAAGGTGATTGAAGTACAGGCCGAAGTCCTGCCCGACACCAAGAGCGGCACGCCCGGTGCCGACAGCATCAAGGTCAAGGGCAACATCACCTGGGTCAGCGCCGCGCATGCGCATGCGGCCGAGGTGCGCTTGTACGACCGGTTGTTCTCCGACCCGCAACCCGATGCTGGCGGCAAGGATTACCTGCAGGCGCTCAATCCGAATTCGAAGAAGGTCGTCACCGCCTTCCTCGAACCCGGCACCGCCGCCGCCCCCGGCCTGCGCTACCAATTCGAGCGCTTCGGCTATTTCATCGCCGATGCGGTCGAATCGACCGAGGCCAAGCCGGTGTTCAATCGGATTGCGACGATGAAGGATTCGTGGGGGAAGTAGGCGGATCAAGGCCTTCGTCGCCCCTCCTGAGACGTTGTTCCTGTACATTTACCTCCAATCCGCAGATTGGAGGTAAATCGTGCCGCGACTGTTCCGGCGCCACCACCCTGCCAGCCTGATTCAATACCAGGACGCGATCCGCGCCGCGCACGAGCAGCCGCAGGTGTTTGCCGGCACGCCCGGCACATTGCGCCAGCGTACCCAGGGCGGGCGGCAATACTGGGTGCGGCAATACATCAGCGCCGACGGGCGCAAGACCGACGATTACATCGGCCCGGTCGACAGCATCGACGCGGCACAGGTGCAGTCCATGCAGTACCACATCGCCCGGGCGCAATCGCTGGTCGAGGCCTCGGGACGTTTGCGCCTGCTCGGTTTTCAGCGCATCGACCGCAAGCCTGCTGCGGTACTCGGGGCGCTGTTCAATGCCGGCCTGTTCGAGGCCGGTCTGACCCTGGTCGGATCGCACGCTTACGGCATCTTGCTGAACGAACTGGGCATCCAGGCGGCCGCGTATCAGACCCGCGATGTCGATGTCGCGCGATCGACGCCGCTGGCCATCACCCTGCCCGCCCAACGTGACTTTCTCACACTGCTCAATGAAAGCGGCCTGAGCTTCGTGCCCGTGCCGGGCATGCCCTCGTCGACGCCGTCGAGTTCGTTCAAACAGCCGGTGCCCGGAGAACTGCTGGTGGATCTGTTGGTGCCGGGCAAGCCCGATGCCCTCGGCAAGGTGGTCGCGGTCAAGGAATTGCACACCCATGCCCAGGCGATTCCGTATCTCGACTATCTGCTCGGTGAACGCCTGCGCAGTGCGGCGCCAAGTCCGGTCGGCATGGTGCCGGTCTGGGTACCGAGCCCCGAGCGCTTTGCCTTGCACAAGATGTTGTCGTCGCAATCGCGGCGGCAGGATCTGGGCAAGGCGGGCAAGGATCGCGAACAGGCTGCGGTGATCATCGCCGCGCTCGAAGCGCAGTTTCCGGGCCGCACGCTGGAAGCCGCGCAAAGCCTGCCGCCCGCCGCGCGTGTACTGGTGCGCAAAGCGGCCGCGGGCGTGGCCGCCTTGCTCGACGCCGAGCATGCGGATGCGCTGGAAGCGCTGGAGCGTCTTGCCGAATGATTTTTACCTCCAATCCGCGGATTGGAGGTCAATCCATGCGCCGCCTTACAGGCAGGTCAACGATCCCGGAATCAGCTTCCAGGCGTCTTGCGTGAGTCCGACGCGCACACGCGAATTGGCGACGAACTTGCCGCCGGTGGTCTGATCGATCGCGTTCAGATCGCAGGCCCAGCCGGAAAGGCGTACGCCCTCGGGGCCTTCAAAGAGGTCGGCCTTGCAACTGCTTTCGAGCACCACGCGATGCTTGGGCTGTCCAAGCGCCGAGCCCAGCGTGATGGCGAGTTGATCGCCGAGCGTGCGCGTATCGGGTTTGAGCGCGGTGTTCTCGCATGAAGTCCCGGCAAGCGGGAGCGCCTGATGCGCGAGCAACACGCGCACCAACTGCATGCCCGTCGGCGGCTTGGCCGGATCGACGCGCACCGGCGTGCCCCAGACCGGATCGGTCCAATCCTGCGCATGGGCGCTTGCCGCAACGAGCAACACCGCCACCAGAATCGCGCGCTTCATCAGATGAACTCCGCGTAATAGAACTCGACGGTCTGCCCCGGCGTGCGATACGCACCCTGGAACTTGCTGATGAAGCCGGCCTCGCCGTCCGCGACGACTTTACGCTGGGTGTTGCTGTAGTTCCAGACTTGCCCGCCGACGTAGATGCCCACGTGCTTGCGCGGCTGATTGCCCATGGCAAGTTGCTCGCCCACGGCGCGCACATTGGAGTCGAGCGTGACGAAGATCAGGCACGACGTTGCGATCGCCGGGCGGTCGGCCCACAAGCCTTTGCGCGGCGCGCGGTTGAACAAGCGTTCGACGCGCAAGGTGGCGCCCGATTCTTCGCGCTGCTTGTCGGCGAAGGTGAAGTTCTTGCACGTCTCGTCGAACTCGTAGCCCATCATGTGGCTGACGAAGTGCGCGCAATGGTTCTGATTGTTGTCCTTGCCGATGCTGAACGGGCAGATGTCGCTGATGTGCTTGCCCAGGTATGGACTCATCGGCGGCGGTGTAGCACTCATCACGGACTCCTCGATGGCGAAGCCGCGATCATCCCCGCGGGCATTGCATTGAAGCAATAGCACTTACATGGCATTGGACGTCGTGCGCATGCAGTGCCGGCACGTACGCCCCGCGCGGCGCGCGTACAACACCGGCGTGCTTTCGTGCGCGAATCGGTTGCCCCGGCCTGCCTTCCTGAGCAGCATCGACGGCCACACCACGCACCGGCGCGAACACGCCAAGACCTTCGTGAATCTGGATCGAGCCTTCGAACGCTGGCGCGCCCTGCTGGGCGCATCCGCCGTATTGCCGCCAGCACAAGCACAGACGAAATACTCCGGCTGCACGACCGGCACCTCGCGCCGGATCGCGGGGGCACTGCGCCCGAGCGACCGCGACGCGGTGATCGCGGCGATGCGCATCGCGCACGAAGAGCAGGTGCCAGTGCATCCGATCAGCACCGGGCACAACTGGGGCTACGGCAGCGCCAATCCGGTCACCGACGATTGCGTGCTGCTCGACCTGAGCGCGATGCGGCGGGTGCTCGCATTCGATGCCGAGTTCGGCGTGATCACCATCGAGCCCGGCGTGACCCAGGGCGATCTGGCGCAATTCCTGCGCGACGGCGGGCACGACTATCTGGTACCCGTCACCGGGGCCGGCCCGAGCTGCAGCGTGCTGGCCAATGCACTCGAACGCGGCTACGGCGTCACCCCGCATGCCGACCACTTCAGTGCGGTCACCGCGATCGAGGCGGTACTGGCCGATGGCCGGGCCTATCGATCCGCGCTCAGCACCATGGGCGCGCAGCGCATCGACCGCTTGTTCAAATGGGGCATCGGTCCTTACGTGGACGGATTGTTCGCGCAATCGGGCTGCGCGATCGTCACCTCGATCAGCATCGCGCTTGCGCGCCGCCCACAAGCGATCGCCGCGGGCTTCTTCGGCCTGCGCGATGCCGCACGTCTGCCCGAACTGGTGGGCGCAGTGCGCAGCATCCTGACCCGGCATCCGGGGATCATCGGCGGCATCAATCTGATGAACCGCCATCGCGTGCTGTCGATGTCCATTACCTACCCGGCCGAGCGCATCGGGGCCGATGGCGTGATCGAAGATGCCGCCATCGAGGCGCTGGGGCGCGCGCAGCACACGCCGGCGTGGACCGGGTTCGTCACGGTCTACGGCACACCCGGCGTGGTGCGGGCCGCCAAGCGCGCCATCCGTCGCACCGTGCGCGCCGTGGCGGGCGAGCCTTTGTTCTTCAGCCCCAAGGCGGCAGCGCGACTCGACCGCTTTGCCGGCCGTTTTCCGGCGCTGGTGCCGGCGGGCCTGCGCACCAAGGTCGGTGTCCTCGCCAAGACCTTGCAATTGGTCGACGGCTGGCCCAACGAGACCGCCATGCCCCTGGCCTATTGGCGCAGCGGCCGCCCGATGCCCCGCGACGGCACGCCGGCCGATCCGGCCCAGGATCGCTGCGGCCTGATCTGGTATGCGCCGCTGGTGCCGATGTCGGGCACGGTGGCCGCCGAATTCGTCGCGATGGTTCACCGCATCACGCCGCAATTCGGCATCGAACCCTTGATCACGCTGACTTCGTTGTCCGACCGTGTGTTCGACAGCACCGTGCCGCTGGTCTTCGATCTCGATTCGCCGGACCAGACCCGCGCCGCCCATGCGTGCTTCGACGCCTTGCTGGAAGCCGGCAAGGCCTTGGGCTGCCTGCCCTACCGCGTCGGCATCGACCAGATGCGCTGGCTGACCGAACATCCGGGCACGTATTGGGAAGTCGTCGGCGCGCTCAAATCGGCGCTCGATCCGCGCGATCTGATCGCGCCCGGGCGTTATGCGCCGCGCGGACGCGCCTGCGATGCAAGCGCGCCCGCCTCGAAACCCATCGACTAGGCCTTGCGCGCAGGCTTGGCCGCCATGGCGATCCGCAGGCGATCGCTGGTCAGCGCCTGCAAGAAGGCGACGATGTCGGCCACATCGGCATCGCTGAGCGCGTTGCGCTCCAGGATGGCCGCGCGCCCATCGCTGGTGGACCACACCGCGGTGCGAGCGCCCGTGCCGGCGCCATCGACCGTCCGCCCGAGTTGGGCCGCAGCCATGATGCGCACCGCATCTTCGAGCTTGTCGACACTGCCGTTGTGCATATAGGGCGCGGTCAGCGCAATGTTGCGCAAGGACGGAATGCGCCAGACACCGCGGGTGGCGCCGCGCGCGGCACGGCCGAGATCGGCGGTCAGCGCAAAGCGCGCGTCATAGGCGGTCGGGTTGGCCGGAAACAAGCGCCAGAGCGCCGCGGTCTCGAGGGTGCCGGCGCCGCTGAAGTTGGGCCCCGCATGGCATCCGGTGCAGCCGATCGAGTCGAACAAGGCCATGCCGCGCAGTTGCGCGGCATCCAGCGCGGACTGATCGCCGCGCACGAAGCGGTCATACGGCGTGTCGGAAGTGATCAGGGTGCGCTCGTAACTCGCGATCGCCGCGGCGACCCGATCGATGGTGACGGTGGCATCGCCATCGAAGGCGCGCGCAAAGTCGCCGCGATAGCTTGCATCGGCGCGCACGCGCTGCTCGACCAAGGCCAGGTCGGGCATGCCCATCTCGAGCGGATTGACGAGCGGCCCTTTGGCTTGTTCTTCGAGCGAAGCCGCACGCCCATCCCAGAACAGCACCGACTGAAAGGCGGCATTGAAGACCGTGGGCGCATTGCGTGCGCCGACCTTGCCTTCGATGCCCAGCGAGGTGCGCCGCGCATCGTCGCCGGCGCCGGTGCGCACGTCGTGGCACGACGCGCAGGCGACCTCGCCGTTGATCGACAGCGCACGGTCGTGGAACAAGCGTTCACCCAAGGCGATCTTGGCCGGCGTCATCGGATTGTCGGCCGGCACCGGCGCCTGCAGCGGCAACGCCTGCCAGCGGGTGTGCAGCCCCGGGCCTTCGAGATTCTGTTGATCGGGCACGATCGTGAACGATCGGTCGACGACCTCGCGCGCGCCGGCCAGCAAGGGCGTGATCGCGAACCCGGGGGCGATGGTCATGACGACCAGCGCCAGCATCTTGGTGATGAAGGCGGCCACGCCCATGCCGAGTCCGGCAGCCAGCCACCATTCGCCGCGGCCGCGCAAGCCGCTTTGCGGCGCCAGCTCGAAATGCACGAGCAAATACATGACCAATGCGGCAAAGACGATCACCGCCGCGCCGACTGCATAGTGGTCGGGACCGATGGCGTTCATGATGATTTTCCTTTCTTGGATCGCGCGCCGGGCGCTTCGTCCTCGCGCGTGACGACCCGGCGCAGACCGAAGACATCGCGGATGCGGATCGCGCCGCGCTGGGTCTGGACGTATTCGCGCTCGACGAATTCGCGCATCAGCCGTGCGACGACTTCGCGCGTGGTGCCCAGGTGCTGGGCGAGTTGTTGTTGCGTCATGCGCAGCGTGCCGTCCGATGACGAATGCACGAGCATGAAGTTGGCCAGGCGCTGCTTGTGATGCGTGGAGTGCAGCAGTTCCAGCTCGGCCATGAGCCGAAACACCAGTGTCGACAAGGTGTGCACCGTCATGTCCTGCACCGCCGCTTCGGTCTCGAACAGCTTGCGGTAGACCGAGCCCGGGATCACCGCGACATCGGTGGTCTCCTCGGCTTGCACCCAGGCCGGGTACAACAGATCGTTGAACAGGCAGTTGAGCGCAAGCACGCAGGTCTCACCGGGATCGATGAAGTACAAGGTCGCCTCGGTACCGCCGGGCGTGAGCGCAAACACCCGCAGGCGCCCGCGCATGACCAGATACGCACCCGATACCGGTTGCCCCTTGTGCAGCACCATCGCCGAACGCGTGCATTGCTTGCTCACCAGGCCTTGCGCGAGCAGCGCATGGCTGTCTTCGCGCAAATGGCGAAAAGCCTCGGGCAATTCGTTGGGCAGGATCGAGACGGCGCGTTGCGACATGACAGGGGCTCCCATGGTTCAGCGCCGACGAAAGAAGGTGTCTCCCGGCGTCGCGGTCGTGACTTCGGTGATCGAATCGAACGGCAGGCCCACGCGCTCGTGCGCGCGCTTCACGGCCTCGGCGTCGGGCGCCATGTTGAAGCAAAAAGCGCGACCTTCGCCGTAGCCGACATGCACCCGCAGCGGCACCACGCCTTCGGCGTAACAAGCCTGTTCGTACTGGGCAAAGAATGCTTCGAAGTCGTCGCGCGAGAGTTGATCCGGAAAGGTCTTCTTGGCGCGATCGTGGGTGTCGATGAAGAAACGCAGCGCTTGCATGAATGAACTCCTGGAGGTGGACTGCCACGTCGGCAGCGCCGCCAGCGTCGGTCATCCCGCATTGACGGTATGTACCAATTGCTACTCACCAGCAGGGACATCGCGGCCACCTGAACGCGGTATATCGGCGCGCATCCGGCGCCGATAGATTGAATCGGCACCCGCATCACCAAAACGAAAACACATGCATCGCGCGCGACCCGCGCCCTTGCCCACCACCCGAAGGAGACCAGGATGTCGGATCTCATGACCCTGCGCGTCGCACGCGCACCGCAACGCCGCGCCGGCAAACTTGCCGAGGACATCGCGGCCTATCCCGAGGGCGCCAGCGAATTCGTCAATCAATTCGTGGCCAGCGTCAATCCGCGCGCCACCGCCACCGCCAAACTCGCCGAGCGCAATTTGCTGCCGCCGACCGAGAAGCTGGGCTTCCTGTCCGACATCGACGTCTTTCTCAACCGGCACGCCAATCAGCCCAAGCTCGAAGAGCTGTACGAATTCCTCGGCGTGGACGAAGGCATCCAGCCCATGGCGCATCTGCGCGATTGGCTGCAAGAGCGCGCGGCCTTGCGCGTCATCGTGGCCGACGCGCTGGTGGCGTCCTTGTTCGTCGACGTCACGCCCGCGCTGCGCGCCGAACTGACGCGCATCCTGACGATCTTCGGATTGATCGAAGCCATCGCCGAAAACCCGGTGCGGTATTCGCGGCCGCGCCGCATCTTCGACGCGCTGCGTTGGCGGCAGGTGGTGCTGCCCGACAAGGTGCTCGCCGTCGCCCGGCGCCTGGGCGGGCCGGGGCGCGCGGTCTCGCGCCAGGGCATCGCCGATCTGTTCGTGGTGCGCCACGAATGGATCAAGTACGACGCGGGCGAACTGGCCCACATCGAAAACGTGCTGCCCGGCGAACTCAAGGAGCGCAAGCATGTGCGCCTGGACGAATCCGAAACCACCCGCACCGACAGCACCGAGTCGACCACCTCGAACGAACGCGATACCCAAAGCACCGACCGGTTCGAACTCAAGGACGAGTCCTCGCGCGACATCAAGCTCGCGGTGCACGCCGAAGCGCAGATCGACACCAGCGGCCAGTACGGACCGACCAAGGTCGACACCCATCTCGGCGGCAGCCTCGATTACTCGCAGCAAGACAGTTCGCGCCGCGCCACCACCCAGGCGCGCGAGACCGTGTCGCGCGCGGTGGTCAAGGTCGAGCAGACGGTGCGCACCTCGCGCACCCAGCGTTCGCTCACGCGGGTCGAGGAAACCAATGCGCACAGCCTGACCAACAAGACCGAGTTGCCGTTTGCGGGCATGTACCGCTGGGTCGACAAGATCGAGCGCTTCCAGGTCTTTCGCTATCCCAACCGGTATCTGCTCGAGTTCCAGGTGCCCGAACCCGCGGCCTGGATCCGCTGGTTGTACGCGCAGGCCAGTTCGACCGAAGGCGTGACGGCCGAAGCGCCGCTGCCCTTGACCGCAAGCGGCGCGGCCGAATCGCAGAAGGACCCGCGCCTCACACCCCAGGACATCACGGGCGCCAACTATCTCGGCATCGGCGCGCGCTATTACGCGATGGGGCTCACGCCGCCGCCGGGCAAGCTCCTGGTCAACGCCGCGTTCCAGCAGGACACGGTCAATCCGCGCGAGGTCGACAAGATCAAGGCCAACGATCCGGTGCGCTATCTCAAGGCCGCCGATGTGTCGATCCCCGCCGGCTATCGCGCCAAGAAGTGGTACGCCCGGGTGCACGGCTGGGGTGAGGACGCCTACAACGCGGGCGCCGTGCTGGCATCGATCCTCGTGCTGGTCGGCAACGCCGACGGCATCGTGGTCGGCCCCGACAACAAGAGCGCCTTCGGTCACGAAGGCAATGCGGTATCGATCGGCCCGTTCGAGATCGACGGTGCGATCGTCGACGGCGCGAACGCGAATCCGGGCTACGAACAAACCCAGTTGCCGGTCTCGCTGCGCCTGGACAATGTGCGCGGCTACAACGTCCACGTGACCATCGAATGCGAGCCCACCGAGGCCACGCTGACCGGTTGGAGCATCGGCACCTACGAGAAGATCGCCGAGGCCTACTTCGCCATGAAGAATCGCCACGACGAACAAATGGCCGCGGCCAGGCTGCGCGCCGGCATCTCGATCGAAGGCAACTCGCCCGAGCGCAATCTCCAGGTGGTGCGCGAGGAACTCAAGAAGCACATCGTCGCGATGCTTTATCGCGAACCCGACGGCAGCGCGCAGACGCCGTTCAAATGGCCGCGCTTGATCCAGCCCGACCCGAACACCGGCGAGCCCTCCATCCGCACTGCCGATGCGGTCGAACGCGCGCCCTTGATCCAGTTCCTCGAACAAGCCTTCGAATGGGAGAAGCTGACCTATGTCTGCTACCCCTATTTCTGGGCCGATCGCGCGACCCAATGGCGCACGCTGGCCGATCTGCAAAACACCGATCCGGTGTTTGCCGAATTCCTGCGCGCGGGCAGTGCACGCACCGTGATCCCGGTGCGCCCCGGCTTCGAATCGCAAGTGCAGTTGTTCCTCGAATTCGGCATCGTCTGGGGCGGCGGTGCCGCGCCCGCGCCGGGCGACGAAAACTACCTGTCCGTCGCCGACGAGATCAAGGCGATCCAACGCGCGCCCGACGACGCCGAACGCCTCGAATGGTGGGACGCGCGGCTGCCGACCACCTTGTTGTGGCTCGACGGCGCGGATGTGCTGCTGCTGACATCGGCCTCACCGGGAC
>CAYUYC010000092.1:0-12207 GCA_964448945.1 uncultured Burkholderiaceae bacterium
GCCGAGATCGCGGTGATGGGCGCCAAGGGCGCGGTGGAAATCATCTTCCGCGAAGAAAAGTCCGACCCGGCCAAGCTCGCAGCGCGTGAAGCCGAGTACAAGGCCAAGTTCGCCAACCCCTTCGTGGCCGGCGCGCGCGGCTTCATCGACGACGTGATCCAGCCGCACGAAACCCGCAAGCGCATCGCACGATCCCTCGTGATGCTGCGCGACAAGAAGATCGAGAACCCGTGGCGCAAGCACGGCAACATCCCCCTGTGACGCGCGCGAAAGACCAAAACATCATGTTCACGAAAATCCTGATCGCTAACCGCGGCGAAATCGCCTGCCGCGTCATCAAGACCGCCAAGAAGCTTGGCATCAAGACCGTTGCCGTCTATTCCGAAGCCGACAAGGACGCGCGTCATGTCGAACTCGCCGACGAAGCGGTCTGCATCGGCGCGCCGCCCTCGCGCGAGTCCTATCTGCTCGCCGACAAGATCATCGCGGCCTGCAAGCAGACCGGCGCGCAAGCCGTGCACCCGGGCTACGGCTTCCTGTCGGAGAACGAAGAATTCTCCAAGCGCGTCGAGGAAGAAGGCATCACCTTCATCGGCCCCAAGCATTATTCGATCGCAGCCATGGGCGACAAGATCGCCTCGAAGAAGCTCGCGAACGAAGCCAAGGTCAGCACGATCCCCGGCCATAACGAACCCATCCTCACGCCCGAGGAAGCGGTCGAGATCGCCAAGAAGATCGGTTACCCCGTCATGATCAAGGCCTCGGCCGGCGGCGGCGGCAAGGGCTTGCGCGTTGCGTTCAACGACAAGGAATGCTTCGAAGGCTTCTCGTCGTGCCGCAATGAAGCGCGCAACAGCTTCGGCGACGATCGCGTCTTCATGGAGAAGTTCGTCGAGCAGCCGCGCCATATCGAAATCCAGGTGCTCGGCGACAGCCATGGCAACGTCGTCTATCTGCACGAGCGCGAATGCTCGATCCAGCGCCGCCACCAGAAGGTGATCGAAGAAGCGCCGTCGCCTTTCATCAGCGACGCGACGCGCAAGGCGATGGGCGAACAAGCCGTGGCCCTGGCCAAGGCGGTCAAGTATCAAAGCGCGGGCACGGTCGAATTCGTGGTCGGCAAGAACCAGGACTTCTACTTCCTGGAAATGAACACCCGCTTGCAGGTCGAGCACCCGGTCACCGAATGCATCACCGGTCTCGATCTGGTCGAACTCATGATCCGCGTCGCGGCCGGCGAGAAGTTGCCGTTCGGCCAGGCCGACATCAAGAAGCAAGGTTGGGCGATCGAATGCCGGATCAATGCCGAAGATCCGTTCCGCAACTTCCTGCCCTCGACCGGCCGGCTGGTGAAGTACCAGCCGCCCGCGCAGACGCTCGAACAATCGGTGCCGACGCTGCAAGGCCCGGCCTATGCGAACGGCGCCTTCGGCGGCGTGCGCGTGGATACCGGCGTCTATGAAGGCGGCGAGATCCCGATGTACTACGACTCGATGATCGCCAAGCTCATCGTGCACGGGACCGACCGCGCCGACGCGATTGCAAAGATGCGCGAAGCGCTCAACGGCTTCGTGATCCGCGGCATCAGCAGCAACATCCCGTTCCAGGCCGCGCTGCTCGCGCACCCGAAGTTCCAGACCGGCGATTTCAACACCGGCTTCATCGCCGAGCATTATCCGAAGGGCTTCAACGCCGCGGATGTGCCGCATGACGACCCGGCCTTCCTGGCCGCGCTTGCGACCTACGCCTATCGCCGCACGCGTCTGCGCGCGGCCGGCATCAGCGGCCAGTTGCCCGGCCATCGCGTGAACATCGGTTCGCGCTTCGTGGTGGTCGAAGCCGACGAAGAAGGCAACAAGACGCGCACGCCGGTCACCATCGAAGCGCTGGTCGACGACGGTTTCAAGGTCGAGGCCGGCGGCAAGACCTTCGAGATCAAGAGCGATTGGCGCTTGCGTGATCTGATCATGCAAGGCACCTGCAATGGCGAGCCGTTCTGCGCCCAGGTCGAGCGCAACGTGCTGCGGTTCCGGATCTCGCACAACGGCAAGACCATCAATGCGATGGTGCTGTCCGAGCGCGCGGCCGAGCTCGACGCGCTGATGCCGTTCAAGGCACCGCCCGATCTGTCTAAGTTCCTGCTTTCGCCGATGCCGGGTCTGCTGGTGCAGATCGCCGTGGCGCCGGGCCAATTGGTGCGGGCTGGCGAGCGTCTGGCGACGATCGAAGCGATGAAGATGGAAAACGCCTTGTTCGCGACCCAGGACTGCACGGTGGCCGAACTGCTCGCCAAGCAAGGCGAAAGCCTGGCGGTCGATCAGCCGATCATCCGCTTCGAGTGAGGTCCGCCATGTCGCAACGTCCGTTCTCGATCCTCGGCGTGCAGCAGATCGCCATCGGCGGTCCGTCCAAGGACCGTCTGCGCACGCTCTGGGTCGACATGTTCGGCCTCGAGCTGACGGGCAACTTCAAGTCCGAGCGCGAAAATGTCGATGAAGACATCTGCGCGATGGGCACCGGTGCGTTCAAGGTCGAGGTCGATCTGATGCAGCCCATGGACCCCGAGAAGAAGCCCGCGGTGCACACCACGCCGCTCAACCATGTGGGGCTATGGGTCGACGATCTGCCCACCGCGGTCGAATGGCTGACCAGCCAGGGGGTGCGCTTTGCGCCCGGCGGCATCCGCAAGGGCGCCGCAGGCTACGACATCTGCTTCATCCATCCCAAGGGCAACGAAGAATTGCCCATCGGTGGCGAGGGCGTGCTGATCGAACTGGTCCAGGCGCCCGAAGAAGTGATCAAGGCGTTCAACGCGCTCGCGCGCTAGCAGGCCCGCGACCGATCAGGTGCCGGCCCGCCGTTGCGGCACCGGTTCGGTCGCAAACATCTTTGACAGCGCGCCCCGCAAGCGCAGGGCCGCCGTCGCATACGGGCCGCGCGACACGCTCGCGCGCGCCGTCTCGGCATCACCCGAGCGCGCCAGCTCCAAGATGGCAGCGGCTTGCCGATGCAACTCGGCATGCCACATGAGCACATCGTCGAGTTCGGGCGCGCGGCCAAAACGCTCGCGTCCTTCGCCATGCAGCCATTGGCCGAGTGCGCTGCTGTCGTCGCGACGCACCACCTCGACATCGAGCGCTTCGGCGCCGCCGTCGAGCGCGGACTCGAACTGATTCTTCCAGCGCATGTGATATTCGATCGCGACCGGCAAGGTCACGACCGACGCTTGCGCGCTGCTGCGCGGGGCGTGGATCTGCGTCACCGCCGGCGCTTCGCGCTGCGGTGTGCCGCCACCGAGCAGCGAACGCATCCAGCCACCGATGCCGCGCCGGAAGATGCCTTGGCGCGCGCTGCGCACGCTGGTGCTGGCGCCGCGCTCGTAGCGGCCGAAATCCATGTCCTGCTTGAGAATGTGCTCGACCAGCCAATCGCGCAGGAAATGCACGATGCTCAGATCGAGCGGGAAACCGGCCTGGAGTTTCTCGCGCTCTTGCGCGACGCGGTGCACGAAGTCGTCGTGGATCTTCTTGTGTTCGCCGTAGCGCGGGTAGCGCGCGTGGGTCATGTAGCGCTCTTCGTCGGCGAAGTGCTCGATCGTGTATTGCTCGAGCGCCTGCACGATCTCCTGCACTTGCGCCGAATTCGCGCGCTCGATGACGGCGGCGTAGGTGCGGTTGACCAAGGTGAACAGGTGTTGATGCTGTTCGTCGACTTCGGCAATGCCGTTACTGAAGCTGTCGTCCCAACGGACCAGTTCGACGCTCAAGGTGATCTCCAGTTTGTTGTTACCTGCATGTGCGATACATCCACCGCGTCTGCGCGAAAATGCGCTGCGCTGCACGATGGTGTCGCGGCCGATGTCGACCGTGCAAGCTGCACTACACCGTCGGGCATCGGCCACGCGCATATGAAATCACGAGCGCACACGACGCCTGGCCAAAACGCGCCCGCGCGCGTACCGGAAAGAAGGGATCGGCAAAATGAAACGCCTGACGCTCGCGCTGCAAGGCGGCGGTTCGCACGGAGCCTTCACCTGGGGCGTGCTCGATCGATTGCTCGAGGACGAGCGCATCGACATCCAGGCCCTGAGCGGCGCCAGCGCCGGCGCGATGAATGCGGTGGTACTCGCGCACGGCTGGTGCGAAGGCGGGCGCGCGGGCGCACGCGCGGCATTGACCCGGTTCTGGGAGGCGGTCGCGCAGCGCACGCCGTTCAGCCGGGCGGTGGAAGATGCCGGCGCCATGAGCGACGGCCTGCATGCGGGCGCGGCACTGGCCTGGAAGGCGATCGCGCCCTGGATGCGCATGCTCTCGCCCTACCAGCTCAACCCCTTTGATGTGAATCCGCTGCGCGAGATCGTCGAAGCGCAAATCGACTTTGCGCGATTGCGCGCGCGCAGCCCGATCGAGCTGTACATCGCCACCACGCGGGTGGCGACCGGTACCTTGCGCTTGTTTCGCGCCCACGAGTTGAGCGCCGATGCGCTCTTGGCCTCGGCCTGTCTGCCCACGCTACATCACAGCATCGAGATCGACGGCGAAGCCTATTGGGACGGCGGCCTGTCGGCGAATCCGCCGGTGTTTCCGCTGGTCTTCGAGCGCCGCGCCGACGATCTCATGCTGGTCCTGCTCGACCCGCTGCCGCGCACCCAAATCCCGCGCTCCCGCGATGAGATTTCCGAGCGCCTGACCGAGATCAGTTTCAGCGCCGCGCTGTTCACCGAGTTGCAAGCGCTCGCGCAAGCGCAGGATGAAGCGATGCGCAGCCGGTTCGCCTTCGGGCGCGTCGATCGGCGCTTGCGTCAATTGCATCTGCACCTGATCGACTCCAAGGCCTATATGAGCGGCCTGGCCAGCCTGAGCAAGATCAGCACCGACGCCGGGTTCATCGCGGCGCTGCGCGATGAAGGCCGGCGTTCGGCCTCGGCCTGGCTCGACGCTCATTTCGATTGCCTGGGCACGCGCTCATCCTTCGATCTCGCCGGCATCGCGCATCACCACCAACCTGCCGAGTGATAACGGTGGTTGTGGATCCAATCGGGATAGATCGAGGTCAGGGTCACGCTTGAGGCCAGCGAGCGGAACATCCCGAACCAGCCGTCGTTGAACACCAGCAAGTCGTCCCAGCCCGCGCCGCCATTGAAATTGGCGACCACGAACTGATCGACCCGGCCCAGGTTCCAACTGCCGATCCAGTCGGACTGGAAACTGCCGCCGAGCGAGCTGCCCGACGACGCCAGGGTGCCCAGGTATTGCGTGTTCCAGTCGTCGGCATTGAAGACGTACAGATCGTCGCGCTGATCGCCGTTGACGTCGGCGACGAACCACCGGTCATGGCGGCGCATCTCGCCCCAGCCCGGGACATCGCGATCGAAGCGCCGTGCATTGACCATGTCGGTGCCGGTCGAGCGCAGCATCTCCAGATAGGGCATCGACCAATCGCTGCCGTTGAAGACATACAAGTCCTCGCGGCCGTCGGCATTGAAATCGCCGACGAAGAATTGATCGCCGGGCTTCATGTCGTCCCAGCCGGGCAGCTTCTGATCGAAGCGGCGCACGAAGCTGAAGTCGCGCCCGTTGGAGCGCAGCATCTCGAGATAGCCCACCGACCAGTCGCTCAGATTGGTGAGGTACAGATCGCCGCGCCCGTCGCCGTTGAAATCCGCGACATGAAATTTGTCGTTGCGCTTCATCGCGCCCCAACCCGGCAAGGTGTCGTCGTACCGGCGCACGAACTGCAAGTCGTTGCCGGTCGAGCGCAACACCAGTAGATAGCCGATGCTGAAGTCTTCGCCGTTGAACACCACGATGTCGTCGCGCCGATCGCCATCGACATCGGCGACGAAGAATTGATCGTGCGCGGTCATCGCGCCCCAGCCCGGCAGATCGCGATCGAAACGACGCACACCGATGAAGCCCGAGCCGGTCGACAACAACATCGCGAAATACGGCATCGACCAGTCGGTGAAGTTGTAGACGTACAAGTCCTGCCGGCCGTCGCCGTTGAAATCGCCGACGAGGAAGCGGTCGCCGGGGCGATAGGCATCCCAGACCGGGTCGGGCATGGTGCGCTCCCAGGTCGGCGCGAGCGTGTCCCATTGTCCGGTGTACAGCGCGAGCGAGTTCTCCTGATGCACGACCACATCGGCGGCGCCCGCGCGGCCGGTGAACCGGCCCGCGTAGACATGCTGATAGCGGTGCTCTTGATGTTGCGCGGCCACGCGCCGCATCTGGTCGTAGCCGACCGAGTTGAACTCGGGCGTGTTGCTGTTCATGCGCGAATCGAGCGAAGGCCGGAAGATGCCCGCGTTGTAGCTCATGTTGCCCAGGGTCGCACCCGCGAACAGCCCGACGTCTTCGACCGCATCGCCGCCGAAGTTGGTCGCGGTCGGGATCTTGGTATTGGGGTTCACCCATTGCCGCCATTTGAGCGTGTTGCGGTCGGTGTTGATGGTGAGGTTCACCGCCCCCGGCTCGGTGCCGGTGTAGGTGTTGGTGCCGGTGTATTCGTCCCCGAGGTCGCCGATCATGTGGCCCATCTCGTGCGCGGCCACGGTCCAGGTGCCGCCGCGGGTGATCGCCAACTGATTGCCGCGCCGGCAACCGCCGAACGAGGTGGTGTTGAGGATCACGAAGGCGTAATTCCAACCCGGCACCAGGTTGTTGAGCGTGTTGGTGATGGTGGTGTTGGTGTTCGGCCCCGGTTCCATCCAGCACCGGTTCCAATCGCCGCTGAAGCGATAGCCGAAGAAGGTGTTGACGGTGTTGGTGACATTGCCGTTGGCATCGACCGTGGTGATGCCGGTCTGGGCCGAATCGGCATTGACGCGAAAGATGTTGAACGCGCCCATGACTTCGCGGTAGGCGCCGTTGCGGTTCTCGTCGAAGAGATCGCGCACCACCACATCGCGCACGAAGTTGTCGTAAGTGGTCTGGTCGGCCCCGGCGGTGAAGCCGTCGCCCACGATGACCAGGTTGTACTTCTCGGCGTTGGGTCCGTTGCGCAGCAATTCGGTCACGGTCTGGGCTTGCACGGGCAAGGCCAGCGCGCCGAGGGCGCACAAGGCAGCGAGCGAGGGCAGTCTCATTTCTTCGTCTCCGGTTGGAGTGCGCGGGTGATGCGCTCGGCCTCGAGTTCGAGTACCGGCTTGTTGCGCGCGAGCAGGCCGCGCACCGTTTCATCGTCGAGCACGTTGGGCATGGTCGTGCCGCGCGTGTCGACGATCAGCAAGCGCGCGTCGCGCAAATGCTCCTTGAGGATCGAGATGCCGACCACGCCGGTCTTGGCGCGGCCTTCGCTGTGGCGTCCTTCGGGCAGGTAGCTGTGCTCGACCAGCGGATCCTGGAAGCTGCCGTATTGCGCCAGCCGCCCGTCGGCCCCCACGACGACGAAGACATAGCTGCCGGTCACGATGCGCTCCATCGGCGCGCGCCCTTCGAGCTGCTGCGCGGCGATCAGGCGCGGCGCCTGCCCGTCGACGATCTCGAGGGTGAGCCGCACGGTCGCGCGCTCCGCCGGTTGCGCGCTGCTTTCCTTGGGCCCTTTGGCCTGCGCCACGCGCATCAATTCGGCGGCTTGCGGCTTGCCGCCCGCCACGATCACCGGACGTTCGGCCTCGTCCTTGTCGGCATCGAGCTTCAGGCGCCCGGTACGCAGCATGGGCGCGCCGTCCTTGTCGTCCTTGGCCACGGCGCCGTCGACCGGTTTCCAGTCGGGGCCGATCTTGCGCGGCTCGCGCGGACCGCGTACGGCGACTTCGCGCTCGCCCAGACGCACCGCATACCGCGCGCCTTCGGGCATCACCCGCGCAATCGCGTCTTCGAGCGTGAGGTTCGCGGCCTGGATCGTCACCGGCTCATCGCGCGGCGGTGCGGGCCGCACTTCGATCTTTGCGATCTGTTCGAGTTCGTCGAGCAAGGCGCCGCGCGGCACGCCGGCCGCGGCGATCGCATAGGCGCCGTCGGCATCGACGCTGATCCAGCGATGACCGCCCGCAGGCTCGAGCGGCGTTTGTACACATGCGGCCAGACCGACCACGGCGGCGGCACACCAGGGTTTCCAACTCATCGCGCATCTCCTTTACGCCGAGCACCCACACGGCGTCGATGCGAATCAGCCTAGGCGCGTGCGAACGGCATCGCCAGCCGTTGAACGCGGCTAATCGATTCAGGCGGCACAATTCGGTGTCCCGCAAATGAAATGAATTCCCCCATGGCCAACATCGCCTTGCGCATCCACGCCGGCCCGCGCGCCTACGCGCAGATCCGCGCCCACGGTCTGCAACCCGACGACGTGCGCGTGGTGTGCGGCGCCGCCGGCGGCCCCAAGGGCCTGATCCTCAATCCGCTCGACCAATACCTGTTCGGCACCTGGCTGGCGCGCTCGACCCAGAGCATCGATCTGATCGGCGCCTCGATCGGCGCCTGGCGCATGGCGACCGCGACGCTTGCCGATCCGGTCGCCGCCTTCGCGCGTCTGGCGCAGGACTACATCCATCAGGAATACGCGCTCGACGCGGGCCGCACGCTGCCGACGCCGCGCCAGGTGACCGACGAATTCGGACGCGAGATCGACGCCTTCTTCGCCGGGCGCATCCCCGAAGTGCTCGCCCATGCGCGCTATCGCCTGCACATCGTGACCACGCACGGCCGCCATGTGCTGCGGCGCGAAGGCGCGTGGCGCACGCCGCTTGGGTATCTGGGCGCGGCGATGTCGAATGCGATCAGCCGGCGCGCGCTCGGCGCCTGGGTCGAGCGCGTGGTGTTCTCGTCGCCGGGCGCGCATCTGCCGGTGCAGCTCGACGGTCTGCCGCATCGCTTGGTCGCGCTGTCGGAACAGAATTTCGCGCAAGCCTTGCTGGCCTCGTGCTCGGTGCCGTTTGCGCTCAAGGCGGTGCACGACATTCCGGGTGCGCCGCGCGGCGCCTACTGGGATGGCGGCATCACCGATTACCACCTGCACTGGAATTACCGCGCACTGCCCGCGCCGGGCCTGGTGCTGTATCCGCATTTCCAGCGCACGATCGTGCCGGGCTGGCTCGACAAGCCGTTCAAACGTCGGCACCGACCCACGCCGGCACTCGACAACGTCGTGGTACTCGCGCCCGATCCGCATTGGGTGCGCGCGCTGCCGGGCGGCAAGCTGCCCGACCGCGAGGACTTCAAGACCTATGCCGCCGCGGTGCCGGCTCGGGTGCAGGCCTGGACCCGCGCGGTGTCTGAAAGCGAACGTCTGGCCGAAGAATTTGCGCGCTGGATCGAGCGCCCCGACCCCGCCCGCGTCGAACCGCTCTGACAAGACAAAGCGGGCGATGCTTGTCGAGGCATCGCCCGCTCGTGCGCTCAGCGCGGCAACCAGCCCAGGGCCTCGGCGGCGCGCATGCGGGCGCGCTCGCGTTCGGCTTCGGCGCTGGCCGCCGCACGCATGGCCATGGCCGTCGCTTCGGCTTCGGCATGCGTCATCGGCGTGCCCTCAGCGCTCGCGCGCCGCGTCCACCACCGTCCTGCGCTTTCGTCGGCGCCTTCGCGCCAGGTCTTGATGAAAGCGAACATGTTGTGCTCCCGGATATCGACTTGTCTTCACCACTCGCCCACCTCTCGGATGCGGTCGGCGAGGTCTTTGTCTTCATCGCGCTTGGGCGCGCGTTGCTGGCCATGTCGGCCGGCGCCGCCGCCGCTGAGCAAGCGTTGCTTGAGCTTGAGAAAGACGGTGTTGCGCGGCTTGAGGCCGCCGGTGTTCTTCTTCGCGGACATACCGCGCTCCTTTCCCCGCCGTCGGCGGTCATGGGCAGCACGCGCTGCCGTGGTTCACCTGCTGGGCACTGCTGTTGCCAGTCACTGCATAGGTTCCCTGCGGCGGTGGCGCGAACACCGCGGATGACCGCCCCACACACCGTGGCGTGCAGGTACGAGACCCGTGCATCCGCTCACCTCGCACGGTCTCGCCAGGAAAGAACAAGACGTCGCTTGCGCGCCGTCACCATCGGTGCCGGTTGCGTCCCGGCGTCTGCGCACCCCCGTCGAGACGGGTCTGCGCGGACCGCTTGCCGCGGCGGGGTCGTCGCGACCGCGCCCGCCATCTGCGGGCTGCGGCGCGCGCCGCGGTGGTTGCGCTCGGGCTATCGTTGAGCGCGGACCAAAAACAAAAAGCCCGGATGCTTTTCAGCGATCCGGGCCTGGGTAGGCGTACGACTCGAAGGTGTCAGCCGCTGGCGGCTGGACCTCCGTCCGGATCGGGAATGCCCGCAGGGAGACGGGACTGGACAACGCCTTGACCATTGAAGCCCTTGGCATTGCCTGCGCATGCGACGTACCCATGCGCATCTCCCCGCAGCGTTTGCTGCGGCATCGCGAGGCGATCGATGGCGGTTGAGTACATGGACATGAGATTCCCCCTTGCGGGACGGGACTGCATACGCGTGTGATGACTGATGGGACGCGATGATAAACGAGCGTTTATCTTCGTCAACCCCCGCGGCGAACTTTTTTTGAGGACACCGTGGTTTCGACGTCGCGCTGCGCTGCGGTGTCGGGTCCGAGTGCCTCGCCGAGCAGCGCGAGCAGCTTGGTCTTCGCACGCGCCGGATCGCGCCGGTAATAGGTCAGGACCAGACTCACGACGAAGCGCTCATCGTCGTCGGCAGGGCGCGCTTGCTCGGCGGTGGCGGGCGCCGGCGGCTCATGCGAAACGTCCATCCAGCCATAGGGCTTGTGCGACAGCGATTCGAATTGACGCGCGAGCCGCTCGCCGATCTGGCGCGAACGGCTTTTGATCTGGCTCCAGTACGAAGGCTGGATCTGCAAGCGCTCGGCAAAGCGCCGATCGAGTCCGCGCAAGGTGGCGGCATCGGGATGCGCGACCGTATTGCGCACGAACTCGTCGAAAAGCAGCAGCGCGTTCGCGCGGCGGATGGCGGCAACATCGGGCATGGCCGCCGCATGATAAACGAAGCTTGGTCAGCGCCTACGCGCGCCGTGAGCGGCGTGCGTAGGCACCGGGGTGCGATCAGCGTCCGTAATAGGCGGTGAAACTCGATTGCCCGATCGCGTTGGCCTTGATGTTGAAGCCCGCCATCGCACCCGAAGCACTCACGGGCACTTCGATCCTGGGCACCTTGAGCGCGTAGACGGTGAAGATGTAGCGATGCTTGGGGGCGCCCATCGGCGGGCAGGGTCCGCCCCAGCCGGGTTTGCCGAAGTCGGTCGTGGTCTGCAGACCAAAAGGCGTTTGCTCCTGATTGCCGAAGCCGGCCGGTAGCCCGGTCTGATCGGCCGGGATGTTGAGCACTACCCAATGCCACCAGCCGCTGCCGGTCGGGGCATCGGGGTCGTAGACCGTGACCGCAAGGCTTTGGGTGCCCTTGGGCGGCGTGCCCCATTGCAATTCGGGCGAGGCGTTCTGGCCGCTGCAACCGAAGCCGTTGAAGACATGGGCGTCGCCGATCTTCGACTTGGCCGCGATGGTCGGACTGTGCAGCTTGAAATCGGCCGCTGCCGCGATGGTCGGTAGCGCCGCGGCGATGGCGGCGGCCGCGAGGCAAGTCGGAACGAGTTTTCTCATGAAGTCCTCTCCTGTGATGAATGACATGCGCGGGGCGCGCTAGAACGCAGTCCGACGCTGGGGCGGCACCGCGGAATGCGCGACGCCATGGCGGTGTCGATCGGCCCACCACGCCCAGAGCACGATCAACCATTGCAATTGCCCGGTCCAGGCCACGGCTGCGATGTCGGGCGGCGGCGGGCCGAAGACGTTGGCGAGATGGATCGCCAGCAAGAACACGCACAAGGCGATCGCCGACCAGCGTCCGATGCGATCGGCCGCCGTGGTCGCGCCGAAGTACAGCGCAGCGCCGATGGCGAAGATGCCGAGTTCGAGCGCCATGCTGGCCGCGCGCGACGACCAGAGGCCAAGCCCGATCAAGGTCGATCCCCAGGGCGCGAGCGGCAGATCGGGCAGATGCACGATCGCATCGAGCACCCAATGACTGAGCACCAGGGCGCCGATCACCAGCGCCGTCCGGCGCTCGCGCCACCAGCCATAGGCCAGCGCCCCGCCGAGCACGCTCCATCCGAGCACGGCCAACAGACTGTGCGAGACCGGGTAATGCTCGAACACCAAGGGCAAAGGCGCGGCCGGATCGGTGGTGATGCGGGCACGCTCGATGCCGGCCAGCACGAGCGTGGGCCACAACAAATCGATGAACTGCGC
>CAYUYC010000093.1:0-12050 GCA_964448945.1 uncultured Burkholderiaceae bacterium
CGCTGGCCGCCGGCAACTCGGTGGTGCTGAAGCCGTCGGAGAAAAGCCCGCTCACCGCCCTGCGTCTGGCCGAGCTGGCGCTGGCCGCCGGCATTCCGCCGGGCGTGTTCAATGTGGTGCCCGGCTATGGCCATGAAGCCGGCGAAGTGCTCGCGCTGCACCTCGACGTCGATGCGATCGGCTTCACCGGCTCGACGCGCGTCGGCCGCAAGATGCTCGAATACGCGGGCCGGTCCAACCTCAAGCGGGTCTACAACGAACTCGGCGGCAAATCGGCCAACATCGTCTTTGCCGATTTCGACGACCTCGACCGCGCCGCCGCGACCGCCGCCGGCAGCATGTATTACAACCAGGGCGAATCCTGCAATGCGCCGTCGCGCCTCTTGGTGCAGGAAGACATCGCCGACGAATTCGTCAAGAAGCTCGCCGCCGCCGCGCCGCAATACGCGCCCGGCGATCCGCTCGATCCCGCGACGCCCATGGGCGCCCTGGTCGATGATGGCCAGCTTCGCACCGTGCTTGGCTACATCGAGGCCGGCAATGCTGAAGGCGCGCGCTGCGTCGCGGGTGGCGTGCAGGCGCGCACCGAGACCGGCGGCTATTACGTCGCGCCGACGGTCTTCGACGGCGTGCGCAACGACATGAAGGTCGCGCGCGAAGAAATCTTCGGCCCGGTGCTGTCCGTGATCCGCTTCAAGACCGAAGACGAAGCGATCGCGCTCGCCAATGCGAGCAACTATGGTCTGCAAGCCGGGGTCTGGAGCAGCAATCTGGGCCGCGCGCATCGCGTTGCCAAAGCCTTGCGCGCCGGCACCGTGCATGTGAATTCGTACGACGAAGACGACATCACCGTGCCCTTCGGCGGCTACAAACAATCGGGCAACGGCCGCGACAAATCGCTGCACGCGTTCGACAAATACACCGAACTCAAGACGACCTGGATCCGTCTATGAAGGCCCGTTCATGAACGCGTCGCTGACCGAGACGCGCGAGCGCCTCGACCGCGCAGGCGTGCGCTATGTGCTCGCGCAATTCGCCGATCTGCACGGGGTGGCCAAGGGCAAGCTGGTGCCGCTCGCGCATTTGCAAGACCTGCTCGATCCGGGCGCGGGCTTTGCCGGCCCGTCGATCTGGGGCATGGGACTGCCGCGCCATGGCGCGCGGTCGGAGTTCTATGGCCGCGCCGTGCTCGGCTCGGCCCAGGCCTTGCCTTGGCAACCCGACACCGCCCGCGTGGTCTGCGACGGGTATGTCGCCGGCGCGCCTTTCGAAGGTTGCCCGCGCCAGACGCTGCAACGGGTGCTCGCGCGCCTGGCCGAACGCGGTTGGACCCTCAATGTCGGCATCGAGCCCGAGTTTTTTTTGTTTGCGCGCGACGCCCAAGGCAGGCTGGTTCCGGCCGATGCGCTCGATGGGCTCGACAAGCCGTCCTACGATCTGAAGTCGCTCGAGCG
Source organism: uncultured Burkholderiaceae bacterium (assembly GCA_964448945.1). GTDB lineage: Bacteria > Pseudomonadota > Gammaproteobacteria > Burkholderiales > Burkholderiaceae_E > CAXBRX01. The sequence continues at coordinate 1,455 of CAYUYC010000093.1, forward strand.
CGGGCCCGTCGCGCGCTGTCTGCGCGCCTTGACCGAAGCGCTCGCCGCACTCGGCTTCGATACCCTGCAGATCGACCATGAAGACGCGCCCGGCCAATACGAACTCAATTACGCCTACGCCGACGCGCTGAGCGCGGCCGATCGCTTCATGTTGTTCAAGCTCGCCGCGCATGCGATCGCCGAGCAGCATGGGCTGGTGTTCTCGCTCATGCCCAAGCCGTATGCCGATCGCCCCGGCAGTGGCCTGCATTTCCATGTCTCGATCGCCGATCGTGAGGGCCGCGCGGTGTTCGCGCAAGGCGGCGGTCTGTCGAACCTCGGCCGCGCTGCGCTGGGCGGCTTGCTCGCGCATGCGCCCGCGCTCACCGCCTTACATGCGCCGACCGTCAACTCCTACAAGCGGCTGGTGGTCGGGCGTTCGCTCTCGGGCACCACCTGGGCGCCGGCCCACATCGGCTGGGGCAGCAACAACCGCACCTTGACCGCGCGTGTGACCGCGGGGCGCATCGAATGGCGCGTGCCTGATGGCACGACCAATGTCTATCTGGCCTTGGCCGGGGTCGCCGCTGCGTTTCTCGACGGCATCGAGCGCGGCCTCGATCCGGGCGCGCCGATCGAAGAAGATGTTTACGACTGGCCAGAAGCGCGCTTTGCCGAACGCGGTGTACGCACCCTGCCGCAAACGCTGGGCGCGGCACTCGACGCCTTCGAGGCCGACACCGCCTTGCACGCTGCGCTCGGCGCGCATGTCAGCGCCGAGTTCCTCGAACTCAAGCGCATGGAATGGATCGAGTATTGCCGCCAGGTCAGCGATTGGGAATGGCGGCAGTACGGCGCGAGCTACTGAGCCGCAGGCCTCGATCGTTGCGGTTGCCCGCGGTCGGCTGCGCGTTGCAGCAGCGCGACGCGTATATCGGCCAGGATGCCCGCGTCTGTCTGCGGTAAATCAAGCTTTGTACAAACAGCGTGCGTGCAGCGCAGACACGGGATTGTCCGCACTGAATGCATGGTGCTAACTCGCGATCCGACGAATCTGAGATCCGGTGCAACGCAGCGGCAATCGAACTCAGGTCCGTCGTCCGATGAAGAGATCTCGCGATTCAAGGGGATGCGCGCATGGTATTCGCTAGGCTTAGGTGGCTTTCTTCAGTGTTGCTCGTGTTGCTGTTGCCGTTATGGCCGCAAATGGCGGGAGCGCAGTATCTGTCCGGGCGCGCTGCGGATTTCGTTGCCGTTCCTTCCGGCGCGCGCGTGGTATTGATGCCCGTGGATGTGGAGCTGTTTACGGTGACCGCAGGAGGCGTACTTGAGCCGCGCGCCGATTGGACCGAAGCCGCCACCGGATACTTCCGTCAGGCGGTGCTCAATTACGGTGCTGCGCGGGGGTTGAAGTTTGCTGAGCTCTCGGAAGCCGATCGCGACGCATTGATCGAGATCGAACACTTGCATCGCGCGTTTACGAGCGCAATCACACTTCACTACCTGCGGAGCGGCCTGTCTTTGCCGGCAAAGCAGGACCGATTCGACTGGTCGATGTGGGACGCGGTGTCCGATCTGCATCAGCGCACAGGCGCGAAGTACGCATTGTTCACACGCGTGCGAGACAGCTACACGAGTGGTGGTCGAATCGCGATGGCGATTGCCATGGCCTTTGTCGGCGTCGTTGCCTATGGCGGTCAGCAGGACATCTATGCCACGTTGGTCGATCTGGAAAGCGGGCAAATTGTCTGGATGAATCGGGTCGCGCGCGGTCATGGCGATCTACGAACCGAGGCGGCGGCCAAGGAATCCATTCCGCTGGTGCTCGACTACCTCCCCGTCGCGCGATGAATCGAAGGCGCTGGCTGGGCTTTTGCGGCGCCTGCGCGTTGTGCGGCCTGCAGCGCGCGGCGTTTGCGCAATCGGAATGGACGATGCCGCCACGGTTTTCGCGGCCCGCGATCGATACCGACGAGGGCGGTCTGTGGGCCATGATGGATCGCGAAGAAGGGCGATTGCGTCGTAGCCCGTTCCTTCTGCAAGCCCCCGATCTGCGCGAGTACGTACACGACATCGTGTGTCGCCTGGCTGGCGATCATTGTCCCGATGTCCGTGTCTACCTCATGCGTACGCCGTGGTTCAACGCCAGCATGGCGCCCAACGGCATGATGCAGGTCTGGTCCGGATTGCTTCTGCGCGTCGAGAATGAAGCACAACTCGCCGCGGTGCTCGGACACGAGCTTGGACATTACCTCGCCCGACACTCGGTCGATAATCTTCGCGATGCCAAGACGCGCGGTGCTTTCGGCACCTTCATGGCGGCGTTCGGAGTGGTTGGGCTGGTCGCGCAGGTCGCGGCGATGGCAGGCGCGTTCGGGTACTCGCGCGAGCAGGAGAACGATGCCGATCGGATCGGCGCTGCGTTGATGGCACGCGCAGGATGGGATCCGGCTGAAGCAAGCAAGGTTTGGGAAAACTTGCTGTTGGAGATCAGTGCGCGTCCGAATGGCGCCGCCGAAAGCGTGATGTTTGCAACGCATCCCAATCCTGTTGAACGGCAACAGCGATTGATCGCGCTGGCTCGGGAATTGGGCGTGGGAGAGTCCGGTATCGAGCGATGGCGCGAACATACCCGTGCGTACCGCTCGATGTGGCTGATGGACGAGATCAAGCGCGGTCAGCATGAAGAGAGCATTGCCTTGTTCACGCGCATGCTCACCGCACACGCGGAACAGCCCGACGTCGCCTTTGCACGTGGGGAGGTCCGTCGGTTGCGCGCACAAGAAGGCGATCTGGATGCCGCAGTCGCAGATTTCCAGGCGGCGATCCGTAGTGGCGCGGCACCGGCCGAAGTTTATCGAAGCGTCGGCTTGATTCACTACAACCGCGGAGAGACTGAGATCGCGCGCGGCGAGTTCGAACAGTACCTGGCACTCGCGCCGACGGCTCCAGATGCGCCGATGATCAAAAGCTACCTAGAGGAGATGAAGTCGTGAAATTTCTATGCAGCATGGTGTTGGCCCTGACGCTGTTCGGCTGTGCGAACGTAGCGCCGGTGAACCCGGGGGAATACCAAGTCGGTGAGCGCCTATTGGTCAAGCCCGATAACGCCTGGAACGAGGTCAGTCTGATCAGCACCGACTCGATCAAGACCTGGACGATCGATGGTTTGCCGTTGGACCAATTGATCATCTACTCGGGGATCCAGGACGGCGAGCGGCTCAATCCCAAGGCATCGGTGGATGTGAAACCGGTGGTGTTTCGCGCCAACATGCGCGCCGACGAAGTGGTTGGCATGTTCGAAGCAGTGATGACCTCGATCGGAGCCACGATGACCGTCACCAAACTCGAACCGACGACCTTTGCCGGCAACAAAGGCTTCCGCTTCGAGTACGAAATGGTGCAGCAGGGCGCCGAGGTGCGCATGCGTGGGGTCGGGTACGGGACCATTCAGCAAGAGCGGTTGTTTGCGATCGTCTTCTGGGCGCCGCGATTGGGCATGTATCCGAAGTACATCTCCAGGGTCGAGCAGTTGGTGGCGTCAGCCCAATTGCGTTGACACACGGGCGCGCATGGATAATGCGCGCTCATGAACCTTCCCGCCGACTCATTGTGTGTCGTCGTCAATGGCGACACGGTGTATCTCGCTCCCGGCACCGTGGCCGAGTTGCTGACCGCCCGCGGCCTCGCCGGCAAGCGCGTCGCGGTCGAGCGCAACGGCGCGATCGTGCCGCGCAGCCAGCACGCGCAAACGCAACTCGCCGACGGCGACCAGATCGAAATCGTGGTGGCCGTCGGCGGTGGTTGATCGCGAAGGCGGTTACTGCTTGGTCGGCGTCATCGCGAGCGCCAGCACTTCCATGGGTTCTTTGCCGTTCGCGCGGGCGAGCGCTTCGATCGTCTGATCGGCCGACTCGGCCTTGAGGCCGCTCGCGCGCATCGCGTCGAGCACTTCTTGCGGCGAACGCTTGGCGACGCGCGCGACCGTATCGACCGACGAGGTATGCAAGGCGCGGATGACCGCGCCGCCCGAGGCCTTGGGGCCGTCGCCGCCGATCGGCAGCAAGGCGCCGATGGTCAGCGCGGCGAACAAGGCGATGACGGCCCGGCCCGCGCCTTGGGTGAAGTAGCGCGTGAAGCCGCGCCAATTGACCGTCAGATGCAGCGCGACGCCGGCCACCATGGCCCAGCCCAGCCATTCGTGCGCGGGATGCACGAGGCCGATGTCGACGTGAAAGAACATGAGGATGCCGGTGACGGCGGAGATCAGAAACGCGCCGATGACCAGCGGCGTGGCCCAGATACGCAGGGTCGGATGCATGGAAGACTCCCTCGGGCGGCTGGAGCGAGGAGGCGCCGCGTCTTCAGTCGGATGCGGTCGTCGCGCGCGGCGCAGCCACCCGTCGCCAACGCGCTCATGCATTGCAGCATGCGCGCATTGCCGCTTCATTGCCCGGCTGTAAAACGCGGTCGACAAGGCGCAACCGGTGCCCGTCCTACAATAGGCAGATGAACACTTCGACCTCGACCCCAGACCGTTTGCGCATCGGCCAACGCGAATTCGCTTCGCGCCTGCTCGTCGGCACCGGCAAGTACAAGGACTTCGTGCAGACCCGTGCGGCCATCGACGCGAGCGGCGCGCAGATCGTGACGGTGGCGATCCGCCGCACCAACATCGGCCAGGACCCGAACGCGCCCAGCCTGCTCGACTATCTGCCGATGTCGCAATTCACGCTGCTGCCCAATACCGCGGGCTGCTATAGCGCCGACGACGCGATCCGCACCTTGCGCCTGGCGCGCGAACTGCTCGACGGGCATACCCTGGTCAAGCTCGAAGTGCTCGGCGATCCGCACACCTTGTTCCCCAACATGGCCGAGACCATCAAGGCCGCCGAAGTGCTGGTCAAGGACGGCTTCGAGGTCATGGTCTATTGCAGCGACGACCCGATCGCGGCCAAGACGCTGGAGAGCATCGGCTGCGTCGCGGTGATGCCGCTGGCGTCCTTGATCGGTTCGGGCATGGGCATCCTCAATCCGTGGAATCTTTCGCTCATCATCGAAAAGGCCGAGGTGCCGGTCATCGTCGATGCCGGCGTCGGGACCGCAAGCGACGCCGCGATCGCCATGGAATTGGGCTGCGACGGCGTGCTCATGAACACCGCCATCGCACTCGCGCAAGACCCGGTGCTGATGGCCCAGGCGATGAAGCTCGGCGTCGACGCCGGCCGCGCCGCCTACCGTGCGGGGCGCATGCCCAAGAAGCTGTACTCGGCGTCGCCCTCGTCGCCGACCACCGGCATGATCGCGCCCGGCAAGACTGCATAGATCCATGGGCGAGATCGAGATCGACAGCGGCGCCGGCGAAGACGGCGCGGTCTTCCGCCGCGGCATCAAATCCTTCGTGTTGCGCGCGGGCCGGGTCGGCCCGGGCCAGCAGCGCGCGCTCGACGAACTTGCGCCGCGCCTTTGCGTCGAGTACAGCGCGCAGCCGATTGCGCTGTCCGATGTCTTCGGCAACACGCACCCGGTGGTGCTCGAAATCGGGTTCGGCATGGGCGAGACCACGGCCCAGATTGCCGCCGCGCGGCCCGACACCAACTTCCTCGGTTGCGAAGTGCACATGCCCGGCGTCGGGGCCTTGCTCAAGCGCATCGGCGAACAAGGCTTGCAGAACCTGCGCATCGTGCGTCACGACGCGGTCGAGGTGCTGCAGCACATGATTGCGCCATCCAGTCTGGCCGGCGCCCATGTGTTCTTCCCCGATCCGTGGCACAAGAAGAAGCACCACAAACGCCGTTTGATCCAGCCGGCTCTGGTGGCATTGCTGGCGTCGCGCATCGCGCCCGGCGGTTATCTGCATTGCGCGACCGACTGGCGGGACTACGCCGAGCAGATGCTGGCAGTGCTGAGTGCCGAGCCGAGTCTGCGCAACACCGCCAATGGCTATGCGCCGCGCCCCGATTACCGCCCGTTGACCAAGTTCGAGCAGCGCGGTCTGCGCCTCGGCCACGGGGTCTGGGATCTGGTGTTCACGCGGGTCTGAGCGCTTCCGACCGGATCAATCGCCGCGGTCCGCCGCCTTGAGTGCGAGGGCGCGGGCGTAGACCGCGTTGCGCGCGGCAGCGGTGATCTCCACCGCCAAGGCCACCGCCTGCTTGAGCGGCAGTTCGCGCACCAAGGGCACCAGCACGCGATCGAGATCGGCATCGTCGGGGGCGGTCTCGGCGCAGCCCTGGACGACCAGCACGAATTCGCCGCGCTGATGGTGGGCGTCGGCGTCGAGCCAGGCCATCGCCTCGCCGAGCGTGCAGGCATGGACTTGTTCGTGCAGCTTGGTCAGTTCGCGCGCGATCACGATGCGCCGCGACGCACCCAGGCCCTCGGCCAAGGCGCGCACCGTCTCGACGATGCGGTGCGGTGCTTCGTAGAACACCAGGGTGGCGCGCAATCCGCTGAGCGCCGCAATGCTTTGCGCGCGCGCTTGCGCCTTGCTGCTGAGGAAGCCCGCGAAATGAAAGCTCGGTTCTTCGAAACCCGCGACCGACAGCGCCGCGGCCACGGCGCTGGCGCCCGGCACCGCCACCACCGCATGGCCGGCCGCACGTACGACATCGACCAGACGCGCGCCGGGATCGCTCACGCCGGGGGTGCCGGCATCCGACACATACGCCACGCGTTCGCCGGCGCCCAGGCGGGCGACGATTTGCTGCGCGGCTTCGCGCTCGTTGTGTTCGTGGCAGGCGATCAAAGGCGCGCGGATGCCGATGCGATCGAGCAAGGCATGGGTGTGGCGGGTGTCTTCGGCGGCGATCGCATCGACTTGCGCCAGGACGTGCAGTGCCCGCAGTGTGATGTCGGCGAGGTTACCGATCGGGGTGGCGACGACATACAATGCCCCGGCTGCGAAGTGCTGCGTGTGCAGTGATTCTTCGATCACCTTGCGGGCCGGAACCTCCGGCTGTGCATCCATGGTTCGCGTGTCCGTCATGTTCCGATCCGTCGTCGATGCGCTCGCACTGGCGTGCGCGCTGTGCATCATAGCGCCCGCTCAGGCGCAGTCCGTCGAGGGCGTGCCCGCGATTCCATCGCCGATCGAGGCTGCGCCGGGCGTGCATGCGCTGTCGCTCAAGCCGCATGTCGCGCTCTTGCTGCCCACGCGTTCGCCCGATTTCGCGCGCGCCTCCGAAGCGGTGCGCAACGGTGTGCTGGCCGCGCGCGATGTGCTCATGCCCGACATGGAAGTCGTGGTGTTCGACACCGACGACAGCGCTGAAAGTGTGCAGAACGCCTACCGCAAGGCCGCCGATGGCGCGCCGGCCGCGATCATCGGGCCGCTCACGCGACCGGCGGTGCAGGCCATCGCCTCGGTGGTCGAAGTGCTCACGCCCACGATCGCGCTCAATGCGATCGATGCCGAAGTTCCGCCCAATGTGTTCATGTTCGTGCTGCAGATCGAGGCCGAAGCGCATCAAGTCGCGCGTTTGGCGATTGCCGATCTGCGCGCGCGCGATCCGGGCCGACGCGCCACTGCAGTCGTCATCACCAGCGCCGCGCCTTTGCACAAGCGTGCCGCACAAGCCTTTGAAGAAGCCTACGTCGCCAACGGCGGTGCGGTGCTCGCCACCATCGACATCGGCGCCGAACGCGGCAACGCCTTGCAGACGCGGCTGGCCGCGACCGCGCCGACGACGGTCTTCCTCGCCGTCGATGCGCCCTTGGCGAGCGCGGCGCGGCCGTATCTGCGCGACGTGGCGGTGTACGGCACCTCGCAACTCAACACCCGCGCCGAGCGCGGCCGGCAGATCGATCTCGAAGGCATACATTTCGTCGACATGCCCTGGCTCGTGCAGCGCGATGCGCCGGCCGTCAGCCGGTTTGCGCGCAGCGAAGGATTGGCGCGGTATTCGGCCGATCTCGAGCGCTTGTATGCCATGGGTATCGACGCTTTTCGCGTGGCGATCGACGCGGCCGCCGGGCGCAGCAGCATCGGATTCGACGGCGTCACCGGGGCGGTGATGGTCGATCGTCAACGCATCGAGCGGCGCGCCTTGCCCGCCGTCATCCGCGACGGCGAAGCCGTCCCCGACGGGCAATGACGGCTGCGCGCTCCGCGATCGGCGCCCAGGCCGAGCAACGGGCGCGGGCCTGGCTCGAAGCGCGCGGCATGGTGTTCATCGACGCCAACTGGCGCGCGCAATTTCACAAGCAGGCCGGCGAGATCGATCTCGTGATGCGTGACGGATCGACCTTGGTGTTCGTCGAAGTGCGCAAGCGTGCGCGGCGCGATTTCGGCGGCGCCGCGGCATCGGTCGATGCCTTCAAGCAAATGAAGCTCGTGCGCGCGGCGCGGGCCTATCTCGCGTCGCAAGTGCGCGGGGCCGAGCCGCCATGCCGGTTCGACGTGGTTGCGATCGACGGCGATCACATCGACTGGATACGCGATGCCTTCAGCGCCTGAGGCGCACGCGCTGGGCATCAGAACAATCGCTTACACCGAGCCCGGCGGCGACGCCGGGTGGTGCGAAGTGCGCCCCTATAATCGCCGTCCATGAATCTGTCTGAACGCATCGCACAGCAATTCGTCGACAGCATCGACACCAAGAAGCGTTCGCTCGAACTGCTGGCCGACCCGATCGAACGCGCGGTCGAGTTGATGACCGCGGCGCTGTCCAACGATCGCAAGATCCTCGCGTGCGGCAATGGCGGTTCGGCCGCCGATGCACAGCACTTCGCCGCCGAACTGCTCGGGCGTTTCGAACGCGAGCGCCCCGAACTCGCCGCGATTTCGCTCGCCACCGATAGTTCGACGCTGACCGCGATCGCCAACGATTACAGCTACGACGAGGTGTTTTCCAAGCAGGTGCGCGGGCTGGGCCGTCCGGACGACGTGCTGTTTGCGATCTCGACCTCGGGCAATTCGGCCAATGTGCTGGCCGCAGTTGCCGCCGCGCATGCGCGCGAGATGCATGTGGTCGCGCTCACCGGCAAGGGTGGCGGCAAGATGAACACCGCCTTGCGTTCGGGCGACATCCACATCTGCGTGCCCGAGAACCGCACCGCGCGCATCCAAGAAGTCCACCTGCTGGTTCTGCACTGCCTGTGCGACGGCATCGATTACAGCCTCCTCGGAGAATGAACATGAACAAGAAGACTTGGTTGCTGGCCGCGGTCCTCGCGCTGCCCGCGTTGCAAGGATGCTTTCCGCTGCTGGCGACCGGTGTGGTTGCCGGCGCGCTCGCCGTGACCGATCGCCGCACCACCGGCGCACAAGTCGACGACCAGGCCATCGAATTGCGCGGCGCCAACCGCTTGCGCGAGAAGTTCGGCGACCAGAACCTCGCCAGCCTGGTGAGCTACAACCGCCGCGTGCTGATCATCGGCCAGGCCGCGAACGAAGACCTCAAGCGCCAGATCGAAGAAGTGGTGCGCAGCCTGCCCAATGTGCGCGACGTGGTCAACGAACTCGAAGTCGCGGGCGGCGCATCGTTCGGCACGCACAGCAACGACACCCTGATCACCACCAAGATCAAGGCCAGCCTGGTCAATCAGACCGAAGTCCCGGCCAATGCGGTGAAGGTCGTGACCGAGCGCGGCACCGTCTATCTGATGGGCGTGGTCAGCGAACGCGAAGGCAATGCCGCCGCCACGCTCGCGGCCGGGGTCGACGGCGTGGCCAAGGTGGTCAAGGTGTTCGAATACATCAGCGACGAAGAAGTCCAACGCCTGAATACGACACCGGCCTCGTCATCCAGCGGTCAGCGGCCTTAAGCTTCCGGCTGTCGCGGCCGGCCGGGTGTCGGCCCATTGTCGAGAAGGAGAGACTGCATGACGCTCGGACTGTTGGTGTTCTTCGCGATCCTCGCTTTGCCCGTGCTCTGGGGCATTGGCGCGTACAACCGGCTGGTCACGTTGCGCAACGGGTTCAAGAACGCGTTTGCGCAGATCGATGTGCAGCTCAAGCGTCGCTACGATCTGATCCCCAATCTGATCGAAACCGCCAAGGCCTACATGAAGCACGAGCGCGAAACGCTCGAGGCCGTGATCGCCGCACGCAATTCCGCGGCGAGCGCGCGCCAGGCCGCGGCGGCCAATCCGGCCGATGTCGCGGCCATCACCCAGATGACCAATGCCGAAGGCGCGCTGTCGGGCGCGCTCACGCGTTTCTTCGCGCTGGCCGAGGCCTACCCGGATCTCAAGGCCAACCAGACCATGATGCAACTCAGCGAAGAACTGACCAGCACCGAGAACAAGGTCGCCTTCGCGCGCCAGGCGTTCAACGATGCGATCACGCATTACAACACCGCCATCGAGCAGTTCCCGGCCAATGTGATCGCCGGCATGTTCCAGTTCAAGCCGGGCGAGACTTTGACCGCGACCGAGTCGCCCGAAGAGCGCAAGGCGCCCAAGGTCTCGTTCTCCTGAACCCCGGCGGCGGCGCCGGACCATGAACTTCTTCGAGCACCAGGAGCTTGCGCGCCGGCAGACGCGCAAGCTGATGTTCTTGTTCGTGCTGGCGGTCATCTCGATCGTGCTGGCGATCAATCTGGTGGCCACCATCGGCTGGAGTCTGGCCGGCGGCGCGCTGCCCTTGCCCAACTACTTCTATCCGGTCAACAC
>CAYUYC010000094.1:0-11926 GCA_964448945.1 uncultured Burkholderiaceae bacterium
GCAAGAAGGACTATCAGCAGCTCATGATCGTGCGCCGCATGGCGCGGCAGTTTTCGCTGCCGGTCGAAATCGTCGCTGCCGAAACCGTGCGCGCCGAAGACGGTCTCGCACTGAGTTCGCGCAACATGTATTTGTCGAAGGAAGAACGCGCCGAAGCGCCGCGCCTGATCCGCACCTTGCGCGACGTGCGCGCCCGCCTGCTCGACGGCGAACGCCATCTGCTCGACATCGAAGCCGATGCCCGCGACAGCCTGCGCGACCATGGCTGGAAACCCGATTACGTCGCGATCCGCAAGCGCGTCGACCTCAAGGCACCGAGTGCCGACGAAGTCGCCGCCGGCGAACCGTTGGTCGTGCTCACCGCGGCCAAGCTCGGCGTCACCCGCCTGATCGACAACCTCGAGATCTGAACCGCGGCCGCGCATAGCGCGGTCGTGCCATCCCCGCATCGCGCATTCGCGTGTTTGCGCGCTGTCGCGTTGCGCTTTCTTGACATGCAATGCGCCGACGCCCCGGCCGGCACGCTACAGTGCGGGCGCGTCGCGGTCGTGTCCGCACGACGGCCCCGTCCCGACGGCACTCCTCCAAAACAGACTCTGCAATCACGGCAGACCCCCATGTTCAAAATCCTGCTTGCAGCGATCGGCGTCCTGATCGGCTTGTCGACCGATGGCTTTCTGGCGGCGGCCGTTTCCGGCGCCATCGGTTTCGTCATCGGCTTCTTTGCCGACCGCAGACAACAGCGCTCGGAACTCGAAGACAAGGTCGCGCTGCTCGAAAGCCAGTTGAGCGCGCTCGCCAAGACGGTCGATGCGCTGAAACTGCGCGTCAGCAGCATGAGTGCGACTTCGGCTGCCGCACCAATCGAAGCGCCGGTTGTGATGCCAATGGAGGCCCCGGTTGCTGCCTCGATCACCACCCCGGTCGCCCCCGCCGACACGGCAGCGCCACGCTCGCCCGAAGCGGCTTTCGACGCGCTGGTCGCGCAAAGCCTGCCCGAGCCTGCAGTACCGGCGATACCGCCCGCGCAGGTCGCACCGCCGCCGGCCCCAGCAGTGAGCGTCACGATGCCTGCGGCCACGCCGGTGCCCAGCCTGCGCGTCGATGTACCGCCGGCGCCCGCGGTCACCCCAACCACCGCGGCGCGCGACCCCGCGGCACCCACGCCGCACCCAGCACCACCGGCCCCGCCGAGCACCGGCGGATTCAATCCGATCGAGGCGGCGTGGAAATGGCTGTTCGGCGGCAACACCCTGGTCCGCGTGGGCGTGGTGGTGCTGTTCTTCGGCCTGGCCTTCCTGGTCAAGTTCGCGGCCGAGCATGCGGTGATCCCGGTCGAGTTCCGTTATGTCGGCATCGGCATCGGCGCGATCGTCGCGATGGTCATCGGCTGGCGCTTGCGCGAAAAGCGCCCCGGCTATGCGATGGCCATGCAAGGCCTGTCGGTCGCGGCGCTGTATCTGACGGTCTTCGCGGCATTTCGCCTGCACGGACTCTTGCCGGGCGGGCTGACCATGGCCTTGCTGGTCGGGGTGTGCGCGTTCTCGGCCGCACTCGCGATCCTGCAGAACGCGCGCTCGATGGCGGTGATCGGCATTTGCGGCGGCTTTCTCGCGCCGGTGCTGGCATCGACCGGCGGCGGCAATCATGTGGCCTTGTTCTCGTACTTCGCGCTGCTCAATCTGGGCATCCTCGCGATCGCGTGGTTCAAGGCCTGGCGGCCGCTCAATGTGCTGGGCTTCTTCTTCACCTTCGGCATCGGCTCGGCCTGGGGCCAGCGCTATTACCGCGACGAGTTGTTCGCGAGCACCGAACCCTTCCTGATCCTGTTCTTCCTGTTCTATCTCGCGATCGCGCTCTTGTATGCGCGGCGCCGTCAAAGCGAAATGTCGAGCCATGGCGCGGTCACGATCGCGGGCGAGCGCGTCGACTATGTCGACGGCTCCCTGGTCTTCGGCGTGCCGATCGCGGCCTACGGGCTGCAATACCTGATGGTGCGCGACATGCACCTGGGCACCGCGCTCAGCGCCCTGGCGCTCGGTGCGATCTATCTGCCGCTCGCCACCTGGCTCGCGCGCCGCGGCCGCGACGACATGAAGATGATGGTCGAGTCCTTTCTCGCGCTCGGACTGGTCTTCGCATCGCTGGCGATTCCGCTGGCACTCGATGCGCAATGGACGGCCGCTGCGTGGGCACTCGAAGGCGTGGGCATCTATTGGGTGTCGATGCGCCAAGGCCGCGGCTGGACGCGCGCCTTTGCCCTGCTGCTGCAGATCGGCGGCGGTGTGAATCTGTTGCGCGCGCTCTCGATACCGGGTTCGGAATCGCCCGTCTTCGGATGGGAAACCATGATGGACGGTCCGGCCATGAGCGCGGCGATGGTCGGCATCGCGGGACTGGGCATTGCGCACATCGTGCGCCGCTATCACGACCTCGCCAGCGAGACCGAGCGCAGCCTGCGTCCCTACTTCGTGTTGTGGGGCATGGCCTTTCTGCATCTGATCTTTCCGCTGGTACTCGACCAGCGCTGGACCGGCGTGGCCTGGGCGATCTCGGGCGGCGCGGCGGTCGTGATCGGCTTGGCGCGTACGGAATGGAGTGCGGTCGCATTCGGCGCACTGCTGCAATTGCTCGGCGGCGTGTTGTTTGGCACCGAGGATTACAGCCTCTCGCTGCGCCCGGTCCTCAACGACCATTGGCTTGGCTGCATGCTGATCGCGGTGGCCGGCGTCACCAGTGCGGTGGCGATGCGTCGCACGATCGATCGCCAGCGCGACGAAGACAAGCTCGCCAGCGCGGCCGACTTCATGCGCGCCTTCGTGGTCGGTGCCTTGTTCTGGTCCTTGTTCTGGTGGTGGACCGGCGGCGCGTTCGAAATCGATCTGCACGCCCAGGTCTATGCGCTCAACGCCGAGATCGGTCTGGCCGCCCTCAGTGCCGGCGTGCTGCTGGCCATCGCGCGCTGGCTGCGGGTGGGTGAAGCGCGCGCGATCGCCTTGCTGCTCTTGCCTGCGCTGGGCATGTACGCCTTCCAGGCCCTCGACACCTTGCCGCACCCGGCGGCCTTGCTGGGCTGGCTGGCCTGGCCCGCGGCCCTGGGCATGCTGGGTCTGGTCTTGCGCAACAACGAGGACGGCCCCTTGGCGTCGGCGATCGAATGGGCGCATGCGATCGCGCTGTGGCTCGTCACCGGTCTGGCCACTTGGCAGACCTGGTGGTGGTTCAGCGAACTGGGCGAGCCCGAAAGCGCCTGGCCGATCCTGGGTTGGGCACTCGCGCCGCTGGCGGTCTTTGCGATGCTGGGCCTGCTCGGCAAACGCGCGCTCTGGCCGATGTCGCGATTTGCGCAGGCCTATCGCTATGCCGCGATGCCGATCGCGGCCGGCCTATGGATCTGGGTGTTCTTCGCCAACCTCGCCAGCCGCGGCGATGCCGCCCCCCTGCCTTATCTGCCAATCGTCAATCCGCTCGATCTGGCCGTCGCCGCGACCTTGCTCACGCTGTTCCTGTGGACACAGCGCACGCTCGCCAGCCTCGGCCGCACGAGCGAAGGCAGCAGGCAATCGATGGCGATCGCACTCGGCGCGACCACCTTCTTCTGGCTCAACGGCGTGTTGTTGCGCACCCTGCACCATTGGGCCGGCGTGCCGTTCGACTTCGACGTGATGATGGAATCGACGCTGGTGCAAGCCGCACTGTCGCTGTTCTGGGCGGTGATCGCGCTGTGCCTGATGCTGTTCTCGACCCGGCGCGGCCTGCGCTTGTTCTGGCTCGTCGGCGGCGCGCTCATGGCGCTGGTGGTGGCCAAGCTCTTCCTGGTCGACCTCTCGCGCGTGGGCACCGTCGAGCGCATCGTGTCCTTCATCGGCGTGGGCATCCTGCTGCTCGTACTCGGCTATTTCTCGCCGGTGCCCCCGCGCCGCGCCGAACAATCATGAACACCCGCTTCGCCATGCTCAGACATCTGCTCATCATCGGCACTGCACTCGCCTGCGCCACCGCGTCGGCACAACCCACGCCCACGCTCGATCAATTCGGCTGGCATCAACCGATCGAGACCGCCAACGGCGAAGCCATCCATCGCTTTGCCCTCGGCGCCGACGCCTATGCCGGTGCCGCGCGTGCCGATCTGGGCGATCTGCGCATCTTCAACGCCGCAGGCGAGGTGGTGCCCTACGCGCTGGTGCGTCGCGAAGCGCAGTCCGAGACCCTCACCCGCGCCACGACGCTGCGCTACTTTCCTTTGCATGCGCGTGCGCAATCGGGCGTCAGCGGCCAGGTCGACATCGATGTGCGGCGCAATGCCAACGGCAGCCTGGTCGCCGTGCGCATGAAGCCCGAACAAGCTGCAGCAGCCAAGCTGTCGGGTTATGTGATCGATGCCAGCGCCGTCGATGCGCCGATCGCCGCGCTCGAAGTCGCCTGGGCCAGTCAGGCCGATGGGCTGGCCACGGCGGTCGACGTCGAGGCCAGCGACGATCTGCAAACCTGGCGTGGCGTAGTGCAAGACGCGCAACTGGTCGAGTTGCGCATGGGCGATCAGCAATTGCTGCGCAACCGCGTCGAACTCGACGGCGTGCGCGCCAAATATTTGCGCCTGAGTTGGACCGACGATCGCACCGCGCCCGTCCTGCAAAAGGTCGTCGCCCATACCCAGACCACGCAAGCGCGCAGCACGCCCACGCAATGGACGGCGCCGATCGCGGCCCGCGCCGGCGCCGAGCCCGGCGAATACCTGTTCGAGGCGCCGGGCGTGCCGGTCCAGGCCTTGCGCATCGCGCTGCCGCAGACGAACACCGTCGCGCCGATGCGGCTGTATCGCCGCGACGATGCCAAGACGCCCTGGATCGAAGTGGCCAACACCGTCGCGTTCCGCATCCAGCGCAACGCGCAGGAAGTGACCGCGCCCGATCTCGCGATCGCCCGCAGCGGCGCGCGCGAATGGCGCATCGTCGTCGATCAGCGCGGCGGCGGATTGGGCTCGGGCATGCCGCAGATCCAGCTCGCCTGGGTGCCGCATCAGGCGGTCTTCGTCGCGCGCGGCGCCGGGCCTTACACGCTGGCTTTCGGCAACCGCAACATCGCACCCGCGCCGTTCGACATCGCGACGCTGGTGCCCGGTTATCGCGACGAGCAATTCGCCAGCCTGCCGCTGGCGCGACTGGGCACAGCAACCCGCACCGCGGCGGCGGCAGCGGCGCCGACGGTGGCCAAGCCCACGTCGTTCAATGCGCGTACGGCGGGCCTGTGGGCGGTACTGGTGATCGGTGTGCTGGCCTTGGGCTTCATGGCTTGGCGGCTGATGCGCCAAGTCGAACCCGGCGGGCGGTCCTAAACCCAGATCTCGACGATCGAGGCCGCGTCGTCCGGGCCTCGGTCGTGCCGCATGAGGCCGGGCGGCAGCAACGCGCGCAAGGCGTCGATGGTCATGGCGGTCAAACGATCGGAGCAGGCGCGAAAACCACTTTCGTCGCGCTGCCATTTTTGTGCGATGTAGCCGTCGGAGCGACGGTCATGCACGATCCACATCTCCAGGGGTGCCGTTCTTTTCATCGGTCTGTATGGGTCATGAATGACGAGGCCGCATGATGGCGTGCCCGCACTCGAATTCGACGAGGAAGTCCTCGAAACGCTGTCCCGCAAACTCGGGAGTCGGCGCGATTTGCGAATACAAATGTGCGGAATTCGTGGTGCCCGGGGCCGGAATCGAACCGGCACGTTGTTTCCAACGGCAGATTTTGAATCTGCTGCGTCTACCAGTTTCGCCACCCGGGCAAATGGGGCGTCGGGCACTGCGGAGCAAGCCGCGGCAAATCACGTAGACTTGCGCGCCCGGCGAAACGAGCGCGCATTATGGCGTCGTCGCCGTCTTTGTCAAAACGACCCGGGATCCCGATGAACCGTCCGTTCACGCTATCCGACTTCGACTTCGAACTTCCGCCCGAACTCATCGCCCAGCAGCCCGCGCCGGAACGCACGGCCAGCCGGTTGCTGCATGTGGACGGCCCGCATCTGAACGACCTGCGCTTTGCAGATCTGGGTGGCCTGCTGCGCGCGGGCGATCTGCTGGTCTTCAACGACACCCGGGTCATCAAGGCGCGCCTGCATGGCCGCAAGGCCAGCGGCGGCAAGGTCGAAGCCCTGATCGAACGCGTGATCGGTACCGACGCCGCGATGGCCCAGGTGCGCGCCAGTCATCCGCCGCCGATCGGTTCCTTGCTCGAATTCGGCTCGGCCGCGTTCTCGGCCGGCGCCAAGGTGGTCGACCGCGATGGGCGCTTTTTCCTGCTCGCCTTCAGCGCCAACGTCTGGGACGTGCTCGAACACCTGGGCGAGGTGCCCTTGCCGCCCTACATCCGCCATGGCGCCGATCAGGTCGACGAAGCGCGCTACCAGACCGTGTATGCGCGCACCCCGGGCGCGGTGGCCGCGCCGACCGCGGGCCTGCATTTCGACGAGCCGCTGCTCGCCGCCTTGCGTGCGCAAGGCGTGCAGACCGCTTTCGTGACCTTGCATGTGGGCGCGGGCACTTTCTTGCCGGTGCAGACCGACACCATCGCCGAACACAAGATGCATCACGAGTGGTATTCGATCAGCGCCGACACCGCGCACGCGATTGCCGCCGCCAAGGCGGAGGGCCGGCGGGTGATCGCGGTGGGCACCACCGCCACCCGTGCGCTCGAATCGGCCGCGCGCGCGACCGGCGCGGTGGCCGCCGGCAGCGGCGAGACCGATATCTTCATCACGCCGGGCTTCCAGTTCCGCGTGATCGACCGTTTGATCACCAACTTCCATCTGCCCAAGAGCACGCTGTTGATGCTGGTCGCGGCCTTCGCCGGCTACGACGAGATCATGGCCGCGTATCGCCATGCGGTCGCCGAGCGCTATCGCTTTTTCAGTTATGGCGACGCGATGCTGCTCGAAAGGAAACCTGCATGACCGCCTTGCAATTCGAACGGCTCAACGCCGGCGCGCCCACCTTCCGCCATGAACGGCGCGGGCGCCTGACCCTCAACCATGGCGTGGTGCAAACGCCGATCTTCATGCCGGTGGGCACTTACGGCAGCGTGAAGGCGATCGGCCCCGACGACCTCGTGAACGACATCGGCGCCCAGATCATCCTCGGCAACACCTTTCACCTTTGGCTGCGGCCGGGGCTCGAAGTGATCGGCGCGCACGGCGGTCTGCAACGCTTCATGGGCTGGGACCGGCCCATCCTGACCGACTCGGGCGGGTTCCAGGTGTTCAGCCTCGGCGCCTTGCGCAAGATCAGCGAGGAAGGCGTGAAGTTCGCCTCACCGGTCAATGGTGACAAGCTCATGCTCACGCCCGAGGAATCGATGCGCATCCAGCGCGTGCTCAATTCCGACATCGTCATGATCTTCGACGAATGCACGCCGTTTCCGGCCACCGAACAACAAGCGGCCGACTCGATGCGCTTGTCGCTGCGCTGGGGCCGGCGATCGCGCACGGAGTTCGACCGGCTCGAGAATCCGAACGCGCTGTTCGGCATCGTGCAAGGCGGCATGTATGAGCATTTGCGCGAGGAATCGATCGCGGGCCTGACCGACATCGGGTTTCATGGCTATGCGATCGGCGGTTTGTCGGTCGGCGAGCCCAAGGAAGAAATGCTGCGCGTACTCGACCATGTCGCGCCGCGCCTGCCGCAAGACAAGCCGCGCTATCTGATGGGCGTGGGCACGCCCGAGGATCTGGTGGCCGGCGTCGCCGCCGGCATCGACATGTTCGATTGCGTGATGCCCACCCGCAATGCGCGCAACGGCCATCTGTTCACGCGTTACGGCGATCTGCGCTTGCGCAATGCGCGCTACAAGAACGATCTGCGTCCCGTGGATGAAACCTGCACCTGTTATACCTGCCGCCATTTCACGCGGGCATATCTGCATCATCTGGACCGCGCGAATGAATTGCTCGGCTCGCGGCTGAACTCGATCCACAACCTGCATTACTACCTGCAATTGATGCAGGAGATGCGCGACGCGATCGACGCCGGCGCGTTCGAGCAATTCACGCAACGCTTTGCCCGCGAACGCGCGCGCGGCGTTGATGTCTGAGCCTGTCGCAAGCGGTGGTCATGAACACGCGGTGTATAATCCGCGCCCGCGTTCGTGACAATTAAGTCATTGATTTACTGAATTTTTTTGGAGGTTTCATGATTTCGATCGCCCACGCGCAAAGCGCGGCGCCGGCAGCGGCGCCTGGCGGTGCAGAGCAGCTCATGTCGTTCCTGCCGATCATCCTGATGTTCGTCGTGCTGTACTTCCTGATGATCCGTCCGCAGATGAAGCGTGCGAAGGAACAAAAGGCGATGATCGAAGCGCTGCAAAAGGGCGATGAAGTCGTGACCGCCGGCGGCGTGGTCGGCAAGGTGGCCAAGGTGGTCGATGGCTACGTCGTCCTCGAAGTGGCCGAAGGCGCGAACGGCCCGGTCGAGATGATGGTGCAAAAACAAGCCGTTCAGACGCTCCTGCCCAAGGGCACGATCAAAGCGATCTAAGAACACGCAGCAACATCGGGGGCGCCACAGTGCGCCCCGTTTTCGTTTCTGAAGGCGCAGGTCCATGAACCGTTATCCGATGTGGAAGTACGTGCTGATCATGCTGGTGCTGCTGTTCGGCGTGGTCTACGCGGTGCCCAACTTCTTCAAGCAAAGCCCGGCGCTGCAAGTGTCGAGCGGCAAGGCCACCGTCAAGGTCGAATCAACGATGGTCGAGCAGGTCCGCAAGATCCTGGCCGATGCCAATGTGCAGCCCGACGCGATCTATTTCGATCACACCCAGACCGGCGGCACGGTGCGCGCGCGCTTTGCCGACACCGACGTGCAATCCAAAGGCAAAGAAGCCTTGCAGCGCGCGCTCGCGCCCAATCCCGATGATGCGGACTATGTGATCGCGCTGAATCTGGTGTCGGATACGCCCTTGTGGCTGCAGAAGATCGGCGCGCTGCCGATGTACCTGGGCCTCGATCTGCGCGGCGGTGTGCACTTCCTGATGCAGATCGACATGAAGGCCGCGCTGAACAAGCGCATCGATGGGATTCAATCCGATCTGCGCGCGCAACTGCGCGAAAAGAACATCCGCCACGCCGGCATCGCGCGCCAGGGCAATACGGTCGAAGTCGCTTTCCGCGACGAAGACACGCGCACCAAGGCCAGCAACTTCATCCAGGACCAATACCCGGATCTGATCGCCACGGCCACGGGTGCGGGCCCCGACCTCAAGCTCGTCGTGACGCTCTCGCCGCAAGCCGAGAAGCAATCGATGGAGAACGCGGTCAAGCAAAACGTCTCGACCCTGCACAACCGGGTCAACGAACTCGGCGTGTCGGAGCCGGTGGTGCAACAACAAGGCGCCGATCGCATCGTGGTGCAATTGCCCGGTGTGCAGGACGTGGCCCAGGCCAAGAAGATCCTCGGCCGCACCGCGACCCTCGAATTCCGCGCCGTCGACGAAAGCCCCGAAGCGCTGGCCGCATTGGCCGCAGGCACCGTGCCCTTCGGCGACGAACGCTATGTCGAACGCGGCGCTCGTCCGCTGTTGCTCAAGCGCGAGGTGATCCTCACCGGCGAAAGCCTGCAGGACGCGCAAACCGGCTTCGATACCCAAAAGCAGATCCCGGCGGTGCACCTGACCGTCGACGGCAAGGGCGCGACCATCATCAAGAACTACACCCGCGACAATGTGGGCAAGCGCATGGCCGTGCTGCTGATCGAAAAAGGCAAGGGCGAAGTGATCACCGCGCCGGTGATCCAAAGCGAACTCGGCGCGCGCTTCCAGATCTCGGGCGCGATGTCGACGCAGGAAGCCAATGACCTCGCGCTGCTGCTGCGCGCCGGCTCGCTGGCCGCGCCGATGGAGATCATCGAAGAACGCACCATCGGCCCGAGCCTGGGTGCCGACAACATCGCCAAGGGCTTCAACTCGGTGCTCTGGGGCTTCGTGCTGATCCTGGTCTTCATGTCGGCCTATTACATGATCTTCGGCCTGATCTCGGTCGCGGCGCTGGCCACCAACGTGATGTTGCTCGTCGCCTTGCTGTCCTTGATGCAGGCCACGCTGACCTTGCCGGGCATTGCGGCCATTGCGCTCGCGCTGGGCATGGCCATCGACTCCAACGTGCTGATCAACGAGCGCATCCGCGAAGAATTGCGCAACGGCTTGCCGCCGCAACAAGCGATCGCGGCCGGCTACGAACGCGCGTGGGCGACGATTCTCGACTCGAACGTGACCACCCTGATCGCGGGCGTCGCCTTGCTCGTCTTCGGCTCGGGGCCGGTGCGCGGCTTCGCGGTCGTGCACTGTCTGGGCATCCTGACCTCGATGTTCTCGGCGATCCTGGTCAGCCGCGCGATGGTCAATCTGGTCTACGGTCGCCAGAAGAAGCTGCAGAAGGTTGCGATCGGCACGGTCTGGAAGCCGGGCCTCGCCGCCAAGTGACGGACTGACTCAAGAGCACAAGGAAACCAACATGGAGTTCTTCCGTATCCAGCGCGACATCCCGTTCATGCGGCACGCGCTGGTCTTCAACGTCATCAGCGCACTCACCTTCGTCGCGGCCGTGGTGTTCATCATCCTGCGCGGCTTTCATTTCTCGATCGAATTCACCGGCGGCACGGTGATGGAAGTGGCCTATGCCCAGGCCGCCGACGTCGCCCGGGTGCGCGGCACGATCGAGCAGCTCGGCTATGCCGATGCGCAGGTGCAAAGCTTCGGCACGCCGCGCGACGTGATGATCCGCTTGCCCCTGGCCAAGGGTCAGGCCACCGCCCAGCAAAGCGACAACGTGATGGCCGCACTCAAGGCCGACGACGCGGACGTGCAATTGCGCCGCGTCGAATTCGTCGGTCCGCAAGTCGGCGCCGAGCTGCTGCAAGACGGCTCGCTCGCGCTGCTGGTGGTGATCATCGGCATCATGATCTACCTCGCGCTGCGCTTCGAATGGAAGTTCGCGGTCGCGGCCATCGTCGCCAACCTGCACGACGTGGTGATCATCCTGGGCTTCTTCGCGGCCTTCCAATGGGAGTTCTCGCTCGCGGTGCTCGCGGCGGTGCTCGCCGTGCTCGGCTACTCGGTCAACGAGTCGGTCATCATCGCCGACCGGATCCGCGAGAACTTCAAGAAGATGCGCAAGGCCGAAGTCGACCATGTGATCGACAACGCGATCACCTCGACCATCAGCCGCACCATCATCACCCACGGCACGACCCAGCTCATGGTGCTGACCATGCTGTTGTTCGGCGGCCCGACCCTGCATTACTTCGCGCTCGCGCTGACCATCGGCATCTGCTTCGGCATCTACTCGTCGGTGCTGGTCATGGCGCCGATCACCAAATGGCTGGGCATCAAACGCGAAGACTTGATCAAGCCAATCAAGAAAGAAGGCGAAGTCGTCGAGCCCTGAACACCGCTCACCGACCGTGATCGTGCCGCGCGCCTTGCGTTTGGCCCTGGCTGCCGCAGCAGCCTGTGTCGCGCTGGGCGCGTGCGGATCGCGCCAGTCCTCCGGCGCCGACGCGGGCGCCGCACTCGCCGCCTGCCGCATCGATGGCATCGCGCGCGAATTGCGTTGCGGCAGCCTCGAGGTCGCCGAGAATCCCGACCTTCCCGACGGCCGCAAGATCACCCTGCACTTCGCCGTCGCGCCGGCCAGCGCCACGCACAAGGCCGACGACGCGGTGTTCGTGATCGCCGGCGGCCCCGGGCAATCGGCGCTGCATGTGGCGGGCATGGTCCTGCCCTTGTTCGAAGAACTCAACGCGCGGCGCGACATCGTCTTCGTCGACCAGCGCGGCACCGGGCAATCCAATCCGCTCGACTGCCGTTCGCCCGATGCGACCGAAACCCTCGCGCAAAGCCTCGACACCGAACGCACGATCGCGCGCACATGGGCGGGAAACTGCCGCGCG
>CAYUYC010000095.1:0-11909 GCA_964448945.1 uncultured Burkholderiaceae bacterium
GGTGCGGGGATGGGGCGTCGCGCTCGCGGTGGCGGGTGCGGTCCTGGTCGCGCTGCGCGTGGTGCCCGCTGCGCCGCTATCGGCGGCGGCACCGCATTCCACCGCAGTGCATGCCCAAGGCGGCGAGTTGCTGCGCCTGAGTCTCGCTTCGGACGATCAATTCCGCGTCTGGGTGCCGCTCGAACACATGGCGAGCGCGCTGCCCGAGGCGGTGCTGCTGTACGAAGACCGCTGGTACTACTGGCATCCGGGCGTCAATCCGTTCGCGCTGGTGCGCAGCGCCTTCGCGACCTGGGTCGGCGGCGACCGCCAGGGCGGCTCGACCATCACCATGCAACTCGCGCGGCGCCTGTACGGCATCGACAGCCGTACCGTGCGCGGCAAGCTCAAGCAGATCGCGGCTGCGCTATGGCTCGAAGCGCGTTACAGCAAGCGCGCCATCCTCGAGGCCTATCTCAATTACGCGCCCTATGGCGGCAACATCGAAGGCGCCGGCGCGGCCAGCCTGGTGTACTTCCACAAGCGCGTGCGCGATCTGGCCTTGCCCGAAGCGCTCGCGCTGGCGGTGATTCCGCAGAACCCGCGCAAGCGACTGGCGGCCATGCGCGCCGAGGGCGATGCCGGCGCGGCTGCGACGCCCGATGCCTTGATCGCCGCGCGCGAACGCTTGTGGAACATCTGGCTCGCGCGGCATGGCGAGGATGCGCACTTCGCATCCGACCTGCGCCTGCCGCTCAAGGTGCACACCATCGCCGAGCTGCCGTTTCGCGCGCCGCATCTGAGCGATGCGCTGATCGCGAGCGGGCCGACCGGCGAAGTGCGCGCGTCGATCGATCTGCGCATGCAGGACACCCTCGAACGCATCATCGGCCAGACCATCGAGCATGAACGCAACTTCGGCATCCGCAACGCCTCGGCGATGCTGGTCGATGCATCGACGATGGAGGTCAAGGCGCTGGTCGGCTCGGCCGATTGGCACGACGCCGAGATCGACGGGCAGGTCAACGGCACCACCGCCAAGCGTTCGCCGGGCTCGACGCTCAAGCCTTTCATCTATGCGCTCGCGATCGATCAGGGCGTGCTGCATCCGATGACCATCCTCAAGGACGCGCCGACCGCCTTCGGTCCGTTCAGCCCCGAGAATTTCGATGGCCGTTTCGTCGGTCCGATCACCGCGCAAGAGGCGCTGGTGCGCAGCCGCAATGTCCCGGCGGTGACGGTAGCGGCCAAGCTCAAATCGCCTTCGCTCTACGAGTTCCTGCAGCAGGCCGGCATCACCCGCCTGGCGAGCGAGGCGCATTACGGCCTCGCGCTCTCGCTGGGCGGCGGCGAGGTGACGATGGAAGAACTCACGCGCCTGTACGCGATGCTCGCCAATCGCGGTGTGATGCGCCCGCTCAACTATCTGGCCGTCGATCCGGCCGCACCGCGCGCGGCGGCGGATGCGCGGGCGCCGACCGGCACGCCCGGCGCCGATGCGCCGGTGCGCTTGTTGTCCGAAGAAGCGTCCTTCATCACCGTCGACATGCTGCGCAACAATCCGCGCCCCGATACCGGGACGCCGGCGCGCGTGCCGGTGGCGTGGAAGACCGGCACCTCCTGGGGCTTTCACGATGCCTGGAGCGCGGGCGTGTTCGGGCGCATGGTCCTGGTGGTCTGGGTCGGCAATTTCGACAACACCGCCAATCCGGGTTTCATCGGCGTCAAGGCCGCGGCGCCTTTGTACTTTCGCATCGTCGATGCCTTGCGTTCGCAAGGGCTCGATCCGGGCGAGATGGCCTTTCGCGCGCCGCCCAATCTGGCCCGCGTCGAGGTCTGCGCCGCAAGCGGCGATCTGCCCAACGCCTGGTGCCCGCAACGCGCCAGCACCTGGTTCATCCCGGGCAAATCGCCGATCCGGGTGAGCAATCTGCATCGCCCGGTCCTCATCGATACGCGCACCGGCCAGGCGGTGTGCGCACCAGGCCCGACCACGCGCGAAGAAGTCTTCGAGTTCTGGCCCAGCGATCTGATGCGTCTGTTCCGCGAGGCCGGCATGCCGCGTCGCACGCCGCCGCCCTTGCCCGATTGCTCCGCCGCCGCGGCGCCCGCGAGCGAAGCGCCGCAAATTTCGACGCCCTTGCGCGCCGTGACCTACACCTTGCGCTTGTCCACGTCCGAAACCATCGCCTTGCGCGCCCACGATGCCAGCGGCGGCACGATCTTCTGGTTTGCCGACCAGGGCTTTCTCGGGCGGGTCGATGCCGGCACGGGCCTGGCCTGGCGCCCGCCGCATGCGGGGCGGTATCTGCTGCGTGCGGTCAACGACCATGGCGCGAGCGACGCGCGCGAAGTGAAGGTCGAGTTCGAACCCTGAGCCGGCCGGCGTCTGGCAGCGCAGCAGGGTTTTGCGTACACCTGCGGGCGGCACTGGCATAGCATGCATGCGATGGCGGCCGCATGCGGGCCGCGCGGCTGGATCGGTCAGGAGGTGCGGCATGAGGCGGTGGTGCTTGTGCGCGCTCGGCGCGCTGCTGATGGGATGCGCGGCGGCGCCGACCGTGGTGCCGCCGGCCACCGACTTGTTCCACGACGCCTTGTTCCAGCCGCCGTCCGAGCGCATCGACGCGCAGGACGTGTTTGCGCTGTCGCCGCCGATGCGCGACTACCTCGAGAACGTGATCCAGCGTCGCACCCATGCGCGCGGTTCGCGCCATGCCCTCATCGACGCGCTGTACGAGCGCGGCGAACTCAAGCTCACTTATGACACCGAAAGAACGCGCAATGCCGCGCAGGCCTTCGAGGCGCGTGCCGGCAATTGCCTGTCGCTGGTGATCATGACGGCGGCCTTCGCCAAGCAATTGCATCTGCAGGTGGAGTACCAGAGCGTGCTCGTCGACGACACCTGGAGTCGCAGCGGCGATCTGTTGTTCGCCAACGGGCATGTGAATCTGGTGCTGGGCTTGCGGCCCTTCGACACGCAATTCGGCGCCCGCGATGCCGATCTGCTCACCGTCGATTTCCTGCCGACCGAAGAAGCGCGCCGCGCGCGTGTGCGTTCGATTTCCGAAGACACGGTGATCGCGATGTACATGAACAACCGTGCCGCCGAGGCATTGGCGCAATCGCGCCTGGACGACGCCTATGCGTGGGCGCGCGCGGCGATCGCGCATACGCC
This sequence comes from uncultured Burkholderiaceae bacterium, assembly GCA_964448945.1. Classification (GTDB taxonomy): domain Bacteria; phylum Pseudomonadota; class Gammaproteobacteria; order Burkholderiales; family Burkholderiaceae_E; genus CAXBRX01. The sequence goes on from CAYUYC010000095.1 coordinate 3,158, forward strand.
GACCTTCATGGCGGCCTACAACACCCTGGGCGTGGTCTATCGCCGGCACGGCAATCTGCGCGAGGCCCAGCAGGTGCTCGCGTATGCGCTGGCGATCGAACCGGCCAACACCCTGGTGATGTCCAACCTGATTCCGGTGCTCAACGATCTCGGCCGCAGCGCCGAGGCCGAAGGACTGTCGCGCAAGCTCGCGCAGATCGAGCCGTATCCGCCCTTCCATTATTTCGACCAGGGCATCGCGGCGATGCGCGAAGGCAATTTCCGCGCGGCCCGGGATTACTTCGCCAAGGAAGTCGAGCGCGCGGCGTACTACCACGAGTTCCATTTCTGGCTCGCGCTGGCCGACTACCGCCTGGGCAACATCCCGCAAGCGCGCGAGCATCTGGTCGTCGCGATGGAAAACAGCAGCACCCGCGCCGACCAGGCGCTGTACGCGGCCAAGCTCGATTGGCTGCGCGCGCATTCCATGCCTTAGCGCCGCAGCGGGCGCGGCCAGCCACGCGGCGATGCTGCGATCAGCCGCGGCGAATCGGACCTGCTCGGCGCTTTGTCCGTCATGCGATTGCGCGAGCATGCAAGTCCGTCGAGACTGCGACCTTTGATTTCTGCCGGAGCCGTCATGCCCATGCGCTATGTCGTTCCCGTTGCCGTCGCCGCCTTGTGCGTGCTCAGCATCGCCTTGTTGGGCGCCACGCCCCTGGCCTGGTGGGGCGTTGCGGTCTTCGGCGCGCTGACCGCGCTCGCGCTCTGGGACTACCTGCAAACCCGCCATGCGATCCGGCGCAACTATCCCATCCTGGGCAACCTGCGCTTTTTCTTCGAGAAGATCCGCCCCGAGATCCGCCAATACTTCGTCGAGGGCGATACCGACGAGCGGCCGTTCTCGCGCAATCAGCGCAGCATCGTCTATCAGCGCGCCAAGAAGGAGCTCGACAAAAAGCCTTTCGGCACCCAGGTCGACGTGGGTGCGACCGGCTACGAATGGATCTCGCATTCGATCACGCCGGTGAAGGTGGCCGATGCCGACTTTCGCATCGTCGTCGGCGCCGAGCGCGCCAAGCCGTATTCGATGAGCGTGTTCAACATCAGCGCGATGAGCTTCGGCGCGCTCTCGGCCAACGCGATCCGCGCGCTCAACCAGGGGGCGAAGGCGGGCGGCTTCGCGCACGACACCGGCGAAGGCAGCATCAGCCGCTATCACCGCGAATGCGGCGGCGATCTGGTCTGGGAGATCGGCTCGGGCTACTTCGGCTGCCGCAAGGAAGACGGATCGTTCTCACCCGAGCGCTTCGTCGAGAACGCGCGCGATGCCCAGGTCAAGATGATCGAGGTCAAGCTGAGTCAGGGCGCCAAGCCCGGTGCCGGCGGCATCCTGCCCGCGCCCAAGGTCACGCCCGAGATCGCTCAGGCGCGCGGCGTGCCGGCTTGGCAGGACTGCATCTCGCCGGCCAGCCATAGCGCATTCAGCACACCGGTCGGCCTGCTCGAATTCATCGAGACCTTGCGCCGCATGTCGGGCGGCAAGCCCACCGGCTTCAAGTTCTGCGTCGGCCATCCGTGGGAATGGTTTGCGATCGTCAAGGCGATGCTGCACACCGGGATCACGCCCGACTTCATCGTGGTCGACGGCAGTGAAGGCGGCACCGGCGCCGCACCGGTGGAGTTCACCGACCATGTCGGCACGCCTTTGCAAGAAGGGCTGCTGCTGGTGCACAACACCCTGGTCGGCGCGCGTCTGCGCGATCGCATCCGCATCGGCGCGAGCGGCAAGATCGTCACCGCCTTCGACGTTGCGCGCACCCTCGCGCTCGGCGCCGATTGGTGCAACAGCGCGCGCGGCTTCATGTTCGCAGTGGGCTGCATCCAGGCCCAGCATTGCCATACCGGCAAATGCCCGACCGGCGTGACCACGCAAGACCCGTGGCGGCAACGCGCGCTCGACGTGCCCGACAAGGCCGCGCGCGTGGCCAACTTCCACAAGAACACACTCAAGGCGCTGACGGAGTTGATCGGCGCCGCGGGCATCGCGCATCCGCAAGACTTGCGGCCCTGGCACATCGTCAAGCGCATCTCCGATACCGAAGTGCGCTTGATGAGCAATCTGGTGCGCTACCTGGAACCCGGCGATCTGATCGAAGGCAACGGCCCCGCGGGGCGCGCCGAGCAGCGGGTGTTTCAGGTGTATTGGCCGCTCGCGGCGCCGCACAGCTTTGCGCCGAGTCGCGCGCCGCTATAAGACACTTCGAGGGGTGTGCTGCCATCGGTGTGCAGTCGCCGCACCGGCTCAGCCGATGTGCACCGTCTCCGTAAAGCTCGGCCGCTGCATGAGCCGCTCGTAAAGCCGGGCGAGATTGGCATGACGCTCGCGCCAATCGATCTGCGGAAACCGGAAATCGAGATAGCCGAGCGCGGCGCCGGTGGCGATGTCGGCCAACGAGAGCGCAAGGCCCACGCACCAGGGCTTGTCGGCCAGGCCATGCGCCATGGCGGCGAGACCCGAATCGATCTTGCCCATCTGGCGCGCGATGGTCTTCTCGTCTTGCTTTTCGATCGCGCGTTGCGATTCGAGGCGCGCCGCGACGGCGGCATCGCAAATGCCGTCGGCGAGCGCTTCCCAGGTCTTGACCTCGATGCGCGGCCGGCCGTTTTGCGGAATCAGACGCGCATTGGGCGACAGGCCGTCGAGGTATTCGACGATGACGCGCGAATCGAAGACCGCGCCGTTGTCGTCCATGACCAGGCAGGGCACTTTGCCCAGCGGGTTGTATTCGGGGACTTTGCTGTCGGCAGACCAGACGTCTTCGATCTCGAAGCGATAGTCGAGCTTCTTCTCCGCGAGAAAGATGCGGACTTTGCGGACGTAAGGCGAGGTGCGGGTGCCGATGAGCTTCATTGTTCTGATCTGAAAATGCCGTGCGGCGAGTATATCGATGCAGGTGCGCTTGCATGCCTCGCGCAAACAGGGTAAGCGCCTGCGGTGCGAGGGGCGAATGCTAGACTTGCGCCCCTACGCCCAGGGGGAATTTTCCAGATGACCGAACACGCACCGCACGAGGTGTCGCCTGCGCAGCTCGCGCAATTGATGGCGATCTCGCCGCTCGACGGCCGTTACGCAGCCAAAGTCAGCGCCTTGCAGTACACGATGTCCGAGGCCGGCTTCATGCGCTGCCGGGTGCAGGTCGAATTGGCTTGGCTGGCGGCGTTGTCCGATCTCGGTCTGCCCGAACTCAAATCTTTCTCTGCGACCGCGCGCACGCGGCTGGCGCAGATCGTGGCCGATTTTTCGCCTGCCGATGCCGCACGCATCAAGCACATCGAGGCGGTGACCAACCACGACGTCAAGGCGGTCGAGTATTTCCTGAAGGAAAAGATCAAGGGCGATGCCGAACTCGAGGCCGCGACCGAGTTCATTCATTTCGCGTGCACCAGCGAAGACATCAACAACACCTCGCACGGGCTGATGCTCGCCGGCGCACGCCGCGATGTGCTGGTGCCCATGCTGCGCGCGGTGCAGGCCAAGCTCGTGGGGCTCGCGCATGAACATGCGCACGTGGCGATGCTGTCGCGCACCCACGGCCAGACCGCGAGCCCGACCACGCTCGGCAAGGAGATGGCGAATGTGGCCGAGCGTCTCAAGCGCGCGATCGCGCGCATCGAGCAGGTCGCGCTGCTGGGCAAGATGAACGGCGCGGTCGGCAATTTCAACGCGCATCTGTCGGCCTACCCCGACGTGGATTGGGAGGCGTTCTCGCGCAAGGTGGTCGAAGGCCTGGGCCTGAACTTCAATGCGCACACCATCCAGATCGAGCCGCACGATTACATGGCCGAGTTGTTCGATGCGATCGCGCGCGCCAACACCATCTTGCTCGACCTCGATCGCGACGTCTGGGGCTATATCTCGCTCGGGTATTTCAAGCAAAAGCTCAAGGCCGGCGAGATCGGCAGTTCGACCATGCCGCACAAGGTCAACCCGATCGATTTCGAAAATTCCGAAGGCAATCTGGGGCTGGCCAATGCGCTGTTGCGCCATTTGGCCGAGAAGCTGCCGGTCTCGCGCTGGCAGCGCGACCTCACCGATTCGACCGTCCTGCGCAACATGGGCGTGGCCTTCGGCTATTCGGTGCTGGCCTACGACTCCTGTCTGCGCGGACTGAACAAGCTCGAAGTGAATCCGGCGCGCATCGCCGAGGATCTCGACGCGGCCTGGGAAGTGTTGGCAGAACCGGTACAGACGGTGATGCGGCGCTACGGTGTCGCCAATCCGTATGAACAGCTCAAGGAACTCACGCGCGGCAAGGCGATCACAGAGGACGCGTTGCGCAGCTTCATCGGCAAGCTCGCGATTCCGCCAGAGGCACGCGAGCGACTGTTGTCACTGACACCGGCGAGCTATATCGGGAAGGCTGCGGACCTCGCGCTGCGCGTGCGCGTGCTGGAATAAACCGCGCGCGGCATGCGTTCGTCGCATGTCGTTGTCTCGAACCTCACTCCAAGGAAATCACATGAAGAAACTCACAGCCGTGTTGGGGCTGGCAACGGTGGTCGCCGGTATTGCGGTGGCATTGCCCGCATCGGCGCAATTCGCCAAGACCAAGGATGCGATGAAGTATCGCGAGTCCGCCTTCGTCATCATGGGCAACCACATGGGTCGTCTGACCGCGATGGTCAAGGGCGAAGTGCCTTTCGATGCGGCCAAGGCGCAAGAATCCGCGCGCATCATCGAGTCGGTCAACAAGCTGCCCTGGGAAGCCTTCGTGCCGAATTCGGTCAGCGATGAAATGAAGGCCGATCCGGTCAAGACCGCGGCCAAGTTCAAGGAACTCGCCGACAAATCGGCGGTGGAAGTCGGCAAGCTCGTCACCGCATCGGCGACACTCGACGGCCTCAAGGGTCAGCTCGGCAAGACCGGCGGCAGCTGCAAGGCCTGCCACGAGGAATACCGCAAGTAAGACGCGTCGTGTGTGCTGCGCGCCCGTGCCTTGCGCCGGGTGCGCGCGCCTCACTCAATGCGGTGGCAACTCACATCAGCAGCACCACGCAGGCCACCGCCGCCACCACGACGGCGAAGACCGCAAACGCGAGCAAGCGCTTGCCGGTCGTGTCCTCGGCCTGCGGCGCGGTGCTGGCGGCATTCACCAGCTTGTCGCCGGTCAGCATGGCCGGGATCAGGCGCTCTCCCTTGAACAACGCATAGAACAGCAGCGCGGCGATGTGCAGCGCGACGATCGCGTACATCACCACCTCGTTGGCGCGGTGCACGCGGGAGAACCATTCGCTGGCGTCATCGCTGACCAGATGGCGCAGCGGTCCGTCCCACATGATCGCGTCGTTGGCGAACAGACCGGTGATGGCCTGCACCAGGAAGATCGCGAGCAACAGGTACACCGAGAATGCGCCCAGCGGGTTGTGTCCGGGGCCGTTGCCTTGACCCGCGCGCACATAGGCGAGTGCCGTTGCGGGATTGGGCGGGAAGGTGGCAAAGCGTGCGTAATGCGTGCCGACGAACCCCCAGATCACGCGGAACACCAGCAGGGCCAGCGCGGCATAACCGAAGCGGAAATGCCAAAGCATGAAGTCTTCGCCGATCTTGGCGCTGACGAAGGCGGCGATCACGCTGAGGACGAGACCCCAATGAAAGATCCGGATGGGCAGATCCCAGACGCGCACACGGCGCTTGGCGGCAGAATCGATCGTCATGATGAAGGCTAGGCTGCGAAGTTGAATGAAGACTCAGGCGCTGCGCGCGAACACGATGCTTTCGCGCCGGAGCAAATAAGACTGCAGATAGATCGCCAAGGCGGCGAGCGCCAGGCAGACGAGGGCGGGCACGGCGATGTCGACCGCGTCGGCGGGGCCGCCGCGCAAGGCGCGCGACAGCACCATGTTCTGAGCGAGCGCGGGGACGAAGAGCATCCACAGGCTGTCGCGCAAGGATAGAAACACCGTGATCATCGGCACAAAGCCCACGAGGGTCACGAGATAGCTGGTGTAGGCCTGCGCCTCCTTGAAGCTGCGCGCGAAGATCGCGACCAGCATCAGCACCGCCGACATCATCATGCAATAGGGCGCCAGCAGCGCGGCGAACAAGCCGATCTCGCGCACGCCGAACTGGAACAGCGCAGCCAGGGTCTCGCTGCCGATGAGGCGCCCCGCGGCGGCGAAGCTTGCGATGCTCAGCGCGAGCGTGGTGAGCGAGGCGATGCTCACGACCGACCATTTGCCGATGACGACCATGAACGGGGAGACCGGATTCATCAACAGAGGTTCCAGCGATCCGCGTTCGCGTTCGCCCGCGGTGACGTCGATGGCCACGGTGATCGCGCCGACCAGGGCCGCGATCAAGGCCATCATGGGCACCATGAACAGCATCTGCGTGAAGCGTCCGCGCGAGTTGCCGAGGTTGATTTCGTCGACGCGCACCACCGCCATCAGCCCCGGCGCGACGCCGCGTCCGGCCAGGCGCTGCATGCGGGCCTCGCGCGCAAACTCCTGCACCAGGCCTTGCAGCACGCGTGCGCTGGCGACGCTGCGCGAACGGTTTTCGTCGTAGATCACGCGCACGGCGGCCGGCGCGCCACGCGCGAAGTCGCGCGCGAAATCGGCGTCGATCTCGAGTACCGCCTGCGCGAATTCGCCCGAGGTGATGCGCTGTGCGTAGTCGGTCGGCGGCGCGGCCGGCGTGCGGCCCTGGCGCGCAAAGAAGTTCACGAGTTCGGGCGCATGCTCGGCACCGACCATGTACACCTCGCGCTGGCGCGCGCGCTCTTCGAAATCGCTGACCGTCTTGGCAAGCAGCACCAGGGTCAGCGGTCCGCTCACCAGCGAGGTCACGAGGATCACCATCCAGGCGCGCCGGTCGCGCATCGCGTCGATGAGTTCCTTGCGCAAGACGGCGAGGATGGTGCGGATCATGCGCGCGCTCCTTGTGCCGCGCCGTCGAAGGCCAGGGCGATGAAGGCGTCTTCGAGCGTAGGCGCGCCGGCCCGGGCCAGCAGATCGGCGACCGTGCCGTCGGCCACCGTGCGCCCATGCGCGATGACATGGATGCGGTCGCACAGCAGATCGACTTCCTGCATCACATGCGATGAGAACACGATGCACTTGCCCGCATCGCGCAAGCGCAGCAGCAGACGGCGCAAGGCGCGCGTGGCGACCACGTCGAGGCCGTTGGTCGGCTCATCGAGGATCACGTGTTGCGGGTCGTGCACCAGCGCGCGCGCCAGCGCGACCTTGAGCCGTTCGCCGGTCGAGAAACCTTCGGTGCGGCGATCGAGCAGGTCGTCGAATTCGAGGATCGCGGCCATGGCATCGATGCGTGACTCGACCTCGGCACGCGGCATACCGCGCAGCGCGCCGAAGTAGCGGATGTTCTCGCGCGCGGTCAGGCGGGTGTACAGGCCGCGCGCATCGGACAAGATGCCGATGTCGGCGCGCACGCCCAGCGGATCGACCGCGACGTCGCGCCCGCCCACGAAGGCTAGTCCGCTGTCGGCATGCACGAGCGTCGACAGCACGCGCAAGGCAGTGGTCTTGCCCGCGCCGTTGGGGCCGAGCAAGGCGGTGATTGCGCCGTCGGGCGCGCTGAACGACACATCGACCAGCGCATGCACGCGTTCGCCGCGTTTGCGTCCGCGCGCGGTGAAGGACTTGGCGATGTGGCGCGCTTCGATCATGGCGCGTCCTTGCGCTCGGCCTGGGGCGGTGCGAACAGGCTCGGCATCGGCGCATCGCTCAGGCAGGCTGCATCCAGGCCGTCGATCGATGCGGTGGCGATGAAGCGGCGCACGAGTTCTGGTGCGCAGGCTTGGCCGCTCAGGCCATGGCCCAGATGCGGCGCGATCACGTGCAGATGGTGGGACAGACCGGCGCTCAGACTTTGCGCATGGCGCGGCGGCGTGGCCGGATCGATGCCGCCCGAGAGCATCAGCACCGGCGCTTCGATCCTGGGTGGGGCGTAGAACTCGGCCGGCACTGCACGCGTGGGCCAACCCGCGCAAATGCGTGCGTATTGATCGATGAAATGGGTGCCGGCGCGCGTGCCTGCGACCGAGGCGCGCACCGCGTCGTCGACGCGCGGCAGGTCTTCGGCGCAGACGACCGAGAAATGCATCGCTTCGGAGAACCCTTGTTCGGTCGTGCCCGCGAGCACCGAGGCGGTGGCCACCAGCGGGCCGTAATCGCCATCGCCGGCACGCGCCAGCGCATACGGCAGCAATGCGCCGGCCGAGGGCGCATACATCGGCGCGCGCAACAACGCGATCACCGCATCGCGGGTGAGCGGTGCGCGCAGCATGCTGCCGTCGATCGGATCGGCGACTTGGATCTGTGCACCGGCCGCGGCGCGCGCGAGCAAGGCATCGACGCTGGCGCCGAGATCGGGCACGCGCCGGCGGCAGGCGGGATCGGCGGTGCAGGACTTGGCCCAGGCTGCGAGCGCGGCATCGGTGTCGATCGCAAAACTGGCCGGCAGGATCATCGCTGCGGGGGCGACGCCATCGAGCACCACCGCGCGCACATGGGCGGGAAACTGCCGCGCGTATTCGAGCGCGGCCCGCGTGCCGTAGGACGCTCCCCAGAGATCGAGGCTTGCATAGCCGAGCGCGGCGCGCACGCGGTCGAAATCGCGCACCGCGATCCAGGTCGCGTACTGGGCCAGATCATTGCCTTGCGCGATCAGCCGGTCGCGACAGGCATGCAGGCGCGCGATCGTGCGTTCGGTGTCGAGGCTTTGCGCGAGGGTTTCGGTCGCATC
>CAYUYC010000096.1:0-11899 GCA_964448945.1 uncultured Burkholderiaceae bacterium
GGGCAGCGCCACCGTGCATTGCCCGGCCACCAGCACGCGCACCGCGGCGCCATGGCCTTCGGCATCGAAGACGGCGGCGCGGCTGTCGATCGCGCGCAGCAAGAGCTTGCAGACCGTCTCGGGCTCGGAGAAGGCCAAGGCGCGCAAGCCCGATTCGGCGCCGACCGCGCGATTGCCGCCATAGCGCAATTCGTTGATGAGCGGCATCACCGCCGGTTTGCCGAAGGCGGACAACAGCATGGCCGAACGTTCGACGTCGTCGACGCTTGCGCCGTCCTTCGCCATCTCGACCAGTTCGGCTTTCATTTGCTGTACGTAGGAAAGCTGCAATTGCTGTTGGCGGATCGCGAGATCGACCGAATCCTTGACCATGAAGGCCAGGCCCAGCATGACCGCACTGCCGATGAGTTGCGGCAAGGCCGGCCCCATCCAGCCGAGGAATTTGGCCAGGCCGCGCTTGGGCGCTTCGGGCGGCTTGGCCGCGGCCTCGAGTTTGTCCAGGCGCTGGCCCAGGCTGCGTCGCAGCAAGTCGATCTCGAGTCGCGCGCGAGTGATTCCATTGCGATGAGGCTCCACGAGGCGTCGGTCTCCGGCGGTGGGTGCGGCACGAAGCTGCAGTGATCGTGCGCGGCTGCGCAGCCGCTTGCTACTCCTAGATGTAGGGGGGATGCGCGTTGCGGGCATGCGCCGTCGGGGAAAGCCCGCGGCTATCCAAGCGCCGCAGCGCAGCGGTAGCATGGCGGCCTTCTATGGGCAGGACCAAGGGAGAAACCTGATGAAGCACGTCATTGCCGCCAGCCTGATCGCCGCCGCACCGTTGTTTGCCATGACGCCCGATGCGTCGGCCAAGACCCTCGTGTATTGCTCCGAGGGCTCACCCGAAAATTTCACGCCCGCGCTCAACACCACGGGCACCAGCTTCGACGCCGCACGCCCGGTCTACGACAAGCTGACCGAATTCAAACGCGGCAGCACGGAGGTCGAGCCCGGCCTTGCCGAGCGTTGGGAGGTCACGCCCGACGGCAAGACCATCACCTTCCATCTGCGCCACGGCGTCAAGTTCCATGGCGGCGTCAACGGCTTCAAGCCCACGCGCGACTTCAATGCCGACGACGTGCTGTTCTCGTTCGAGCGCCAATGGAAGCCCGAGCATCCGTATGCCAAGGTCTCGGGCGGCAAGTACGACTACTTCAACGACATGGACATGCCCAAGTTGCTCGACGCGATCGAGAAGGTCGACGACTACACGGTGCGCATGAAGCTCAAGGAAGCCAACGTCGCCTTGTTCGCCAATCTGGCGATGGATTTCGCGGCCATCCATTCCGCCGAATACGCCGATTTCCTCGCCAAGCAGAACAAGAAGGAACAGTTCGACCAGATCCCGGTCGGCACCGGCGCGTTCTCGTTCGTCGCCTATCAAAAGGACGCGGTGATCCGCTACAAGGCCAACAAGGGTTATTGGGGCGAGAAGGCCCTCGTCGATGATCTGGTGTTCGCGATCACGCCCGATCCGAGCGCGCGCTATTCCAAGCTCAAGGCCGGCGAATGCCATTTCGTCATCGCGCCGCGTCCGGCCGATCTGCCCGAGATGCAAAAGGATCCGGCGCTCAAGGTCATCAACCAGCCCGGTCTGAACATCGCCTACTGGTCGTTCAACACCGAGAAGCCGCCGTTCGACAAGAAGGAAGTGCGCCAGGCCTTCAGCATGGCGATCGACAAGGCCTCGATCATTCGCGATGTGTACCTCGGTGCCGGCCAGGCCGCGAAGAACCTGATTCCGCCCACGCTCTGGGGCTACAACGACAAGGTCAAGGACTACCCCTATGACCCGGCCAAGGCGAAGGCGATGCTGGCCAAGGCCGGCGTGAAGACCCCGCTCGAGGTCGACCTTTGGTACATGCCGGTGCAGCGGCCCTACAACCCGAACGCCAAGCGCATCGCCGAGATGATGCAGGCCGACCTCGCCAAGGTCGGCGTCAATGCCAAGCTCGTGACCTACGAATGGGGCGAGTACCGCAAGCGCTTGCAGCAAGGCGAGCACATGACCGGCATGCTGGGCTGGACCGGCGACAACGGCGACCCCGACAACTTCTTCTTCCTGCATGGTTGCGCGGCTGCGCGTCCGGGCGGGCAGAACCTGTCCAAGTGGTGCAACAAGGCTTTCGACGAGAAGTTCAACAAGGCCAAGTCGCTGCCCGACCAGAAGGCGCGCGCCAAGCTTTATGAAGAAATGCAGGTCATCGAGCACGAAGAAGCGCCCGACATGAAGATCGCCCATTCGGTGGTCTACGAAGTGATGCGCAAGGAAGTCACGGGCTTCAAGCAAAGCCCGCTCGGCGCGCATCAGTTCAACGGCGTGGACCTCAAGTAGTTCGGCGTAACATCGCGCCCATGCGCACCGACGGCGCGGCCACCCTGCCGCGCCGTTTTCGTGTGGTCATCCGCCATTCGCATCGATGTTCCGCTACCTGCTCAAACGCCTCGCGCTGACGATCCCGACCTTCGTCGCGCTGATGTTCCTGACCTTCATCGCGATCCGCCTGGTGCCGGGCGATCCGGTCGAGGTGCGCGTCGGCGAGCGCGGGATCAGCCCCGAGCGCCTGGCGATGTTCCGCCATGAACTCGGCCTCGATCAGCCGGTCTGGAAGCAATTCCTCGATTACGTCTGGCAATTGCTGCACGGCAATTTCGGCACTTCGCTCGCCACCAGCGAATCGGTGCTGCACGAGTTCACCACCTTGTTTCCCGCGACCATCGAGTTGTCGATCTGCGCGATGCTGTTCGCCATGCTGATCGGCATCCCCGCGGGCGCGATCGCCGCGGTCAAGCGCGGCAGCCTGTACGACCACACCTTGATGGGCATCTCGGTCACCGGGTATTCGATGCCGATCTTCTGGTGGGGCTTGCTGCTCATCATGTTCGTCGCCGAGCGCTGGGGCCTCACGCCCGTCTCGGGCCGCATCGATCTGATCAAGTATTACTTCGAGCCCGTCACCGGCTTCATGGTCATCGACGCCTGGCTGTCGGGCCAGGAAGGCGCGGTGCTCGACGCCTTGCATCACCTGGTCTTGCCGGCCATCGTGCTGGGCACCATTCCGCTGGCGGTGATCGCGCGCATCACCCGCTCGGCGATGCTCGAAGTGCTGGCCGAAGACTATGTGCGCACCGCGCGCGCCAAGGGCCTGCCGCCTTGGCGCATCGTCGGCCAGCATGCCTTGCGCAATGCGCTGATTCCGGTGGTCACCGTGATCGGGCTGCAGGTGGGCACCTTGATGGCCGGCGCGGTGCTGACCGAGACCATCTTCTCGTGGCCGGGCATCGGCAAATGGCTGATCGAATCGATCGCGCGGCGCGATTACCCGGCGCTGCAAGGCGGGGTGATGCTGGTCTCGACCGTGGTCATCGTGGTCAACCTCATCGTCGATCTGCTGTATGGCGTCATCAATCCGAGGATCCGGCATGGCCGCTGAACCGACCGCCTTGCTCGATGCCGATCCGCTGCCCGGCGTGCCCAGCCCTTGGCGTGCCTTCTGGCGCGCGTTCGCCGAGAACAAGGGCGCGGTCGCCGGCCTGATCGTGGTCGCCGGCATCGTGTTCGTCGCGATCTTCGCCGACTGGCTCGCACCGTATTCGCCGATCGAACAATTCCGCGACGCGGTCAAGGCGCCGCCGGTCTGGGACGACGGCGGTTCCTGGCGTTTCATCCTCGGCACCGACAGCCTCGGGCGCGACATGCTTTCGCGCTTGTTGCATGGCGCGCGGGTGTCCTTGTTCATCGGCCTGGCGGTGATGAGCGTGTCCTTCGTCATCGGCATCGTGCTCGGTCTGTCGGCCGCCTTCTTCGGCGATCTGGTCGACGTCGCGATCACGCGCGTGATGGACCTCATCATGGCGGTGCCGAGCCTGGTGCTCGCCATCCTCGTGGTCGCGGTGCTGGGCCCGAGCCTCACCAACACCATCGTTGCGGTCACCATCGTGTACTTGCCGCGCTATGTGCGCCTGGTGCGCGCCTCGGCGCTGGCCGAATTGCAAAAGGATTACGTCACCGCGGCCAAGGTCGCGGGCGTCGGGCCCTTGCGGCTCATGACCTCGACCGTGCTGCGCAATTGCCTGTCGCCGCTCATCGTGCAGGCCGCGCTCGGCGTGTCCGACGCCATCCTCGAAGCGGCGGCGCTGGGCTTTCTGGGCCTGGGCGCGCAACCGCCGATTTCCGAATGGGGCACGATGCTCGCCGACAGCCGCGAATTCATCCGCTCCAATGCCTGGCTGGTCACCCTGCCCGGCCTCGCGATCCTCATCACCGTGGTGTCGATCAATCTCGCGGGCGACGGCCTGCGCGATGCGCTCGATCCGAAGATGCGCAGGTCCTGACCATGAGCCTGCTCGACATCCGCAATCTCAAGGTGCAATTCGCCACCCGCGGCGGCGCGTTCACCGCGGTCGACGGTATCGATCTGGTCGTCGATGCCAACGAGGTGCTGGCCATCGTCGGTGAATCGGGCTCGGGCAAATCGGTCGCGATGCTGGCCGTCATGGGCTTGCTGCCCTGGACCGCGACGGTGAGCGCCGAACGCATGGAATTCGACGGCCGCGATCTGCGCGCCTTGAGTGCTGCCGAGCGTCGCACCATCGTCGGCCGCGACATCGCGATGATCTTTCAGGAGCCGATGTCGTCCTTGAACCCATGCTTCACCGTGGGCTTCCAGATCGGCGAGACCTTGCGCACCCATCTGAACCTCGGGCGCGCGGCACGCAAGGCACGCACGCTCGAACTGCTGAGTCAGGTCGGTATCACCGATCCCGAGCGCCGCATCGCGGCCTTCCCGCATCAGCTCTCGGGCGGCATGTGCCAGCGCGTGATGATCGCGATGGCGCTCGCCTGCCGGCCCAAATTGCTGATCGCCGATGAACCGACCACCGCGCTCGATGTGACCATCCAGGCCCAGATTCTCGACCTGCTTGCGCGCCTGCAGCGCGAGACCGGGATGGGCCTGGTGCTCATCACCCACGACATGGGCGTGGTCGCCGAAATGGCCGACCGGGTGGTGGTCCAATACGCGGGCCAGCAAGTCGAGCGTGCGGCCACCGCGGCCTTGTTCGACGATCCGCATCATCCCTACACCTCGGCCTTGCTCGCCGCCCTGCCCGAGCGCGCGACCGGGCGCGAACTCGCCGCGATCGCGGGTGTGGTGCCCGGGCAATTCGATCGGCCTGCGGGTTGTCTGTTCGCGCCGCGCTGCGCCCATGTGTTCGAGCGCTGCCGGCATGAAGTGCCGTGCGCCGACCCCACGCTTGGCGATGCGCGCTGTTTCGCGCCGCTGGTGCGCGGCGTGCCGCGGCCGCGCGACGCTGCGCGGGAGAATGCATGAACCAACCGTTGCTGCAAGCGCGCGAGCTGCGCCGCGTCTACACCGTCAAGCGCGGCGCGTTCGCGGACGCGGCGCAGGTGATCGCGCTCGACGGCGCGAGCTTCGATCTGGCGGCCGGTGAAACCCTCGCGGTGGTCGGCGAATCGGGCTCGGGCAAATCGACGCTCGCGCGTTTGCTGACCATGGTCGAGACCCCGACCGCGGGCAGCCTGCGCATCGACGGCATCGACCTCGCACAGGCCGATGCGACTCAGCGCAACGCCTTGCGCCCGCGCGTACAGATGGTGTTCCAGGATCCGGTCGGCTCGCTCAATCCGCGCCAGACCGTCGGCAGCGCGCTCGAAGAACCCTTGCTCGTCAACACCAAGATGAGTGCGCCCGAGCGCCGCGCTGCCGCGCACGAGATGATGCGGCGCGTGGGTCTGCGCCCCGAGCATCACGGCCGCTATCCGCACATGTTCTCGGGCGGCCAGCGCCAGCGCATCGCGATCGCGCGCGCGCTCATGCTGCGGCCCGAGATCGTGGTGCTCGACGAGCCGGTGTCCGCGCTCGATGTCTCGATCCGCGCCCAGGTGCTCAATCTGCTCGCCGAATTGCAGCGCGAATTCGGCCTCGCCTATGTCTTCGTCTCGCACGACCTGTCGGTGGTGCGGCACATCGCCGATCGGGTGCTGGTGATCTATCTCGGCCGGGTGGTCGAGATCGGCAGCCGCGACGCGATCTTCGGCGATCCCGCGCATCCGTACACCCGGGCGCTGCTATCGGCCACGCCGGTGGCCGACCCGCAGATCAAGCGCGAGCGCATCGTGTTGCAAGGTGAGCTGCCCTCGCCGTTCGAACCGCCGCCGGGCTGCGTGTTCCATCCGCGCTGCCCGTATGCGGTCGAGCGTTGTAAGCACGAGGTGCCGGCGCTCGAAGGCGAGGCCACGCATACGGTGGCCTGCTTCGAAGCGGCGCGTTTGCCGGGGCGGCGTCAGGACCTCAGGGCGTGACCAAGCCGTCCATGCGGATGACTTCGAAATCCGATCCTTTGACCGAACCGAGTTCAGTGCGCAGCGCGTCGTTGTCCCAACGTTCGTCGGGCGCGCCGCTGATGAACCAGTTGCCGCCGTTGTCGGCCATGAGCATGCCGTACTTCTTCATCGCCTGAAGGATGGCCTTGCCTTCGGTGCTGAAGTTCGACGGAATCACGAAACTCGATTTGAGCCGCACGCGCATGCCCATCGGCGGCAGATTGGCCGAGGTGTTGGACGAGGCCCAATGCGTCGCGGGCGGCACATAGGCCTTGCGCGAGGTTTGCACGGTAAAGCGCAATGCATGCGGAATCGTGCCGCTCGTGGCTTCGTCGTAGCGCACCAGGCCCGGAAAGATCGGCAGGCCCGCGGCATCGGCGCTGGTCCAGCCGGCTTGTCCGCCTGGGCGCACATTGTTCGAATCGAGATGGAAGATCGCACCGACATAGGCGAGCCAGCTGTTGTCGGTCTGCTTGTAGCCGTTGCCGAGTTCGTACAGCCGGTTGTTGTCGCGGTCGATCACCAGCACATGGCGGTCGCCGGCATTGGGTTCGCCTTCGACCGGCGCATTGGGCGGAATCGGATACGGCCCTGGATCACTTTCATCGCCGTAGGCGTTGAAGTTGATCGTCACCAGCGTTTGCGAACCCGGGACCACGATGTACGGGATGCCGATCTTGGCGCCGTTGTAGAGGCCCGCGCCAAAGTCGGCGTGCAGGGTGGTGGTGTTGCCGATGCTGGCGATGATGTTCGCCGAGTTCGGGTCCACCGGCGCCGACGAGATGTCGGTATTCCATGCATTGTTGGCCGGGAAGGGCACTGCGCCATTCAGGTTCGCGCCGATGCCGAGGTTCGCCGCGGCCATCGAGCCGTAGGTCCACGACGTCGATCCCGTGCCCACGGTCACGGTGGCGCTCGCGGTCGCGTTGCCGTTGCCGTTGGTCGCGGTCAGCGTATAGGTCGTGGTCGTGGTCGGCGAGACGGAGCGCGAGGTGCCGGTCACGGTGCCGATGCCGGAGATCGACAGCGAGCTCGCATTGCTGACCGACCAACTCAAGGTCGACGATTGACCCGAGGTGATCGTGCTCGGCGTCGCGGTAAACGTCGCGATGGTGGGTGCGCTGCCGGTCGTGACGGTCACGGTGGCGTTCGCGGTGGTACTGCCATTGCTGTTGGTGGCGGTCAGCGTATAGGTCGTCGTGCTGGTCGGCGATACCGAGCGCGAGGTGCCGGTCACGGCGCCGATGCCCGCGATCGACAACGAAGTCGCGTTGCTCACCGACCAACTCAGGGTCGACGATTGCCCGGATTGAATCGATGCGGGCGAGGCGGTGAACGAAGCGATGGTCGGCGCCGAGCCGCCCGAGCCGGCATTGACGGTGACCGTCGCGTTCGCGGTGCTGCTGCCGTTGCTGTTGGTCGCGGTCAGGGTATAGACGGTCGTCGACGTCGGGGCGACCGCGGTCGAGCTGCCGGTCACGCTGCCCACGCCCGGGCTGATCGAAACACTCGTGGCGTCGGTGGTCGACCAGTTCAACGTCGTGGACTGGCCCACGGTGATGGTGGCCGGCGATGCGCCGAACGCGCCGATGGTCGGCGTCGAGCCTGTCGGTGGGGTCGCGACGGTCTCGCTGCCGCCGCCGCAGGCGACGAGCGCGAGGCTCATTGCGAACAAGGCCGCGAGTTGAAGGAGGATGCGCTTCATGATGTGTTGGTCCCGGAGAAATCGCGATGACGGGCCGCATGATGCGCGCGGCGCCGCACGCGCGCCGCAGGTTACAGTTACGGCCTGTTTCTCTCTCGGCAATTGCCTGAACCACGCATAGGAACTCTATGAAGACCACCGAATCCGGCCTGCAATACGAAGACACCGTCGAAGGCCAGGGCCAGGAAGCCAAGGCCGGCAGTTACGTCAGCGTCCATTACACCGGTTGGTTGTTCGAGAACGGCGCGGCCGGCGCCAAGTTCGATTCGAGCAAGGACCGCAAGCAGCCGTTTGAATTTCCGCTCGGCGCAGGCCATGTCATCCGCGGCTGGGATGAAGGCGTGCAAGGCATGAAGGTCGGCGGCACGCGCCGCCTGGTGATTCCGCCGCAACTCGGCTACGGCGCGCGTGGCGCGGGCGGCGTGATTCCGCCCAACGCCACGCTCTTGTTCGAAGTCGAGTTGCTCGCGGTCTGATCGCCGTCAGTCACCGCGTCTGCGCAGGCGGCGGTGGCGGCGGTACATAGGGCGCGGGCGTGCCCGCGGCCGGTTGGCGATAGGTGAACTGTCCGTACACCGGCACGCGGTGCCCCTTGGCGTACATGCATTGGTCGTAGCGCATGTCGTAACGGCGCTGCAGCTCGCGGCCCGAATAATTGCCCGCGTCGGCGCCGGCCGCCGATCCCACGAGCAAGCCCGTGCCCGCGCCGACTGCGGCACCATCGCGCCCGCCGATGGCGGCCCCCGCGACGGCACCGATCACCGTGCCTGCGACGGCACTGCGTGCGCCGGCGTTCGCAGCGGCATTCGCTGCGGTCTGGCCGCCGGTCTGGCCATCGGCATAGGCGCGGCATTCATAATCGTCCGCGCGGAACTGGTCGAAGCTCATGCCGGTGCCCGGCAAGGCCATATGGCTCGGACCCGCCGGCGGCGGGGTGGCGCAACCGGCCAGTGCGAGAACGCCGAGGGCGGCGGTGGCGATCGTGATCTTGTGCAGTCTCATGATGTTCCCCTCATTGCGCGGGCATTTGCGGCGTGACTTGCTGCCACGGCTCGGCGCAGGTTTTGACATAGGGGTAGTAGGTCTTGGTCGCGGCGCAGTAGTACCAATAGCCGGCCTGCGCGCCCGCGGGCGCATAGGTCTCGCGCTCGATGTATTGCGGCGGCTCGGTCGGTACCGCCACCACGGTCGGCGGCGCGTAGTAATACGGCGGCGGATACCACCAGCCCGGACCCCAGATCGGTCCACCGATCACGACACCCACGCGCGCACCATGCGCCGTTGCCATGGCGCTGGCGAGCAGCGCGACGCCTCCCACGCCTAAGCGAATCATCGATGACAGGTTCATGAAAGCACCTATGTGCAGGCAAATGACGCACCAGCGCACCAGGCTGATTTCGCGGATTGCCCATGGAATGAGCTTGCGCCGCCGACACGGAAACGGTTGCTTCATGTTGTGACGCCCGCGCGCGACGCGGCCAACAACGCGTCGAAGGTGTGACAGGTTCACGTGTCGAACGCGGTTTCGCTGGTTACCATGCGGCGCATGGCACTCAGATTCCTCCCCGCGACCGGCCGCGACCGGCGCCTGCTTCCCTGGCCCGCCGCCTTCGTTCTCGCCGTCGTGAGCTTCGCGCTTCTGCAATGGGGGGCGCCCGAACTTCTGCGCGGCAGTTCCGGCATGGTCTTCATTCCCATCGTGCAAGCCTTGGCCATCGTGGTCGGGGCGATCTTCTGCGTGCTCGGCGTGCTCGGCTTCATCGCCGCGCGCAACGAGCAACTCAACGAATACACCCCGCCGCCCGATACCGAACCCCCGGTCGTGCCCAAGCGCGTGGAGCCGGTGCCCGATCCGACCAGCACCTCGAACAAGCGCGTGCTCGATGCGATCGAATGGGACAAGACCCTGGTGGTGCCGCATCCCACCGCGGTCAAGCCCACCGCCTGGGCGCGCGATGTGATCGAGCGCATGGAATGGCGGCGCTTCGAACTGGTGGTCGATGCCTTTTTCAAACTGCGCGGCTATCGCACCGAAGTGATCTCGCGTGCGCCCGACGGCGGCGTCGACGCCAAGCTCGTGCGCGCGGCCGACAAGGCGCTGATCGGGCTCATGCATGCCCAGCCCGGCGCCGCGCCCGCGATCGGTGCCGATCAATTGCGCGGACTCATCGGCGCCATGGCCCAGGCCCGCAGCGGACGGGCGGTGTACGTGACCGCCGGTCATTTCGACGACGAAGCGATGGAGTTCGCCAAGGGCCAGCCGATCCAACTGCTCAACGGCGACATGCTCCTGGCCAAGATCCTGCAATTGCCGGCCGACAAGCGCGACGCGCTGCTGGCCACGGCGACCGAAGGCGATTGGACCACGCCGACCTGCCCCGCCTGCGCCGCCAAGATGGTCCGGCGCGCCGGCGGCGGCCTCGACTTCTGGGCTTGCGCCAACATGCCGCAATGCACGGCCACGATGCAGGTCGTGCGGGCTTGATCGCCGCAATTCCCCTACCGACGACGTGCGCGAAATGACGCCCAACCCGGGCGTTGATCGCGCATTCCGTCAGCGCGATTTCCAGAGATAGTCGCGATCCGACCGCATCACGGCGCGCATCGACGATGCGCCTGCCAATACGAATGCGGCGATCTCTGGAGTCGTCACATGAAGCTTCGTCATTCTCTGCCGCTGGCGTTCGCCGCGACCATGGTGCTCGTCGGCGGAGCCGCCCTGGTGGCCATCTCGCGTCTGAGCCATGCCCTGGACACCTACGAAACGACGGTGCAGGCCAAGGTTGCGGATGAGCGTGCCGTCGCCAAGATGCTCGACACCTTCAAGGTCCAGGTCCAGGAATGGAAGAACACCTTGCTGCGCGGCAAGGATGAACAAGCGCTGGCCAAGCATTGGAAAGCCTTTCAGGCGCAAGAGCTCGATGTGGTGAACCAGGCGCGCGCATTGATGGCCACGCTGGCCGCCGGGCCTAGCCGTCAATTGGTCGAGCAGTTTGCGGCCGCGCATATCAAGATGGGCGGGGCCTATCGCGCCGGGTATCAGGCGTTCGTCGCGGCCAAGCATGACGCTGCGGTCGGGGATGCGGCGGTTGCAGGCGTCGACCGTGAACCTGCCAAATTGCTGGCCGAGGCGGCCGCCAGGATCGCGGCCGACAGTGCCGCCATTTCGGACAAAGCGGCGGCCCAGGCGCATACGGCGATCGTCGCCAGTCTCATCCTCATGAGCGTCGCTTGTGCGATCGGCGTGGCCGCCGGCGCGGTCTTCGCCCGACGCATCGCGGCGCGGCTGCATCGCGCAGCGCAATCGGCGCATGCGGTCGCCCAGGGCGATCTGGCGACCGTCATTGCCGCGCAAGGCAGTGACGAAGTCGCCGAACTCGGTCAGGCACTCGGTGACATGAAGGACAAGCTCGCCCACATCGTGGCCACGGTGCGCGAACGCGCACACGGCGTCGCGCTCGCATCGGGCGAGATCGCCACCGGCAACAACGATCTGAGCGCGCGCACCGAACAACAGGCCAGCGCCTTGCAGGAAGCGGCGGCCTCGATGGAACAACTCGGTTCGACCGTGCGCCTGAACGCCGACCATGCACGCGCGGCCAATCAATACGCGGTCGACGCAAGCACTGTGGCGGTCAAGGGCGGCGAAGTCGTCAGCCGTGTGGTCGACACGATGCGCGGCATCAACGACAGTTCCAAGCGCATCGCCGACATCATCGGCGTGATCGACGGCATCGCCTTCCAGACCAACATCCTCGCGCTCAATGCCGCGGTCGAAGCCGCGCGCGCGGGCGAACAAGGTCGCGGCTTCG
>CAYUYC010000097.1:0-11658 GCA_964448945.1 uncultured Burkholderiaceae bacterium
GGCATGTACAACTCGGCCTATTTCGAGCACGCCTTCCTGGCCCAGCAGATGGGGGTCGAACTCGTCGAAGGCCAGGATCTGTTCGTCAACGACGGCTACGTCTACATGCGCACCACGCGCGGGCCCAAGCGCGTGGATGTGATCTACCGCCGCATCGACGACGACTTCCTCGATCCGCTCGCGTTCCGGCCCGATTCCTCGCTCGGCGTGCCGGGCATCCTCAACGTCTATCGCGCCGGGCGGGTGACGCTGGCCAATGCGATCGGTACCGGCGTGGCCGACGACAAGAGCATCTATTGCTATGTGCCCGACATGATCAAGTTCTATCTGAGCGAAGAACCGATCATCTCGAATGTGCCGACCTACCAATGTCGCAAGGCGGCCGACCTGTCCTACGTGCTGGCCAACCTCAAGGATCTGGTGGTCAAGGAAATCCATAACGCGGGCGGCTACGGCATGCTGGTCGGGCCGGCCTCGACCAAGGCCGAGATCGACGCCTTTGCCGAGAAGGTCAAGGCCAATCCGAGCAATTACATCGCCCAGCCCACGCTCGCGCTGTCCGCCTGTCCGACCTTCGTCGAGTCGGGCATCGCGCCGCGTCACATCGATTTGCGACCCTTCGTGCTATCGGGCAAGGAGGTGTCGATGGTGCCCGGCGGCCTCACGCGCGTCGCGTTGCGCGAAGGCTCGCTGGTCGTGAACTCGTCGCAAGGCGGCGGCACGAAAGACACCTGGGTACTCGAAGCCTGAACGAAAGGACACGCCATGCTTTCCCGCACCGCCGACCATTTGTTCTGGATGTCGCGCTACATCGAGCGCGCCGAGAACACCGCTCGTCTGCTCGACGTGAACGTGCAGACCGAATTGCTGCCGCAATCCGATACCGAAGCCGAGCGCGGCTGGCGCAGCATGCTGGGCATTTCCGAACTGATGCCGGCTTACGAAAAGCGCCACGGCAACAGCATGCAGGCCAAGGAAGTCCTCGACTTCATGGTGCGCGATCCGGACAACTCCAGTTCGATCTACGCCTGTCTGCAGGCCGCGCGCGAGAACGCCCGCGCGGTGCGCGGCACGCTGACCACCGAAGTCTGGGAAGCGCACAACGACACCTGGCTCGAACTGCAGCGCATGCTCAAGGACAAGCTGCTCGACCGCGATCCGAGCCGCTTCTTCGAATGGGTCAAGTTCCGCTCGCACCAATCGCGCGGCGTGACCATCGGCACCATGCTGACCGACGAGGCGTTCTACTTCATCCGCCTGGGCACCCATCTCGAACGCGCCGACAACACCGCGCGGATCATCGATGTGAAGTTCCACGGCAACCAGGAAGCGCTGGCCGCCGTGCCGCGGCGCAATCGCGCCACGAGCGCCGATGAAGCGCAAAAGGACTTCTATCACTGGGCCGCGGTGCTGCGCTCGGTGTCGGCCTTCGAGACCTACCGCAAGGTCTACCGCGACGTCATCACCCCCGAGCGCGTCGCCGAGTTGCTCATTCTCAATGCCGCGATGCCGCGCTCGCTCACCTATTGCCTCAACGAGGTGGTGCAAAACCTCGACAAGATCGCCAATACCCAAAGCAGCGAGACCCAGCGCCGCGCCGGCATGCTCGCGGCCGAACTGCATTACGGCCGCATCGACGACGTGTTCCAGACCGGGCTGCATGCCTATCTGACGCGCTTCCTCGAGAAGATCTCCACGCTCGGGGATCGGATTTCGCGCGACTTCCTGGTTCCGCTCGCGGCCTGATCGGCATACAAAGCAACAAGCTGTCTTCTGGAGAATCCGATTGGCCATCCATGTCGCTCTCAGCCATGTGACCGAGTATCGGTACGACCGGCCGGTGTCGCTCTCGCCGCAGGTGGTGCGGCTGCGGCCGGCGCCGCATTGCCGTACGCGCATCCTGTCGTACTCGCAGCGCATCGAGCCCGGCGGGCATTTCGTCAACTGGCAGCAAGATCCGTTTTCCAACTACCTCGCGCGCCTGGTCTTTCCTGAGAAGACCACCGAGTTCCGCATCACGGTCGACCTGGTGGCCGAGATGTCGGTCTACAACCCGTTCGACTTCTTTCTCGAGCCCTATGCCGAGAAGTTTCCCTTCGTCTACGACGAGACTTTGCAGCGCGAGCTGGCGCCGTATCTGGTCAAGTCCGCGCCGACGCCCCGGTTTGCCGCGCTGCTCGCGAGCATCGATCGCACCGAACAGCGCACGATCGACTTTCTGGTCGGACTCAATCAGCGCCTGCAGCACGACATCAGTTATCTGATCCGTCTCGAGCCCGGGGTGCAGACCCCGGAAGAAACACTGGCCAAGGCTTCGGGTTCGTGCCGCGACACCGGCTGGCTGCTGGTACAGGCGCTGCGGCATCTGGGGCTCGCGGCACGCTTCGTCTCGGGCTACCTCATCCAGCTCACGCCTGACGTCAAGGCGCTCGACGGTCCGTCGGGCACCGACCACGACTTCACCGATCTGCATGCCTGGTGCGAGGTGTATCTGCCCGGCGCCGGCTGGATCGGTCTGGATCCGACCTCGGGATTGCTGGCCGGCGAAGGGCATATTCCCCTCGCGTGCACGCCCGAGCCGGGCTCCGCCGCACCGGTCACCGGGGCCGTCGACGAATGCGAAGTCACGTTCGACCATCAGATGGCGATCACGCGCATCTTCGAGTCTCCGCGCGTCACCAAGCCCTATACCGATGACCAATGGGCCTATGTCGATGCCCTGGGCCATCGCATCGATGCCGATCTGCATGCCATGGATGTGCGGCTGACCATGGGCGGCGAACCGACCTTCGTCTCGGTCGATGATCGCGACGGCGCCGAATGGAACACCGACGCGCTCGGACCCACCAAGCGCGGCTTTGCGACCGAACTCGTGCAGCGCTTGCGCGAGCGCTATGGCGCCAACGGCTTTCTGCATTTCGGGCAGGGCAAGTGGTACCCGGGCGAACAACTGCCGCGCTGGGCCTTGTCGTGCTATTGGCGCGCCGACGGCGAACCGTGCTGGCACGACCCGTCCTTGTTCGCCGACGAACGCCTGCCCGGCAACGCGACCGAGGCCGACGCCAAGCGCTTCATGGATCGGCTCACCGCCAAGCTCGGGCTCGACACCAAGTTCGTCCAGCCCGGCTACGAAGACGTCTGGTACTACCTCTGGCGCGAGCGCCGGTTGCCGGTCAATGTCGACCCGTTCGACGCACGGCTCGACGACGAACTCGAACGCGAACGCCTGCGCCGGATCTTCGAGCAAGGCCTGAGCAAGGTCGTGGGCTACGTCCTGCCGATCAAGCGTGAGCACGGTCCGCGTCTGGCCGGCGCGCGCTGGGTCACCGGCCCATGGTTCTTCCGCGACGAGCGCATGTATCTGATCCCCGGCGATTCGCCGATGGGCTATCGCTTGCCGTTGGATTCCTTGCCCTGGGTATCGGGCAACGATTACCCGTACTTCCTCGATCACGATCCGTTTGCGCCCAAGGCGCCGTTGCGCACCGCGGCCGAATTGCGCGCGCAATACGCGCCGCATGCGGTCGGAGGCGGATTTGCCGAGGGCGGCACCGTCGCGGTGCAAGATCGCGGCCCCGCGGGCATCGGAGCACCGGGCGCGGTGTATTTGCCCGGCCGTGGTGCGCGCCCCGGCACAGGCGGCCCGGCGCCGGCATCGGGCGAGGATCGCAAGCCCGAGCGTTTCGAGTCCGCCCATTGGCTGACCCGCACCGCGCTGTGCACCGAAGTCCGCAAAGGCGTGCTGTACGTCTTCATGCCGCCGCTGGCCATCCTCGACGACTATCTCGAATTGCTGGCCGCGATCGAGTCCACCGCGACCGAACTCAAGCTGCCCTTGGTGATCGAGGGTTATCAACCGCCGCGCGATCCGCGTCTGAAGGTGCTGCAGGTCACGCCCGATCCCGGCGTCATCGAGGTCAACATCCATCCGGCATCGAACTGGGAACAACTCGTCGATCACACCGAGTTCCTGTACGAGGCCGCGCGCCAGACCCGTTTGTCGACCGAGAAGTTCATGCTCGACGGCCGCCATACCGGCACCGGCGGCGGCAACCATTTCGTGCTCGGCGGCGCCACGCCGGCCGACAGTCCGTTCCTGCGCCGGCCCGATGTGCTCGTGAGTCTGATCGCGTATTGGCTCAACCATCCGTCGCTGTCCTATCTGTTCTCGGGGCTGTTCATCGGCCCGACCAGTCAGGCGCCGCGCATCGACGAGGCGCGCAACGATCAGGTCTACGAGATCGAACTGGCCTTCGCGGAATTGCGCGCGCAGACCGCCGAGGGCCGTCATGTGCCGCCCTGGCTGGTCGATCGCATCCTGCGCAATCTGCTCATCGACGTGACCGGCAACACCCATCGCAGCGAGTTCTGCATCGACAAGCTGTATTCGCCCGACGGACCGACCGGCCGGCTCGGCCTGGTGGAGTTGCGCGCGTTCGAAATGCCGCCGCATGCGCGCATGAGCCTGGTGCAGCAATTGTTGTTGCGTGCACTGGTCGCTCGGTTCTGGAAGGCGCCGTACACCACGCGGCCGATGCGCTGGGGGACCGAGCTGCACGACCGCTTCCTGCTGCCGACCTTCATCGAGCAGGACTTCGACGACGTGCTGACCGAGATGGATCTGGCCGGCTACACCATGGATCGCGCGTGGTTCGCGCCGCATTTCGAGTTCCGCTTCCCCATGATCGGCGAGGTCGCGGTCAAGGGCATCGCGCTCACGCTGCGCACCGCGCTCGAACCCTGGCATGTCATGGGCGAAGAAGGCGCGCCGGGCGGCACCGTGCGCTACGTCGATTCGTCGGTCGAGCGGCTCGAGATCCGCGCCACCGGCCTCAACGGCGATCGGCATGTCATCACCGTCAACGGCGAGGCGGTGCCGATGCAGCCGACCGGCCGTGTCGGCGAGTTCGTCTGCGGCGTGCGCTATCGCGCCTGGCAGCCGCCGTCGTGTCTGCACCCGACGATCGGCGTGGATACGCCGTTGACGCTCGACATCGTGGATACCTGGATGGGCAGGTCGCTGGGCGGCTGCCAATATCACGTCGCCCACCCGGGCGGTCGCAATCATGTGACCTTTCCGATCAATGCGTACGAAGCCGAAAGCCGTCGGCTTGCACGCTTCTTCACGATCGGGCATACACCGGGGCAGATGACCATCAAACCCGTCGAGCGCAGCCTGGAGTTTCCTTTCACGCTCGACCTACGCCGTTAAGGACCGACGCTGAGCTCGCTTTTCCAGTTCCCCGATCAGACCGACGCGTCGGCCATCGCGAATCAACTCGCCTTGCCCGCACGTGCGGGCCATTTCGACGAGTTGCGCGGGGCGACCGACGGCGCGCGCGAGATGACCGCGCCCTGGCGCGCGTTCTTCGACTTGCTCGGCCCCGGGCTGGTCGATCTCGATCGCCACGCCGAGAGCGTCGCGCGCCAGATCCGCGAGAACGGCATCACCTACAACGTGTATGCCGATACCGACGGGCCGGCGCGTCCGTGGTCGCTTGATCTGTTGCCGCTCATCGTGACGCCCGAAGACTGGGCACAAATCGAACGCGGCGTCATCCAGCGCACGGCCTTGCTCAACGAAGTGCTGCGCGATGTCTACGGCACGCAGGAACTCATCGCCGAAGGACTCTTGCCGCCGGCCCTGACCGTGGGTCACCCCGGTTATCTGCATGCGCTCAAGGACGTACGGCCCGCGGGCGATGTGTACCTGCACATCGCCGCGTTCGATCTGGCGCGCGCGCCCGACGGGCAATGGCGCGTGGTGTCGCAACGCACGCAAGCGCCCTCGGGATTGGGCTATGTGCTCGAAAACCGCCTCACCATTTCGCGCCAGTTTCCCGAGGCGTTTCGCGAATTGCGGGTCCAGCATCTGGCCGCGACCTACCGCGCGCTGGTCGACACGCTGTTCCATCTGAGCGGCGCGGGGCAGGCTGCACGCGTGGTGCTGCTCACCCCGGGGCCGTACAACGAGACCTACTTCGAGCACGCCTACTTGTCGCGCTACCTCGGTCTACCCTTGGTCGAAGGCGGCGACCTCACGGTGCGCGACGACAAGCTTTTCCTCAAGACCCTGTACGGACTCGAGCGCGTGCACGCGGTGCTGCGCCGGCTCGACGACGATTTTTGCGATCCGCTCGAATTGCGCAGCGATTCCACGCTGGGCATTCCCGGTCTGGTGCAGGCGATGCGCGCGGGCAATGTGGTGGTCGCCAACGCGCTCGGGTCGGGCTTTCTCGAATCGGCGGCGGTCATCGGCTTCTTGCCGGCGATCGCGCGGCGGGTGCTGGGCGAGCCGCTGGAACTCGGATCGCTCGATACCTGGTGGTGCGGCGAGCGCGCAGTGCTCGATCGCGTGCTGCCCGAGCTCGACAAATACGTGATCAAACCCACCGCGCCGCAGGCCGGTTTCGAGCCCATGGTCGGCATGCGGCTGACCAAGGACGAACTTGCGCAATGGCGCGCTGCGATCGCGGCCCATCCCGAGCGCTATACGGTGCAGGAATACCTGCCGCTCGCGCAATTGCCGACCTGGCAAGGCGGGCGTCTGGTACCGCGGCATTCGATGCTGCGCGTGTATGCGGTGCGCGATCGCGACGAAGGCTGGCGCGTGCTGCCCGGCGGCCTGACTCGATTGGGCGCCTACGAAGAACCCACGGTGTCGATGCAGCGCGGCGGCAGCAGCGCCGACACCTGGGTGATGACGACCGGCGAAGTCGATGCATTCTCGATGCTGCCCAAGGCGCTGCAGCCCGAGGATCTCGCGCACAAGCGTCGTCCGGTGTCGAGCCGCTCGGCCGAGAATCTGTTCTGGGTCGGCCGCTATTCCGAGCGCGCCGAATGTGCCGCGCAACTCGCCTTGCGCGTGCTGGGCATGCTCAACGGCGACTCGGCGACCCCGCCGACCGTGCTGAGCGCGATCGGACGCGTCGCCGTGGCCGGCGGTCTGGTCGCCCCGGAAGTGCCGACGCCCGATCATGGCTTGCGCGTGTTCGAACGTGCGCTGATCGCCGATCTGCCCGATGCCACGCATGCGCGCAGCCTGGGCTTCAACCTCGCGGCGCTCGAACGCGCGGCGGGCCATATCCGCGATCGGCTTGCGCCCGAGCATTGGCGCACCATGTTGTCGGCGCGCGAAGAGCTTGCGAGCCTGCATGTCGATGACGCGCCGGGCAGCCTGCCATCGGGCGCCGATGTGCTGCCGGTGCTCGATCGCGTGCTCATGCTGTTGTCGTCCATCACCGGCAAGCAGACCGACCGCATGACCCGCGACGACGGCTGGCGGCTGCTGACGATCGGGCGCATGGTCGAGCGTCTGGCCACGATGGCGGGGCTGATGCGGACCATGCTCGAATCCGGCGCGCCGCGCTTTCCGGCCGGGTTCACCTTGATGCTGCATCTGTTCGACAGCGCGATCACCTATCGCGCCCACTATCAGCGCCGCATCGAGATGGTGGCGCTCATCGATCTGTTGGTGATGGATGCCGAGAACCCGCGCGCGCTGGCGTGCTGCGTCCAGCATTTGCGCGCAGCACTGGCGCGTCTGCCCGAATGCGCCGGCGATGCCGGCAATGCCAAGCTGGTCGAGTTGTTGCCCGATCCGAGTCTTTGGTCGTTGGCGGCCTTGTGCGCGCGCGCCGACGACGGGCATTACCCGGCGCTCGAAGCCTTGGCCAGTGAACTCATCGGCGCCGCCATGGAGGTGTCCGACGAGATCGGTCTGCGTTACTTCGCGCAGACCGATGATTGGTTCCGGGCGGTGACGGCATGAATGCGCCGGCGCGTCTGCGTGTGCTGCACGATACGCATTACGCGTATTCGTCGCGGGTCGATGTTGCCTACCACCTGGCGTGCCTGCGTCTGCGCGAACTCGAGACCCAGGCGGTGACGTCGCGCGCGCTCGACATCCAGCCGGCGCCGACCCAGCACATCGAGCGCATCGACGCCTTCGGCAATGTGCGCGACCAGTTCGCGTACTTTCAACCGCACGAGTCGCTCGATGTCAGCGTCGAAAGCGAAGTCATCCTCCAGCCGCGCGACATCGATGCCGCGCTGGAGCAGACCGTGCCGTGGGAGCAGGCCGTCGACGCCATGGGTTACAGCGCCGGCAAGCCCTGGGTGCCGGCCAGCGAGTTCACCTTCGCCTCGCATTACGTGCCGACCGACGATGCCTTGCGCGCCTATGCCGCGAGTGACTTCACACCCGGCCGCGGGCTGATCGATGCCGCGCTCGCGCTGACGCGCCGCATTCATCGCGAGTTCGCTTTCGATCCGAACAGCACCGAGGTCGGCACGCACGCGCTCGAAGCGCTGCAATTGCGTGCCGGCGTCTGCCAGGATTTTTCGCATGTGATGATCGGCTGCCTGCGTTCGCTCGGGCTCGCTGCGCGCTATGTCAGCGGCTATCTGCTCACGCATCCCTTGCCCGGGCGCGAACGTCTGATCGGCGCGGATGCCTCGCACGCCTGGGTGTCGGTCTGGTGTCCCAACGCCGGTTGGGTCGATCTCGATCCGACCAACGGCATCGCGGTCGATCGCGAGCATGTGACCATCGGCTGGGGGCGCGATTATCGCGATCTGCCGCCCTTGTGCGGCGTCATCCATGGCGGTGGCGCCCACACCCTGCTTGTCGGGGTGACCGTCACTCCGATCGGCTGAACTGGGTGGGGCAAGGCATGCGCTTGGCGGTCCATCACGAGACGTTGTATTCGTATTCAGCACCGTTCTTCCACACCATCCAGCAGTTGCGGCTGACGCCGCGCATCGAGCCCGATCAGATCACGCTCGATTGGCAGGTGCAGGCGCCGGCACCGCTCGATCATTCGGTCGACGGTTTCGGCAATCAGATGCACACCTTCACCCTGGCGCAACAGGCCACGCGCATCCGCGTCATCGCCGGCGGCATCGTCCAGACGCAAGCGCTCGATGGCGGATGTTTGCGCGAACCGCCCGGGCATGTGGTGCGTCCGATGACCTTCGGCTTGCCGACCTGGTACACCAAGAGCGACGCCGCGATCGAAGCGCTCGCGCGCGAGCATCTCGGTGCGAACCCGACGCGCGATCGGTTGCTGTCGTTCGCGCAAACGGTGGGCATCGCGATCCGCTATACCCCGCGCGCCACCCAGGTGACGACCACCGCGGTCGATGCGTTCGCGTTGGCGCAGGGCGTCTGCCAGGATCAGGCGCATGTCTACATCGCCGCCTGTCATGCGGTCGGTGTGCCGTGCCGGTATGTCTCGGGCTATTTCTATCCGGGCGAGAAGTCCGAACTGGCCAGCCATGCCTGGGTCGATGCCTGGATCGACGACGTCGATGGCGGTGGCTGGATCAGCATCGATGTGACCCATGCCTGTTTTGCCTCGGAGCGCTACATCCGTCTGGCGATCGGCCGCGATTACGAGACCGCCGCGCCGGTGCGGGGGGTGCGCACCGGCGGCGGCGACGAGCGCATGCGCGTGAATGTGCGCGTGACGCTCGCGGGCTGAGTCCGCCGATCAGGGATACAGGCCGCGTTCCTCGCGCGCTTGCAGCACCCGGGTGCAGGCCACGACGAAGGCTGCGGTGCGCAGCGGAATGTGATGCTGCTCGTGGGTTTCCCAGATGTGCTTGAAAGCCCCGCCCATGATGCGTTCGAGGCGCAGATTGATCTCGTCTTCGGTCCAGAAAAACGAATTGAAGTCCTGCACCCATTCGAAATAGGACACCGTCACACCGCCGGCATTTGCGATCACGTCGGGCACGACGATGATCCCGCGATCGGCGAGTTCGAGATCGGCGTCGGGCGTGGTCGGGCCGTTGGCGCCTTCGAGGACGACCTTGGTATGCAGGCGCTGCGCACGTGCCTTGGTGATCTGCCCTTCGAGTGCGGCCGGAATCAGGAAATCGGTCTTGATGTCCCAGAAGTCCTCGTTCGCGATCGCGTCGGCGCCCTTGAAGCCGACCACGCCGCCGGTGGCATGGACATGATCGAGCAGATCGGCGATGTCGATGCCGTGCTCGTTGAGGATGGTGCCGGAGTGGTCCTGTACCGTGACCAGCTTCGCGCCGTTGGCGACGAACAGCTTGGCCGCGACCGAGCCGACATTGCCGAAGCCCTGGACCGCGACGCGGGCGCCGTCGATTTCCATGTTCAACCGTCGGGCCGCTTCGCGTCCGATGACGTAGACGCCGCGCCCGGTGGCCTGCACGCGCCCGGCCGACCCGCCCAGCGGTATGGGCTTGCCGGTGACGACGCCGGTGGCGGTGGCACCCACGTTCATCGAATAGGTATCCATCATCCACGCCATGATCTGCGCATTGGTATTCACGTCGGGCGCGGGGATGTCGGTGTTGGGGCCGATGATCAGGCCGATTTCGCTGGTGTAGCGGCGGGTGATCTTTTCAAGTTCCTTGCGCGACAGGTGCGAGGGTTCGACCCGGATACCGCCTTTGGCGCCGCCGTAGGGCAGGTTCACCGCGGCGTTCTTGACCGTCATCCAGGCCGCGAGTGCCATCACTTCCTCGAGTGTGACATCGGGGTGATAGCGCACGCCGCCTTTGCCGGGACCGCGGGTGAGGCTGTGCTGAACGCGGTAGCCCTCGAAATGGCGCACGCTACCGTCGTCCATCTCGATCGGAACGTCGACGATCAGGCAGCGCTTGGGTCGACGCAGGGTTTCGGCCCAGCGCGCGAGCGGCCCGAGATACGGGACGACGCGATCGACTTGTGAAAGATAGGTTCCCCAGGGGCTGTTCGGGGTCGGGGAAACGAATGACAAATTCGGCATGCAGATCTCCATGTGAAGGGCGGCGCCTTGTGAGCGCCGCCGAGCGCGAAGATAGCGCATCGCCGCTGCTGCGTTGCCGCAGTCATGGGGGCATGGGACCGGAGCAAAAGAAAGGGCGCCTGATCTGCGGTGTTTAGCGATCGAGGCGCCCAAACGATCCGGGGAGAAACCACTCGCGAGGATCGCATCAGGGAGGAAACCATCTGCAGTATCGTCTTCGGGCAGGCGGAACCAAAGGGGGATTTACGAGGAGTTTGCGGCGCAATTCACGATTCACGATCGTTGCAGTGCACTTGCTAGAATCGCCACCTCTATTCGAGTGACCCAAATGACCTATTGCGTAGCGATGCGGCTCGATGCCGGGACTGTCTTTCTCTCCGATTCACGTACCAATGCCGGCGTCGATCACATTTCGACCTTTCGCAAGATGACGGTATTCGAGCGCGCGGACGATCGCGTGCTGGTGCTCATGACCTCGGGCAATCTCGCGATCAGCCAGGCGGTCAAGCAATGG
Organism: uncultured Burkholderiaceae bacterium; assembly: GCA_964448945.1. Classification (GTDB taxonomy): domain Bacteria; phylum Pseudomonadota; class Gammaproteobacteria; order Burkholderiales; family Burkholderiaceae_E; genus CAXBRX01. The sequence goes on from CAYUYC010000097.1 coordinate 11,281, forward strand.
TTGTCCGAGCGCACATCGCCCGATGGCCTGACGGTCTGGAAGGCCAAGAACATGTTCGACGCGGTCAGCGTCGTGGGGGATGCGGTGCGCGCGGTCTACGAGCGCGATGCCGAGCATCTCAAGCACTTCGGCGTCGATTTCAATTGCTCCTTCATCTTCGGCGGCCAGATCGCAGGCGAAGCGCCGCGCTTGTTCCAGGTGTACGCGGCAGGCAATTTCATCGAGGCGACTCCGGAGAATCCCTATTTCCAGATCGGCGAAGCGAAGTACGGCAAGCCCATCATCGATCGGGTCTTGAATCCATCGATGCCGCTGGACGAGGCGGCCAAATGCGCGTTGATCTCCATGGACTCGACCTTGCGCTCCAACATCTCGGTC
>CAYUYC010000098.1:0-11578 GCA_964448945.1 uncultured Burkholderiaceae bacterium
CGACCACGCCCGGCTACCCCGCCACCCCCGGCACGCCGGCCACGCCGGCCACGCCCACCTATCCGGGCACGCCGGGGTATCCGTCGACCTCGCCGTACCCCGATGCCTCCAACTACCCGCCGGGCAGCAGCTATCCGGGCGGCAGTTCCGGCTACCCGACCGGCGGCACCGGCACGACCGACGGCTATGGCGCGTATCCCGGCGCGGGGCCGTCATCACCCTTGCGCACACCAGGGTCGTATGGGGCGCCGAGTTCCAGCGGCCCATGGGTTCCGCCGCAAGCGCCGGTCGGCGCCGGGCGGGCGAGTGCGGCGGGCGGTTGCACGCTGCGTCTGGCCACCGACCGCACCTCGGTCGCCTTGGTGAGCCGCGCGTCGAACACCGAGTTCAAGCATGTCGCGCTCGGCGACGTTCGCGTACAGAAGGTCTTCCAATCGCCCGATGGACTTTGGGCGGTGGCGGTCTACAAGATCCGTGGCGAGACCAGCTACGGCTTCTTCGCCTTCGATCTGGCGACTTGCCAGGACCAGCTTCCGGTCGAGCTTGCGGCGCCGGTCAGCGAGGCAAGCTTCGAAGGACCGGAGGTGGTGCTCGTGCTCGACCAAGGTCCCAAGCGATTCAGGCTCGCGAACCATCGGTTTCAATGAGATGACGGGCCGCGCGGCACTGAGCGCGGCGCGTCGCAACGAGGCGTCGACCGCAGCGACCCGGATTTAGGTCGGGAAAAAGGACGAATTTAGCCTCGCGCTCCCTGGCGTCATCGATCCGCGACTGAGGGCCGCCGAGGGCCGGGCGGGGCCGATCGCGCGGGGGATCGGAACAACATTCGATGCCCACTAAGCCCGAATTCAGGTATGGTTAGCCGGCCTTAACTGAACTGGAGCATCTATGAAGTCCCTTACCCATGCCGCACAGGCGATCGCAGACGAGATCAACCTGACCAAAGCACGCTTGCAGCAACTCGAAACCGGTTTGGCCGCGGTCCAGACCTTGATGGCTGGCGAAGTGCCGTCACGTGTGAAGTTGCCTGCCGATCTGCTGGCGGTTGCCGGCAAGCGCGGTGCCAAGGCGGCCAAGGGCAAAGGCAAGGGCAAGACCGGCAAGCCGCGCAATTCCTCAGGCCTGCCCGCGACCGGCACCGAATTCTGGTTCGGCGTGCTGGGCACGGGTAAGAAGACGATGAACGAAATCGTCGACGGCGCACTCAAGAAGCTCAAGCTCGACGAATCGGCGCGCAAAGTGATCCTGGCGCGCGCCACCTCGTGGCTGTATCCGGCGATCAAGGCCGGCACCGTCAAGCCCGCGGGCAAGAAGGGCGATCTCAAGGCTTATCAAACCGCCGCCGAGAAGTAAGCCGGCGGCATGCGCCCGGGCGCCGCAGCTTCGTGCGGCAACGCCCGGCGCGCGTGGCGGCATCCATGCGCAAGCATTGTCTGATCCTTCTGCTGCCGGTGCTGTGCTTGCTGGCAGCGCCGCCCAGTGCATGGACGCATGCGCTCGTCCATCTGGCCGCGCATGCGGCGCATTCCACATCCGAATCCAACAGCACGGACGACGGCGCCTGCGTCGAATGCCTGGTGCTTTCGCATCTGGCGGTGGCCACCCGACCCGCGAGTCCGGCTGCGCAATTGCTGGTGCATCTGCGTTTCGAATCCCCGGTCGCGGCGCTGGCGTCGCATGACTGTCTGGGCGCGCCCGCGCCGTGCAGTCGCGATCCCCCGCACGTCGGCTGAATCCTCGCTTTCGCAAGTCAGCAGCGCGCCCTTCGGGCAGGTCCCGCATGCCGGATCGGCATGGGGCGCGATTCGACCACGCACCGGGATTTCGTCATGAAAGTGCTTGCTACCCCTTTTCTTGTTCTGGCTTTGTGTGCGGCGAGCAGCGCCGCCGCGGGTGCCGGTCAGGCCCATGTGCATGGGCGTGCCCAGATCGATGTGGCGATCGAGGCCCGGCGCATCACCGTGCATCTGGATACGCCGATGTTCAATCTGCTCGGCTTCGAGCATGCGCCGCGCACGCCGGCGCAACGTGCGCAAGCCGATGCGGCGATGATCGCGCTCAAGGATGCCGCGCGGTTGTGGCGCATCGATGCAGACGCGGGTTGCACGCTGCAAGCGATCGAATTGTCGGCGCCTGCGCTCGGGCTCGGCGGGCCGCATGAAGCGCATGGTCACGACGCCCACGAAGCGCATGCCGATATCGAAGCCGAGTATGGGTTCGACTGCATCGATGCCGGGCGCGCTGCGGTCATCGAGGTCGGCCTGTTCGACGCGTTCGCGCGCCTGCAGAACGCCGAGGTCCAGGTGGCCGGCCCGCACGGACAATTCAAGCGTCGTCTGGAACGCGGACAAGCCCGCGTGGTGTTGCGACCATGAGCGCGGCGCAGTCCCTGTTGCAGATCGACGGACTGCGTTTTCGCTGGCCGCGTGCCGAAGCCGACAGCGTCTGCGTGCAGCATTTTTCAATGCATGTCGCCGAACGCGTTTTCATGCGCGGACCCAGCGGCTGCGGCAAGAGCACCTTGCTCGCCCTGGCGGCCGGCGTGCAGGTCGCCGACACCGGCACGGTCGCATTGCTCGGCCGCGATTGGCGCAGCTTGTCGGCACCGGCCCGCGATCGGCGTCGCGCCGAGCATGTCGGCTATGTGTTTCAGCAATTCAATCTGCTGCCCTATCTGTCGGTCATCGACAATGTGCTGCTGCCCTGCCGCTTGTCGGCATCGCGCCGTGCCCGCGCGCAAGGCGACGGCGCGGCGCTCGGTGCGCAGGCGCGGCATTGGTTGCGCGCCGTCGGGCTGGGCCCCGAGCTCGACGCGCGCGCGGCCGCGGATCTGTCGGTCGGGCAGCAGCAACGCGTCGCCGCGGCGCGCGCCCTGATCGGCCAGCCTGAATTGGTGATCGCCGACGAGCCGACCTCGGCGCTGGACGAGGCCACGCGCGACGCTTTCATGCGCGCCTTGATCGACGCTTGCGTACAGGCCGGCAGCGGCTTGCTGTTCGTGAGTCATGACGCGCGGCTCGCCGCGCATTTCGATCGCGCGGTCGATCTTCCGGCGCTCGCGGCGCAAGCGAGGCAGCCATGAGCGCGCTGCTGGTGCTTGCCGCGCGCAGCGCCTGGAACCGGCGCTTCGTGCTGGCGCTGGTGGTCGGATCGATCGCGCTGTCGGCCTTCTTGTTGTTGTCGATCGAACGGGTGCGCCGCGATGTACGCGACGGTTTTGCGCAAACGGTGTCGGGGACCGATCTCATCGTGGGCGCGCGTACCAGTTCGATCCAGTTGCTCTTGTATTCGGTCTTTCGCATCGGCAATGCGACCAACGACATCGCCTGGCAGTCGGCGCAGGACATCGCGCACGACCGCGCCGTGGCGTGGACCATCCCGATCTCGCTCGGCGATTCGCACCGGGGCCATGCGGTGGTGGGAACGACCCAGGACTACTTCACGCATTTCCGCTACGGCGACGCGCGTGCACTCGCGTTTGCGCAAGGTCGCGCGTTCGACAGCGTGTTCGACGCGGTGCTGGGTGCCGAAGCGGCGCGGGCGCTGGGCGACCGGTTGGGCGATCGCATCGTGCTCAGCCATGGCGACGGCGCCATCGCGGGCAACGATCATGCCGACAAGCCATTCACCGTGGTCGGCATCCTGGCGCCCACCGGCACGCCGGTCGATCGCTCGGTGCACATCAGCCTGGCGGGAATGGAGGCGATCCATCTCGATTGGGCGGCGGGTACGCCGCTGCCGGGTGCGGCGGTGGCCGCCGCCGACGTGGCGCAACACGATCTGACGCCCAAACGCGTGACCGCCTTGCTGGTCGGTCTGGAACGGCGCTCGGCGGTGTTCTCGCTGCAGCGCGCGGTCGCGCAATACCAGCGCGAGCCGTTGATGGCGGTTCTGCCCGGTGTCGCGCTCGACGATTTGTGGGAAGTGGTCGGGATCGGCGAGCGCGTCTTGCTGATCCTCAGCGTGCTGGTGGCCGTGGTCAGCCTGGCCGCTTTGGTGGCCGTGGTGCTGGCGGGGCTGAACGAACGCCGCCGCGAGCTGGCCATCCTGCGCGCGTTGGGCGCAGGGCCTAGGCAGATCATGTTCCTGCTCGCGACCGAAGGCGCCCTGGTGACCGCGCTGGGCGTGGGGTTCGGGCTGATCGCACACCTGCTGGCGGTGATGATGCTGGGCGGCTGGGTGCAGGCGCGATGGGGCATCGTCCTGAGCACCGCGGCGCCGGACGCGCATGCGTGGTGGTTGATGGGCGCGGTGCTGATCGCGGGTTGGTGCGCGAGCCTGTTGCCGGGCTATCGCGCGTATCGGATGTCGTTGGCCGACGGTTTGTCGGCGAGGGTATGAGCATGCGCATTCGTCCTCTGATGGCCGTCGGCGCGGTGCTGGCGGTGATGATCGCCGCCGTCGTGACGATCCGAGTGTTCGACGCGACCCGCCCGAGCTTGCCGGTGGATCGATCGGCCTATCGCCCCGCGCCCTGGCGCGAACTGATGCCGGCCGGATGGAACCCGTTGCAGCGCTACCGCGATCAGAACATCGCGAGCCTGGGCGACAGCGACCCGCGGGTCGCGCAAATGATGCGCGAACTGCGCGAGGTGTGGGACACCGCGCCGACCGTCGATGCGCTCGACCAGGCGCCGGTGCAGCTCACCGGTTATGTGGTGCCGATCGAATCGGGCAAGGACGGAGTCACCGAGTTCTTGCTGGTGCCCTACTTCGGCGCGTGCATCCATAGTCCGCCGCCGCCGGCCAACCAGATCGTCGATGTGGTCTTGGCATCGCCGCAGCGTTTGCGCTCGATGGAGACGGTCCGCGTCTACGGCATGCTGGCCACCTCGCGCCAGGACACTCAGATGGGCAAGAGCGGGTACCGGATGCATGCCGCGATCGTCGAGCCTTATCGCGAACCATGAGCTTCGCCGCCGGATCGTGCGGCGGCCTGCGGACCAGTGTGCGGATTGCCGTACGATCGCGCCTTCGTGTATTCCGACTCGAGTCCGACGTCCATGAAACTGTCTTGTTGCCTTCGATTTCCCCGCGCCGCGCTCGGCGCGCTGGCCGTGCTCATGCTCATGAGCGCCTGCGGCGAACCCGCCGACACCTTTCCCGGTCAACCGGTCACGCATCGGCGCCAGGCCTTTCGCGAGATCATGAAATCCTTCGAGCCGATGGGGGTGATGCTGCGCGAGGACAACTATCAGGCCGAGCGCTTCGCGGCCCTGGCCGAAAAATACAGCGCCACTTTCGACACCCCGTGGCAATACTTCGGCGGGCCCGATACGCGTTATGCGCCCAGCACCGCACGTGCCGAGGTCTGGACCCAGGCCGCGCAATTCGAGGAACGACGCCTGGCCTTCCTCGATGCGTCGCGCAAGCTGGTCGAGGCGGCGCGTGCGCGCGATGCCAAGCAAGTGGCCGCGGCCTACGAGGCCGCACACGCGCAATGCGAGCAATGCCACAAGACCTTCAAGGACAAGTGAGCCGCGCCCGCCCCGGCAGGTGGGCCTGGGCGTTGGCAATCGCCGCCGCGCTGGTCTGCAGCGTCGCCGCGGCCGCGCCCGCCTCGGTCTATCTGGAAGACCTGACCTGGACCGAAGTCCAGGCTGCGGTCCGATCGGGGCAGACCATCGTCATCGTGCCCATCGGCGGCACCGAGCAAAGCGGACCGCACATCGCCCTGGGCAAACACAATGTGCGCGTGCGCATTCTGGCCGGCGAGATCGCGCGCACGCTCGGCGCCACGCTGGTTGCGCCGGTCGTGGCCTATGTGCCCGAAGGCGCGGTCGCGCCGCCCAGTTCGCACATGCGGTATGCGGGTACCTTGAGCGTGCCCGATGCGGTGTTCGAACAGACCCTCATCGCAGCGGGCGACAGTCTGCGCGCCCATGGTTTTCGGCTCGTGGTGTTCATCGGCGATCACGGCGGCTACCAGAAGGCGATCGCCCATGCGGTCGCGCGCATGAACCAGGCCTGGGGGCGCGCCTCGGCGCGCGCGCTGGCGCCGCCCGAGTACTACGCCGCCAGTACCGAGGGCTTTGCGCAGTTGCTGCGTGCGCGCGGCTATCGCGACGACGAGATCGGCACCCATGCCGCGCTGGCCGATACCTCGCTGCAACTCGCGGTCGCGCCCGAGACGGTACGCCGCGAGGTGCTCGACGCCGGGATCGGACTCGACACTGCGCATGGGGTGTATGGCGGCAATCCCAAGCGCGCCAGCGCCGAGCTGGGCCGCCTGGGCACCCAGGCCATCGTCGATGCGACGGTCGCGGCGATCCGCCAGGCCGCCGCCGCGCGCTGATCAGCGCAGGTTGCCGGTGTGGCCGAGCGAATACCGGCCCGGTTGCGGCCAGACGGTCAGGCCATGCGGCTCCATGCCGACCGCCAGCACCTTGTACTCGCCGGTGCCGGTATCGATGCGGTAGACCACATCGTCGAAGCGGCCCGATAGCCAGAGGTATTTGCCGTCGGCGCTCACATTGCCCATGTCGGGGCTGCCGCCGCGGGGCACCGGCCATTGCGCCACCACCCGGTCGGTCGCGAAATCGATCACCGAGACCCCGCCCTTGCCGCGCTTGGGGCCATGGATCTTGTGCGAGCCGCGGTTGGCCACGTACAACTGCTTGCCGTCGCGGCTTGGATACAGACCGTGCGCCGCAACCCCGGTCGCGATGAAGCCGATCTCCTTGAACGCATCGCCGTCGAGCACATGCACGCCGTCGGCTTCCATGTCGGCGACATAGAACTTCCTGCCGTCGGGCGAGACCCGGATGTCTTGCGGCATGCCCTTGGTGCTGGTGCAGATTTCCGAATCGGGGATGCCAGGCGGCAGTTCCACGTCCTTGAACCGGGTGCGCGGCATGGCGAGCTTGAGATAGCCGAGCACCTTGCGCTCGACCAGATCGATCTTGGCCACGCTGCCCTCGAATTCGCAGGTGAAGATCGCGTAGCGCCCGTCGATCGAAAAGTCGGCGTGGTTGATGCCCTTGCATTGCGGCACGTCGATCGCGTATTGCAGTTTGAGCGTCTTGGGGTCGCGGAAATCGAGCCGGTGCATGGCTTCGGCCACCACGATCGCCGACTTGCCGTCGGGGCTGAAATACAGGTTGTACGGGTCGTCCACCGCGATCGCGGCGCCGGGCTTGCCGGTGCGCGGATCGATCGGGGTCAGGCTGCCTTCGGCGCTGCGCTCGGCATTGTTGGCCACCCACAGCGTGCGCAGATCCCATGACGGCACCACATGCTGGGGCGCGCGACCGACCTTGAATCGATCGACCACCTTCATGCGCGCGGGGTCGATGACCATCACCTCGTGCCCGCGCAGATTGGGCACATAGATGCGTTCGAGGTCGCTTTGCACCGCCGCAGCCAGCTTGCCGGTCGCGGTCTCGCTGTACAGATTGCGCGCGTCGATCACCGGGGGCATGCCGGGCACCGTCGCCACGCGCGCGGCCTCGGCCGGGCGGGCCGGATCGGCGCCATGGGCTGCGCCCAGCGTGGCGGTGATCGACAAGCCGATCGCGAGGGCGAGCGGCCGCAAGGGCGAGCGTAGCGGGTGGATGGGTTTCATGGGCGGCGTGGAATCCAACATGCGATCGGGTGGCGGATGCGGCTTGCGGCAAGGGGCCGGTGGGCGCGATCGATGGTCGCATATCCGCGGGCGCATCGTGCAGTGGTCGGCCGTGCATCGTGCCGGTGCGCGCGGTGTTGCAAAGGGGCCGCGCGCACCGTCTGTTTGCGTCCCAAATACGCGGCAATTCAAAGGATTAGCGGCGGATACGCGGGGTATATTGGGCCTACCTTCCCATCGAATGCCCCGGGTACGCGCAGCGCAGGTCCGGCTCTTCCCTGAACCCAGGCGACGCGTCGGCGTGCAAGCGTCTTACCCGCCCAGAGGCCTGGACCGCCATGCACGATGAGCACAGCGCAGATGCGGCACGCGCGGCACCGAACGCGGCGTCGGTCGGCGTCGTCACGCCCGATGACCGGGCGGTGGTGCTCGTCGTCGACGACAACCCCGAAAACCTCACCGTGGTCGGCGAATTGCTTCAAGGCGAGTACCACGTGCGCGCCGCGAATTCCGGCGAACGCGCCCTCGCCCTGGCCCTGCAGCCGCCGTCGCCCGATCTGATCCTGCTCGACGTGATGATGCCGGGCATGGACGGTCACGAAGTGCTTACGCGTTTGCGCGCCAACGCCCGCACCGCCGAGATCCCGGTGATCTTCGTGACCGCCATGGACGCGCCCGAAGACGAGTTGTGGGGCTTGAACCTGGGCGCGGTCGATTACATCGCCAAGCCGATCCGGCCCGCCATCGTGCTGGCCCGCGTGCGCACCCAGGTCGAGCGCAAGCGCGCACGCGATCTGCTGCGCGATCACAACGCCTGGCTCGAAGCCGAGATCGCACGGCGCATGCGCGAGAACCAGGCGATGCAGGACGTGAGCATCCGCGCCCTGGCCATGCTTGCCGATCTGCGCGATCACGAAACCGGCGGCCATCTGCGCCGCACCCAGGCATACGTGCGCGTGCTCGCGCAAGCGCTGCGCCACCATCCGCGGTTCTCCGATCAGCTCAACGATCGCACCATCGACGCGATCGCCAAGTCGGCACCCTTGCACGACATCGGCAAGGTCGGCATCCCCGATCACATCCTGCTCAAGCCCGGGCGGCTCACGCCCGACGAATGGGTGATCATGCAGACCCATGCCGCGCTGGGCGCCCAGGCCATCGAGCGCGCCGAGCGCGATGCCGATCGGCCGGTGGAGTTTCTGGCTTACGCCAAGGAGATCGCGCATCGGCATCACGAGCGCTGGGACGGCAGCGGCTATCCCGACGGGCTGGTCGGCGACGCGATTCCGATATCGGCCCGGCTGATGGCCTTGGCCGATGTCTACGACGCGTTGGCCTCGCGCCGCGTCTACAAACCTGCGCTGCCGCTCGATACGGTGCAGCAGACCATCGTCGCCGAGCGCGGCCTGCATCTCGACCCCGATGTCGTCGACGCCTTTGCGGCCCATCGCGCCACCTTCGAGGCGATCGCGGCCCGCTATGCCGACCGACCCGACGCCCGAGCCGACGACCGCACCACGCAAACCGTTCCGCTGCGAACCAAGGATGGCCGCCTCTACTGATCCCGAACCGACCGGACGCACCGCGACGGCAGGCGCGGCGATCCGCGTCGTGCTGCTGTATGCGGTGTTTGCGGCGCTATGGATCTTCGGCTCGGATGGCTTGCTCGGTCTGATCGTGACCGATGCCCAGACCCTGGCGCAGCTCAGCATGATCAAGGGCTGGGCCTTCGTCGCCGTCACCTCGGTGCTCTTGTTCTTTGCCATGCGCCGCTGGCTGGTTGGCGCGCATGCGCCGCAACGCGTGCCCGATCGTTGGCGGGTCGAGGTGCGCGCGCATCCGGCCCGGCTTTGGTTGCCCATGGGGCTGGTCGTCCTGACCGTCGGCGCCCTCGCCACCGGCGCCTTGCTGATCAGCGATCGCCATCAGCGCGCGCGCGAGGCCGCGCGGCTGGAGGCGATTGCCGATTTGCGCGCGTCGCAGATCGCGACTTGGCTGCAGGACCGCATGACGCTGGCCAGTCTTGCGGTATCGGCCAACGATCTGGTCGATCTTTACGAGCAATGGCGCGACCGCGGCGACCGGGCCAGCCTGGATCAACTGGTTGCACGCTTGACCCAATCGCGCATGGCGGCGGGTGCGGCGGCGGTGCTGGTGCTCGACGAACGCGGCGAGGCGATCGGGCGCGAGATGCCGACCACGCGCGCCGTGCTGCCCATCTTGCGCAACACCGCGCTGCGTGCGATGCGCGAACAGCGCGTCGTTCACACCGGACTGTATTTCCGCGACGGGGTCGAGATTCCCGCGCGGCTGGACATCGTGGTACCGCTCGCGCGCTTTGGCGCCACGGCACGTGGTGCGGTGGCGCTGCGTTTCGATCCGAACGATTTTCTCTTTCCGGTATTGCGCACCTGGCCTTTGCCCAGCGCCACCGCCGAGACCGCGCTATGGCGCCGCGAAGGCGACTCCATCCTCGCCTTGAGCGATCTGCGTCATCGTCCCGACGCCGCCGGGCGCCTGCGCATGGAATTGATCGGCGCCGATGCGGTGATCGCCCGTGCCGTGCGCGGCGAAGTGCCGCTGGGCACGGCGACCAGGGGGCTGGATTACCGCGGCGAGCAGGTGCTGGCGGTGGCGCGTCCGATCGCGGGCACCGACTGGTTCCTGGTGGCCAAGGTCGATCTCGATGAATTGCGCGGCCCGGTCTTGCGCGAAGCGATCTGGATCGGCGCGGCGACCATGCTCGCCTTGTTTGCGGCGGCGGTGGGCGCGTATTTGTTCCGCCAGCACCAAGTGCTGCAGCACGCCATGCGCGAACGCGCCGAACAGGATCACAAGTTGCGCGCGCTGGCGCTGCTCGACAGCATTGCCGAAAGTTCCACCGATGCGATCTTCGCCAAGGATCTGCAAGGGCGTTACCTGCTGTTCAACCGCGAAGCCTCCCGCCTCACCGGCAAGTCGGCGCAGGAAGCCATCGGCCATGACGACCGCGCGCTGTTTCCGCCCGAGGAAGCGGTGCTCATCATGGCCAACGATGCGCGCACCATGGCCGACGACCGCATCGAGACCTATGAAGAGAACCTCTCGACCACCGAAGGCATCGTCACCTTCTCGGCCACCAAGGGGCCGTTGCACGACGCCAACGGCCACGTGATCGGCATCTTCGGCATTTCGCGCGACATCACCGCGCGGCGCCGCGCCGAAGAAGCGCTGCGCGCGAGCGAAGCGACCAACCGCACCTTGCTCGAAGCATTGGCCGACGGTGTCTTCGTCGCCCAGGACGAGCATTTCGTGCATGCCAACCCGGCCTTGCCGCTGATGCTCGGCTACGAGCGCGACGAGTTCGTCAACATGCCGTTTGCGCGCGTGGTGGCACCCGAATTCCTGGCGCTGTGGACCGAGCGCTATCACCAGCGCGTGGGCGCAGGGCCGCAGCCGATCTCGCACTACGAAGCGCCCTTGCTGCGCAAAGGCGGCACCGAGCGGCTGTGGATCGAATTGCGCGCCAACCGGTTCGAGTATCAAGGGCGCCCCGCGGTCCTGGGCATCGTGCACGACATCACCGAGCGCCGCGTCGCGCAAGAGCGGCTGCACGAAAGCGAGACCTTGTATCGCTCGATGGTCTCGGCCTTGCATGAAGGCGTGGTCATCCTCGACGCGCGCGCGCAAGTGCGCGGCTGCAATCCGGCGGCCGAACGCATCCTCGGCCGCACGCTCGATCAGATGCGCGCGAGTCCCGATGGCTTTGCCGGCGCGCGCATGGTGCATCCCGATGGCCGCGCCTTCGGCGCCGGTGAATCGCCGATCGCCAAGGTGCTGGCCGGCGTCGAATCGCAGCGCGACGTGCTGGTCGGTCGTGTGCGCCCCGACGACAGCGTGATCTGGCTGAGCATGAATTGCGAGCCCTTGCGCGATGCCGGCTCGGGGCAACTCACCGGCGCGGTGGTGTCGTTTGCCGACGTGACCCAGCGGTATGCGTCGGAACAGCAATTGCGCAAACTGTCGATGGCGGTC
>CAYUYC010000099.1:0-11541 GCA_964448945.1 uncultured Burkholderiaceae bacterium
CTGTTGCCGCAATCCTCGCAACCGGCGAATGCGCTGGTGACTGCGACCGCGGGCGACCGCGTGCTGCTGCGCCTGACCAATGTCTCGATCTCGGAATACTTCACGCTCACCTCGCTGGGTTTGAAGATGAAGGTGGTCGCCACGGGCGCCGCGATCGCGCGCGGCCCCAAGGTGGCGGGCGGCGATGAAGCGCAATGGTTCGGCCGCGGCCTGAATGTGCAGATCGCCAGCGGCAGCAACGCCAACGTGCAAGGCCGCGACTGGGGCTACGACACCAACTCGGTGACGCTCGGCGGCGGTGAAGGCGTCGACGTACTGATCGATACCGCGGGGGTGCCGCCGGGGACGTACTACCTGTACTCGACCAACCTCAACTACCTGAGCAACGGCGCGGACGATCGCGGCGGGCTCATGACCCACATCGTCATCAACTGAGCCACGGGCCAAGAGGAGTCATCATGTTCCTTGATTCGATCAGGCAGTCCGGCGCCCGGTGGTTGCGGGTCGCCGCCGCCGCGGCACTGCTCAGTGCAGGGCAGGCACACGCGTTCATCGACGGCATCAGCGCACCCGGATCGAGCTTTGCGTTGACCGCCGATGCCGATTACATCAGCGTCGCCGACGGCGTGAGCTTCTACGCCTGGGGCTACCGCGTGACGGGCACCAGCTTGCCGGTGATGCAGTTTCCGGGGCCGACCATGGTGGTCAACCAGGGCGACACCGTCACCATCACGCTGACCAACAACCTGCCGGTCAACACCTCGATGGTGTTTCCGGGCCAGCTCGATGTCAGTGCGGTCGACCCGAGTGCACCCGACGGGCTCGCCGTCACCGCGGCAGGCAATGTCGGCAAGGTCGCGCGCGAAGCCGCCCCCTTGGGCGGTACGGTGTCCTATCGCTTCGTCGCCAGCCGCCCCGGCACCTTCCTGTACCACAGCGGCACGCAGATGAATGTGCAAAAGGAGATGGGTCTGGTCGGCGCCCTGATCGTGCGGCCCGCCGCGACCAATCAGGCCTACGAACATCCGTCGACCTATTTCGATCGCGAGACCTTGTTCGTGCTGAGCGAACTCGATCCGGTCTGGCGCACCCGCGTCTACGAGCAGGTGCTGGCCGCGGCCGGTGCGGCCTTGCCCGGCGGCGCGGTCGATGCGAGCGCCTTCCCGAGCTACTCCCCGCAATACTGGTTCATCAACGGTCGCAACGGCCCCGACACCGTGGCCGCGGCCTTCCTCGGCACCTTGCCCAACCAGCCCTACAACTGCCTGCCGCGCATGCATCCGAACGAGCGCCTGCTCATGCGCATGGTCAATGCCGGACGCGAACTGCATCCCTTCCACCATCACGGCAACAACACCTGGACCATCGCGCGCGACGGCAATGTGCTCTCGAGCGGCGATCCGGTCGCGGTAGGGCCCGACATCGCGCAATCGAACTTCACCATCCAGATGGTGCCCGGGCAGACCGTGGACGCGATCTACTGGTGGGCCGGTTTCGATCTCGGCTGGGACATCTACGGCAACGCGCCTTGCGGCAAGGCGGGGCAGCCCGCGTGTCCGGCGGCAGGTCCGGGGCAATTGCAGGCCGATGTCGGCAAGCCGGTGCCGGTCAAGATTCCGAGCGAACTCGAAATGAGTTTCGGCGAGTTCTATAGCGGCAGTCCGTACCTGGGCAGCTATGGCGCCAAGCCCGTCGGCGCCGGCGCGCAGAACCTGACCGCCGCCTACTTCCACATGTTCCACTCGCACAACGAGCGCGAAATCATCAACGGCGGCATCTTCCCCGGGGGAATGATGACCTTCGTGGTGATCGAACCGCCGGGCGTGGCGATCCAGTGAACCTCACATTCCTACGGAGATCGACATGAACAGGCTGATCAAGCGCTTCGTCGGATGTGCTGCGGCATGCACCGCCGCACTCGCCGCCACACCGGCCGCGGCCGAGAAGATCGTCTACCTCAAGGCCCAGGCGTATTGCGAACACGCGACCACCGGCGCCAACACCGGAACGCCCTCGGGCACACCGTCGGCCTGCCCCGCGGGCAGCGTGGCGATGTGGGGCTACGCGCTCGGCGATTCCGAAGCCGCCGCGCTCGCCGCCACGCCCGTGGCCCCCGGGCCGACGATCGAAGTGCCGCCGGGCGATCCCGATCTGCGCGTGGTCTTGCTCAATCGCTTGCCCGGCGGCGTGCCGACTTCCTTCGTGCTGCATGGCGCGCGGCCGACGACCGCGACCGGCGCGGCGCAGGCGATGACGCCGGTGCTCACGCTCGATTCGACCGGCGCGGTGTGCGCGACCACCAGCTTCGATTGCCGCGTGCGCTCGTTCACGCGCGAAGCGGCCAACGGCGGATCGCAGACCTATTACTACTGGGGCCTCAAGCCGGGCACCTACCTGTACCAATCGGGCACCCTGCCGCAGATCCAGGTACAGATGGGGCTGGCCGGTGCGCTCATGCGCGACGATGGCGTGGCCGGGGTGGCCTATGGGCCGACCACGACGCAACCCAATGCGCTCGGCTACGACAATGTGGCGGTCGCGGTGTATTCGGAAGTCGATCCCGTCATGCATGCGGCCGTGCAGGCCGGCACTTACGCAGGAAGCACGATCGGCTACAACCCGAGCGCGATGCACCTGACCATCAACGGCACGCGCTTTGGCGATGTCGGCACGCAAGCCCTGCCCGTGGGGGCCGATCGGCATGTGCTGCTGCGTCTGGTCAACGCCGGTCTGCAAACCCGCGTGCCCACCCTCACCGAAGGCGTGTTCAACGTGGCGGCCGAAGACGCATCGCGCTATCCGTATGCGCGGCTGCAATCGTCGATCCTGCTGCCGGCGGCCAAGACCGTCGACGCGCTGTACATCGTGCCCAGCGTCACGGCGGCATCGGCCGACCCCGCGGTGCAAAGCGATGCGCGCCAGGCCACTGCGCTGTACGACAACCGCATGGGCCTGGACAACGCCGTGGGCGGCGCTGCGCACGACACCGGCATGTTGGCGCGGGTGTACATCGACCCCAATGTCCAGGACATCGTCTTTGCGATCAATCCGTGCACCGCGGGCGGCACCCAAGACGCGGCCTACGGCTGCGCGGCCGCGGGCGCGTTCGGGGCCACGCCCTTGCCGGCGGGCCTGACGTGGTCGCTCGATGCCGCCCCCGCGGGGATGAGCATCGATGCGCTCACCGGCGCCATCGCCTGGACACCGAGCAACAGCCAGGCGCAGAACACCGCCAACGGCGCGTTGGTCAATACGGCGATCGTGAAGGCTTCGACTGGTACCGGCACCGCATCGTCGATCGGGCGCTTCACCTTCCAGGTCGCGGTCACCAACGTCAACGATGCGCCGACCGCGACCGCCGATGCCTACGCGGTATGCGCGGGATCGCGCGTGTATGCAGGCACCACCTGCACCGCGTCGACCGCATTCGGGTCGGTGCTGGCCAACGACCTCGACATCGATGGCGACACGCTGGCATTGCAACTGCCGGGTCCGACGATCACCACCACCTTGGGCAACACCGTCACCATGGCACCGGACGGCAGCTTCACGGTGGTCGCCGCCGTGCCGGCAGCGGGCCAGCCCGACCTGGCCGACAGCTTTGCCTACACCATCGGCGACAACCCGGTCTATGTGCCCACGATCGGCGGCGCGCTCACGGCCAACGGCAGTGTGGCCCTCACCATTCGCGCCAATCGCGCGCCGACGGCGGTGAATGACGGCAGCTACACCAATGTGCTCAACAACAGCCCGATCGCCACGGTGCGCCGCAATGCCTCGGGCACGGCGAATTCGGTGGTCATCAACGTGGTCGCCAACGACACCGACGGCGACGGTGCGGTGGTGCCCGCCAGCGTGAGCATCGTGCCGGGCAGCCTGGTATGGCTGGCCGGGCTCGGCGGCATCGGCTCGGTCACCGCGCTCGGCGACGGCACGGTGCGCTACACCGCGGGCTCGGGCGTCGGCTATCTGCGCTTTCGCTATACCGTGCGCGACGACCGCAACGACGTCTCGGGCCAGGGCGACGTGATCGTGCGGGTCACTTTGTGATGCGAGGAGCAGCCATGAGGGGACGTTGGTCGGTGGTGATGATCGCGGCGGCGTGCGCGATGGGTTGCGCATCGGCGCCGCAGCCAGGCGGTGTGCCGATGGCGTCGGGCACGGCGACGCCGGCTTCGGCGCCGACGGTCGCCGCAACACCGGCGCAGGCGGCTGCACCCAAGGCGCCTGGGCCCGTCGCGCAAGCGCCTGTCGCGCCCAAGCCGGTCTATGTGAGCGACGAATTCGGCGTCGAAGTGCTGGGTGCGCATCTGAGCGCGGCCGACTTCGTGATCGACGTGCGCTACAAGGTGTTCGATCCGGCGCGCGCCACGCCCTTGCTCGATCGGCAGGTGCATCCGGTGTTGGTCGACGAGGCCACGGGCACGCGCTATTACGTGCCCAATCCGCCCATCGTCGGCGCGTTGCGCCAGACCAATCGCGGCGGTCCGATCGCGACCAACAAGGTGTACTTCATGATGTTCGCCAACCCCAATCGCCATCTCAAGCCCGGCGATTCGGTGGCCTTGTATCTGGGCGACAAGCGCTTCGGCAATCTGGTGGTGGAGCGTTAGCGTCATGCGTGCGGCGTCGATCGCAGCGTGGGTCGTGGCAGCCGGTGTGTGGGTCGCGCTGCCTGCGCACGCGGGCGTGATCGATCCGCCGCTCGCGGCGCGCATCGCGCATTCGGCTTCGCATGCGATGACGCCGGTGCTGGTCGAACTGGCCGGCGCGCCGAGCATCGAAGCGCTCGCGGCGCAGGTCAAGGCCATGCCGCGGCAGGCGCGCGGCGGTGTGATCGCCGCGCAATTGCGCACCCAGTTCGATGCACGCAAGACCGCGGTGATCGAGCTTGCGCGCAAGCTCGGCGCGACCCGGGTGGACGAGGTCTGGATCTCGCACGCGCTCGCGGTCGAGCTGCCGCAAAAGCAGATCGCGGCCTTGGCCGCACACCCCGATGTCGCGCGGGTGTCGTCCGACGCCGGCATGCGTTCGACCGCACCGCACGCCAATGTGCCGGTGGGCGTCGCGACCGCGCGTCCGATCCAGCGCCGCGCGCCCAAACCCAAGCCGCTGCCGGTATTCCCGGAACCGGATTTCAGCAAGCTCAAGCCGGCGGCCCATCATGTCGCGATCGGCGCCGCGGCCTTGTGGGAGCGCGGCGTGCTCGGGCGCGGCACCACGATCGCGATCGTCGATTCGGGGGTCAATCCGCGCGAAGCGGCGCTGGGCGCGAGCTATCGCGGCGGCGCGGCCGACTGGTTCGATCCGTATGGGCAGCAGGCGTTGCCGCGCGATGTCGAAGGCCATGGCTCCTTGGTGGCGTCGGTGGCGGTCGGCACCGGCGGCATCGCGCCGGGCGTGGCGCCCGCGGCGCGTTGGATCGCGGCGCGCTTGTTCGACGATTACGGCATCGGGCGGGTCTCGGCCGTGCATCGCATCTATCAATGGGTGCTCGATCCCGACGGTCGCATCGACACCCCCGACACGCCCGACGTGGTCAACAACTCCTGGGGCATGCCGACGACGGCCGGGCGTTGCAGCACCGAGTTCGCGCGTGACATCGCCTTGCTGCGCCTGGCCGGCGTGCACGTGGTGTTTGCCGCCGGCAACGACGGCCCCGATGCGGGCACGAGCATCAGCCCGGCCAACAATCCGGGGGTCTTGTCGGTCGGCGCGCTCGATCTGCAACAACAGATCGCGCGCCGTACCAGCCGCGGCCCTTCGGCCTGCGACCAAGGCGTGTATCCGACGGTGTTTGCGCCGGGGGTCGGTCTGCCGGTGTCCGATCGCGCGGCGATGTTGCTCGGCGAAACCTTTGAAGTGGATGGCAGTTCGTTCGCGGCCGCTGTGGTATCGGGTGCATTGCTGCTCGCGCGTGAAACGAATCGGCAAGGCTCGGTTGACGAGATCGAACGTGCGGTGCTTACGAGCAGTGGCGTCGACTCGGCGACTCCGAATGTGCGCGTGTTCAAACTGCCGATGGCGGGCGGCGGCACGCAGATGCAGGCCTGGCGCAAGGAGGGGCCATGAGCATGCGAAGGCTGCGCATGCACCTGGGCGTGTTCGCGTTCGCGGGGTTGACCTGCGCTGCGTGGGCGCACGACGCGAGCATGGGCGCGGCCGAGACGGTGCGCGTCTTGGTCAAACGCGAATACCAGTTGCCCGATCTGCGCTTGACGAGCATGAAGCGCGAACAGGTGCAGCTCGCGCGCGAGCTGGCGTACGACGGTCCGGTGTTCGTCAACTTCGTCTTCACCACCTGTTCGACGATCTGTTCGATGCAGACCGGAACCCTGGTGGGCCTGCAGCAATTGCTCGATGCCAAGACCGAGCGCGCGCGCTTCGTGACGCTGACCATCGATCCCGACAACGACACCCCGCAGCGCCTGGCGCAATTCGCGCGGCAATTCGGCATCACCCACGACTGGATGTTCTATACCGGCGATTACGACGAGTTGTTGCGCGCGCAGCGCGCATTCGATGTCTATCGCGGCGCGAAGGTGAACCATCCGCCGGTGGTGCTCATGCGCAAGACGCGCGCGGCGCCCTGGGTGCGCGTCGAAGGCTTCGCATCGTCCGAGGAGTTGTACCGCATCGTTCAACGACTGCCGGCCGGTTAGCGACGATGGTGCCGATGCGCAGCCGGAATCGGTGCTTGAGGCACATCGGTGTGCGCCGGATGCTCGCGGCGATCGCCGTTGGTATGTTCAGTGCGATGCATGGGCCGGCCGTCGCCACGGACGATGATCCCGGTCTGGCCTTATACGAAGGGCGGGGCGCGACGACCATCGCCGCGCAAGCCAGCGACGGGCGCACGCTGGGTGCGGAGCAGGGCGCTTGCGTCACCTGCCATCGCCCGAGCGGGCTCGGCTCTTTCGAAGGCGGCGTGGTCGTGCCGCCGATCGCGGGCCGGTTCCTGACCGAGGGCTACGACCCGACGACCGCGCGCACCTTTCCGTGGGCGGCGACCTATCGTGCACGCCCCGGCTATGACTGGAGCGATCTCGCGCGGTTGTTGCGCACGGGCGTAACGCCCGACGGCATGCGCATCGGCAGCTTGATGCCGCGCTACCAGGTCGACGATGCACAGGCCCGCGCGTTGTACGAGCACCTGGCCGACCTGTCCAACACGATGGCGCACGGCGTGACCGACGACACCGTCACCTTCGCCACCATCACCACGCCCGACGTGCCGCCCGATCAGGTGGCGGATCTCTTGCGCGTGCTGAACACCTTCTTCGACGAGAAGAACGCGCGCACCCGCGCCGAACCCGAACGCCGTGCGCAAGCGGTGCGCACCGAGTACGTGATGTACCGGCGCTATCGCACCTGGAAGCTGGTGCATTGGGCGCTCGAAGGCCCGCCCGACACCTGGCGCGAACAGCTCGAAGCGCGCTATGCGCAAACGCCGGTGTTCGCGGTCTTGTCCGGCATCGGTTACGACGACTGGACGCCGGTGCACGCGTTCTGCGAGCGCGCGCGCGTGCCCTGTCTGTTGCCGACGCTGGCCATGCCGCCCGCGCGCGAGGATTTCTACAGCATCTACTTCACCCGCGGCATCGAGGCCGAAGCGCGCACGGTCGCGGCCTATCGCGCCGAATCGCACGACGCTGTGCCGCTCGTGATGTGGTCGGCGCCCACGCCCACCGGCGCGCGCCAGGCCCAACGCGTGCGGCAAGCCTTGGCAGAGCAAGCATGGCTGGGCGACGGCGTGCCGCTGCCGCGCACCTACGACGTGATCGCATTGGGACCATGGACCGAAACCGTGCAGCGCTACGCGCGCGCCAAGGTCAAGCCGCGTACGGTGTACGTGCTCGATTCGGCGCAAACCCGTCCGCGCGACAACCCGGGCAACGCGGCGCTCTTGGGTCGCACGCGCATCGTGAGCGCGGCGCTCGAAGGCCCTGAGCGCGAGGCGCGCCTGATGCGTGCGCGCGCGTGGATCAACGCGCGGCACTTGAAGGGCGTCAACGAACGCATCGCGGTGAACGCGCTGTTGGTCGGCACGCTCGCGGTCGAATCGCTCCTGCACGTGGACGAACGCTTCTCGCGCGAGTACTGCGTCGAGAAGATCGAGCACAACCTCGAGAACATGCCGCCGCTCACGACCTATCCACGGTTGTCGATCGGACCGCACCAACGCTTTGCGGCCAAGACGATTGCCGTGACCCGCGCCGATGCACCGGACCAGATCCTGCGCGACTGGCGCGTGCCGTGAGCGCAAAGCGCTGAAGGATCGGCCTGCGTGGTGATGTAAGGGAAGTTCTTACACGAGGAGTCAGAAGAAAGGCGACACATCGAAGAATCGTTGATCGATGTATTCGTGCAAAAGCTGCGTTGCTGCAATGCAGCACGATCAGGGTCTGGTTGACCCTATGAAAGCCGGAGTGTGAATTAATTCACGGAAAAATCACGCACTCTTAAGAAGCCTTAGTCGCGCAATATCCCTACCCATCCTATTGAAAATTCTGGGGTGATCACCCTACTGGACGAGTAGGGTCTTTATCCAATTACAGGATTTTTCACCTTCATACACTCCAATCCATCGAAAAGCGACGGGATCAGCAGTCCGTTCGTGCCATCGATGGTTCTTGGAAGCGACATCAGTCTTCCGAAGCCCATCGGTGGATTCCGAACACTCCCGAACGCAAGAAAAGACGTGCTGCATAGCAGCAAAGCCCGTGATCCGGGCAGCGTGAGTTCGATGAGTTTGTCGGCGGAATTCTTACTTGTGGCACTTCGGAAGGAGCTACTGATGCGAAAGAACCAGCAGGCGTTCAAGTTGAGCCGTATGGCTGTTGCCGTGATGTTGGCAACCGCATCGGCCGCCCCCTTCAACCCGGCGTTTGCGGGCGTCGGCTTCGGCGATGGTGTCGATCAGGCCGGCAACCCGGTGCGTATCCCCACGTACTTCGCCAACAGCCCGCGCGGCACCCGCGATGTGGGCGTGCCCGAAGCGAGCACGGTCTACACCGACCCGGCCGACCCGCGTCTGACCAGCACCGGCCGTGCGCTGCGCAAGTTCGTCGATCCGCTGCCCTTGCCGGGCGTGGCGCAGACCATGGCCGACGGCGTGACCCAGCGCACGATCCCGGTCGCGCGCACCGAAAAATGGATCACGCCGCAAGGCGTCGCCACCAATGACGACTACGTCGAAGTCGCGGTGGTCGAGTACACGATGCGCTTTCACAGCGATCTGGCCAAAGAAACCACGATGCGCGGTTACGTGCAGTTGGTGACGCCGGGTCTGGCCGCGCAGGGTGTGACGGGCATCGCGCTGACCTACCCCGACGGCACGCCGATCATGATCAACGAGACCGATGCCTGGGGCCGTCTGACCGGCAACAAGGTGCAGGCTCGCGGCGTTCAAAAGCCCGAGTTCCTCGGTCCGGTCATCGTCGCGACCAAGGGCGTGCCCACCCGCATGAAGTTCGTCAACCTGCTGCCCCCGGGACGCGCCGAAATCCAGAAGGATGCGGCCGGCAACCCGGTGGTCGATGCGTTCGGCAAGGTGGTCGTGGCCAAGCGCAACGGCGACATCTTCCTGCCGGTCGATCCTTCGTACATGGGCGCGGGCATCGGTCCCGACGGCATGTCGATGTTCTCGCAGAACCGCGCGGTGATTCACTTGCACGGCGGCGATACGCCCTGGATCAGCGACGGCACGCCGCACCAATGGATCACGCCCGCAGCCGAAGCCGATCCGGCCGTGCCCGGTTCGCTCGCCTCCGAAGCAGCCTCCGGCGCGATGGACTCGACCTATCTGCCCAACTTCCTGCGCGGTGCCGGCGCGGTGAACGTGCCCGACATGGCCGACCCCGGCCCGGGCGCGATGACGTACTACTTCCCGAACGGCCAATCGGCGCGGATGCTCTGGTATCACGATCACACCTCGGGTCTGACCCGCTTGAACGTGTATGCCGGTGAAGCCGCAGGCTATCTGCTCACCGACAGCGTCGAACAAGACCTGATCGCGCGCGGCGTGCTGCCGCCCGCCGCCCGGACGATTCCGCTCGTGGTGCAAGACCGCACCTTCGTGCCCGACGACATCGCGCTGCAGGATGCCAAGTGGAACACCTCGGCCTGGGGCGCCCCCGGCGATTCGTGGTTCCCGCATGTGTATGAAACCGTGCAAGACCCGGCCCAGTTGAACAACTGGAACGCGGTCGGACGTTGGCACTATGGTCCGTACTTCTGGCCGGTGTTCCCGGCCCTGTACCCGCTGCCCAGCGGCGAGTACGGCGATGCCACCGGCACGCCCGAAGCCTGGATGGATACCGGCATCGTCAACGGCACGGCCTATCCGTACCTCGAAGTCGATCCGACCACCTATCGCTTCCGTCTGCTGAACGCGTCGAACGACCGCGTGCAATCGTTCAACTTCTTCGTTGCGACCAATGTCGGTCCGGACGGCACGCCTTCGCCGGCGCTGCCCGAGAACGGCAATGGCTATACCGAAGTGGCCATGGTGCCCGCGGCGGTGTCGCCCAACCAATGCCCGGTCGATGCCGCAGGCGTCGAGCTCGGCAACGGCCGCCCGGTGTTCATCGATCCCACCACCAAGTTGCCGGTGGCCGAAGGCACGGCCGGCGGCGTCTGGTGTACGCCCAGCACCTGGCCGATCGACAACCGCGCGGGCGGCGTGCCCGATCCCGCGGTCGCCGGTCCGTCGCTCTATCAGTTCGCCAGCGAAGGCGGTCTGATGCCGCAGGTCGCGACCATCAACCCGACGCCGGTGAATTACATCCTCGACAAGGGCCGCATCACGGTGCTCAACGTCGATACGCCCGCGTTGAACATGGGGCCGGCCGAGCGCGCCGACTTCGTGGTCGACTTCTCGAAGTACGCCGGCAAGACCCTGATCGTCTACAACGACTCGGGTGCTCCGGTGCCCGCGGGCGATCCGCGCAACGATTACTTCACCGGCGTGGGCGACCAGTCGGCGTCGGGCGGTGCCGAAGACACCAAGCCTGGCTACGGCCCGAACACCCGCACCCTGATGCAGATCCGCGTGCGCGCCGCGCTGCCTGACGGCTCGGTCCCGGCGCCTTACGATCCGACCCCGCTGATGACGGAAATCCCGAAGGCCTATGCGGCTTCGCAAGAGCGTCCGATCGTCGGCCAATCGGCCTACAACACTGCGTTCGGCGAGACCTGGAACGACGCCAGCGGCTCGTTCGCCAGCATCTATGTCGGCTCGCTCAAGGAACCGCAATTCAAGTTCACGCCGGGCACGCCCAGCGCCGCGTTCAACAGCGTGATCGTGACCCAGCCGGGTACCGGTTACGTCACCGCGCCGCGCGTGGTGTTCTCCGATGCCACCAGCGCCACCGAAGCCGGCGCCACCGCGCAAGCCACGCTGAAGATCGACAAGATCACCGTGAGCAACAGCGGTTCCGGCTACACCCTGGCGCCGACGGTGTCGATCGTCGCGCAAGGCGGTGGCGGCAGCGGCGCCACCGCGACGGTGGGCCTGGGCGTCGTGGCCATCAATGTGAC
>CAYUYC010000100.1:0-11334 GCA_964448945.1 uncultured Burkholderiaceae bacterium
GTCTTTTCGCGGCGGAACAGGAAGCCTTGCGCGTTCTCGCCTTCGACGCCCCAGCTTTCGGCCTCGCGGAACAGGTTGCGCATCTTGAGGACCGCCGGGTCCTCGCGATTGATGATCGATTCGTCGTCGCGGCGCCGATATTGATAGACGCTCTGGGTTTGCGTCACCGTCGGATCGAACTCGCCCTTGGTGAAGCTCGCGACGATCGCATGCCAGCTCGGCATGGCCAGCGCCTGCTGCCCGAGCGAACGGCGCCAGCTCGATGAATGCGTGGCCGGCATGCGCCAGGCGGCCAGCAGCTTGGCGATGACTTCGCGCGCGGTCACCGGCGACAAGCGTTTGTCGAGCGACAAGGATTCGGGCGTATACCCGGCATCGAGTTCGGCGGCGAGGCGTTTGAGTTCGTCGGTGATCGGACGCGTGTCCAGGCGCAGTGTGGCGAAGGGCGTGGAAAACGACGGCCACGGCCCGGGCTTGGACGCGTCGGCGCCTTCGTCGATTCGGTATTTGACCTTGGCGCTATGCCGGCGCGCGATGTCGCGCATGGTCGAGAACTCGAGCGGCGACATGCCGCCGGGGCGCGCGAGCATCACCAGCACCGCCGTGGCCACGCAAGCGCGCGCATTAGCGAGCACATCGGGCATGGTCGGATCGAACACCGGCGCCTCGGCCACGCCGAGCACCCGCGCGGCCTTGGCGTAACGCATCAGGCAATCCCAATCCTGCTGCTCGATGGTCGACCGTGCGCGATAGCTCCACGAGATGATCTGCGACTGGGTCGCGAGCACGCGCTGCACCGCGATCGCCCGCGCCGACACCGTGCGTTGCTGAGCACCGAAGATCGCGAGCAGATCGCGCGAGGTCTGGCGGTCTTGCGGATCGGGCGCCCGCATCGGGTCGTCGGGACTCGCCTCGACCAGACGCGCATAGGCGTCGCGCAGCGTGCGGGCGACCACCAGCGTGTCGAGAAAATTGGCCGCCTCGGCAGGCGCCATGGGCACGGTGCGGAATTCGTGCTCGGCGAATTGCACGCGCAAGGTCTCGACCAGGCGGGTGCGGATGGTTTCGAGCACCGCCAATTGCGGCACCGCCACCCGTGGGCGGGTGACGAAGTCGGCGAGCATCGTGCCGGCCTGCACCACGAACAACCCGGCCTCGAGCCCGCCAAAGCGCACCATCCATTGCTGCGCGCTCGCGGCATCGGCGGGGACAAACACATCGGCGGCAGCACTCATCGTCGGGTCGCGTTCCGAAAGTGAAGATCAATCGATAGGCTGCGCTGCGGTGCGGGAAACACCCGGCACCGGTCGCGCGGCATCGATTCTACGAACCAGCGCGCCGATCGGCACGCGTATTGCGCAAGCGGATGTGAACGCCGCGCCGCAACTCAGCGCGACGACGACGCAAAAGCGTCAGTCAAATGCGTCGCCAAGGCCCGGATCCGCGCTTGCGAAGGCCGTTGCTCGAACCGGCCCAGGCCGTGCGGCGGCGCCCAGACCGGATGCGGAAACCGGCTGTCGTCGCTCCAGCGCGGAATCACATGCCAATGCAGATGCGGGACCACATTGCCCAGGCTGGCCAGATTGATCTTGGTCGGCTGCAATACCTCGCGCACCACGGCCTCGACGCGCCAGACCGCTTGCATGAGCAGGGCGCGATCGGGGCCGTCGAGATCGGTCATCTCGCGCACATGGTCATTCCAGATCACGCGGCAAAAGCCCGGGAAGTCGGGGTCGTCGACCAGCACCACCCGGTATTGCGGGGTACGCGCCAGCACTTCGCCGCCGGGGAGATCGCACAGTTCGCAGCCGGTCATGACAAGGCTCCCGAAGTGGCTCGGCCCACACCGGCCGCCGCCATCTGGCGCCAGGCCGCCCCGATCGAATCGCCCATGCCGATGCCGCGGCAGGCGTCTTCGACCACCGTCACCGCATAGCCGGCCGCGCGCGCATCGAGCGCGGTCCAGGCCACGCAGAAATCGGTGGCCAGACCGCAGACGTAGACGGCGGTGATGCCGCGCGCCTTCAAATAACCATCGAGGCCGGTGGTCGTCTTGCGATCAGCCTCGACGAAGGCCGAATAACTGTCGATGTCCGGCCGAAAGCCTTTGCGGATCACGAGTTGCGCATGGTCGACGCGCAAACCGGCATGCAAGGCGGCGCCCGTGCTGCCTTGGACGCAATGCTCGGGCCACAGCACCTGGGGACCGTAGGCCAGCGCCATGGTCTCGAACGGCTGCCGGCCCGGATGCGAAGACGCGAACGAGGCATGACCGCGCGGATGCCAGTCCTGGGTCAGGACCACGTTATGAAAGCGCGCGGCCAGCGCGTTGATCACCGGCACGACCGCATCGCCTTCGGGCACGGCCAGCGCGCCGCCGGGGCAGAAATCGTTTTGCACGTCGACGACGATGAGGGCGCTGCGGGTATTCATGGACGTGGGCATCGAATGGGGCGATCAAGCGCCGGGCTCGGCGCGAGGCGTCATTGTGGCCTCGCGCGCCCCGCCCCGCTAGACCAGCACGCGCTCGATGCCGCCCGCGTTCGCGTGCGCGACATACTCGGGCAGCCATTGCTCGCCGAGCACATGGCGGGCGATCTCGATCACGATGTAATCGGCCTGGGTGTCGGAGTCGTCGTTGTAGCGCGTGAGCCCTTGCAGGCACGACGGGCAGCTGGTGAGGATCTTGACCTCGCCGGCGAAACCGTCGGCGCGCAACTTGTCGGCCCCGGCGCGCATTTCTTCTTCCTTGCGGAAACGCACCTGGGTCGCGACATCGGGCCGTGCGGTGCCGAAGGTGCCCGATTCGCCGCAGCAACGCTCGTTCTTGGCGATCTTGCTGCCGTCGGCCGTGGTGATGAGCGCATTGACCGTCTTGAGCGGGTCTTGCTGCTTCATCGGGCTATGGCAAGGGTCGTGATACATGTAGCGCGTACCGGTCACGCCTTCGAGCTTCACGCCTTTTTCGAGCAGGAATTCGTGGATGTCGACGATGCGGCAGCCGGGGAAGATCTTCTCGAATTCATAGGTCGCGAGCTGGTCGTAGCACGTGCCGCAACTGACCACGACGGTCTTGATGTCGAGGTAGTTGAGGGTGTTGGCCACGCGGTGGAACAGCACCCGGTTGTCGGTCTGGATCTTCTCGGCTTTGTCGTACTGGCCGGCGCCGCGTTGCGGATAGCCGCAGCACAAATACCCGGGCGGCAGCACCGTCTGCACGCCCACATGCCAGAGCATGGCCTGGGTCGCGAGCCCGACTTGCGAGAACAAGCGCTCCGAGCCGCAGCCCGGGAAATAGAACACCGCCTCGCTGTCGACCGTGGTCGCCTTCGGATCGCGGATGATGGGCACCACGGTGTTGTCTTCGATGTCGAGCAAGGCGCGCGCGGTCTTCTTGGGCAGGCCGCCGGGCAGCTTCTTGTTGACGAAATGGATGACCTGTTCCTTGAGCGGTGCGCGCCCGACCGTCGCCGGCGGATGCTGGGTCTGCGCCTTGACCAGCTTGGCGAACAACCGGTGCGCAAAGCGCTGGGCGCGAAAGCCCAGGCCCACCATCGCGGCCCGCGTGGCCTTGATGGTTTCGGGATCGGTCGCGTTGAGGAAGAACATCGCGGCGGCCGCGCCCGCGTTGAACTTCTTCTTGCCCATCTTGCGCAACAGATTGCGCATGTTCATCGAGACATCGCCGAAGTCGATCTTGACCGGGCAAGGCGAGAGGCATTTGTGGCAGACCGTGCAATGGTCGGCCACGTCGGAGAATTCATCCCAATGCACGAGGCTCACCCCGCGCCGGGTCTGTTCTTCGTACAGGAAGGCTTCGATCAGCAGCGAGGTCGCGAGGATCTTGTTGCGCGGGCTGTAAAGCAGATTGGCGCGCGGCACATGCGTGGCGCAGACCGGCTTGCATTTGCCGCAGCGCAGGCAGTCCTTGATCGAGGTCGCGATCGCGCCGATGTCGGACTGCTGCATGATCAAGGACTCATGCCCCATCAGGCCGAAGCTTGGCGTGTAGGCATTGCTCAAATCCGCGGGCGCGGCGCCCTCCATGGTCGCGCGCAGCAGCTTGCCCTTGTTGAACCGGCCTTGCGGGTCCACGCGCTGCTTGTAGGCTGCGAACGGCGCGAGTTCCTCGTCGGTCAGGTACTCGAGCTTGGTGATGCCGATGCCGTGCTCGCCCGAGATCACACCGTCGAGCGAACGCGCGAGCGCCATGATGCGGGCCACCGCTTCATTGGCCTCCTGCAGCATCGCGTAGTTGTCGCTGTTGACGGGGATGTTGGTATGCACATTGCCGTCGCCGGCATGCATGTGCAACGCGACGAACACCCGGCCGCGCAACACCCGCTTGTGGGTGTCTTCGCAAAGCTTGAGGATCTGCCCGAAGGCCGCGCCGCCGAACAATTGGCGCAGCGTCGCGCGCACTTCGGCCTTCCATGAAATGCGGATCGTGCGGTCCTGCACCAGATCGAAGACGCGCACCGTCGGCTGCATCGCGATGCGCGGGCCGAATTGGTCGAGCAATTTTTCATAGCCCAGACGCACCAGCTCGGCTTGCGCATCGGCCAGGCGTGCATCGAGATTGCCGAGTACGAAACTCCAGCGCTCGTGCGCGCTTTCGAGCAACTCGCGCGCTTGCGCGATGCGCTCCTCGAGCAATTCGCGCGTGGGCAATTCGCCGTCTTCGTCCTTGGCCAGCAAGCGCGTGAGGTCGTGCTGTTCGCCGGTCAGCGCGCGGTCGAGTTCGGCCAGGATCTGCAGCTTGTTGCGCGTCGACAGCTCGATGTTGATGCGCTCGATGCCGTCGGTGTATTCGCCCATGCGCGGCAGCGGAATCACCACGTCTTCATTGACCTTGAAGGCGTTGGTATGGCGCGCGATCGCGGCGGTACGGCCGCGGTCGGCCCAGAACTTCTTGCGCGCGTCGGCACTCGCGGCGACGAAGCCTTCGCCCACGCGCGCATTGGCCATGCGCACCACTTCGCTCGCGGCGGCGGCCACGCGGTCTTCGTCGTCGCCGACGATGTCGCCGATCAAGACCATCTTGGGCAACACGCCGCGCTTGGACTTGGTCGCATAGCCGACCGCGCGCAGATAGCGCTCGTCGAGATGTTCGAGCCCGGCCAGGATCGCGCCGCCTTGCCTGGTCTGCCCGTCGAGGTAATCCTTGATCTCGACGATGCTCGGGATCGCGTCGCGCGCCTGGCCGAAGAATTCGAGGCAGACGGTGCGGATGTGCCGCGGCATGCGGTGCACGACCCAGCGCGCGGCGGTGATGAGGCCGTCGCAGCCTTCTTTTTGCACGCCCGGCAGGCCGGCCAGGAACTTGTCGGTCACATCCTTGCCGAGGCCGGTCTTGCGGAAGGTGCTACCGGCAATGCGCAAGGTTTCGCGGCGCAATTCGCGCGCACGGTCGGGCGCGTCGCGGCCGTCTTTCCAGACCACCTCGAACACGGCTTCGTGCACATCGTGGATCTTGCCCAGGTTGTGGCCGATGCGCGTGACTTCGAGCCAATCGCCTTGCGGGTCCACCATGCGCCACCAGGCCAGGTTGTCGAGCGCGGTGCCCCAGAGCACGGCCTTCTTGCCGCCCGCATTCATCGCGATGTTGCCGCCGATGCAACTGGCCTCGATCGAGGTCGGGTCGACCGCGAACACATAGCCCGCGCTTTCGGCCGCATCGGCCACGCGCTTGGTGACCACACCGGCTTCGGAATAGACCGTGGGCACATCGCGCTCCGCCTCACCGGGGCCGGCCGGCAGACGCACCAGCTCGACCGCGCTGCAGCGTTCGAGTTTTTCGGTATTGATGACCGCCGACCAGGGCGTGAGCGGCACCGCGCCGCCGGTGTAACCGGTGCCGCCGCCGCGCGCGATGATGGTCAGCCCGCAGGCGATGCAGCCGCGCACCAGGGCGGCGATTTCGCCTTCAGTGTCCGGGGTCAGCACCACGAACGGATATTCGACCCGCCAGTCGGTCGCGTCGGTCACATGGGAAACGCGCGAAAGGCCGTCGAACTTGATGTTGTCCTTGGCGGTGACGCGGCCGAGCATGCGCTGCACTTGTTTGCGTTTTTCGGCAGTGCGGTCGAAATCGCCCGCAAACGCCTCGACCGCGAGGCGCGCAGCTTCGAGCAGCATCGCGACCTTGCCGTCGCGCTCCTGCGCATGCGTATCCAGGGTTTCGCTGCCGGTGCGGCGACGCTCGATCTCGTGCAGCCGATGCCAGAGCGCTTCAACCAGCGCCCGGCGCCGCTTGGGATGGGCGAGCAGATCGTCCTGCAGATACGGATTGCGCTGCACGACCCAGATGTCGCCGAGCACCTCGTAGAGCATGCGGGCGCTGCGTCCGGTGCGGCGTTCGGTGCGCAATTCGTCGAGCGCGCGCCAGGCATCGACCCCGAGCAGCCGGATCACGATCTCGCGATCCGAAAACGAGGTGTAGTTGTAGGGAATCTCGCGCAAGCGCGGGGCCGCGTCGTCGGCGGGCAGCACAGCGCGCAAGGTCTGGGGAGCGTTCATCGGGACCGTCGGTAACCGCAAAATCGGATTCTAGCCTGCTGCATCGCACCAGCCGCCGTCACCCGTTCCGATCGCGGGGCTTCCCATGGGCGCAACGCCAGCGCGGGGGCGGGTCACGGCCAAAACAGCCCGGCCTTGCTTGCCCTTTTTGTGCGATTGGGCGGCGTCTTGCGGGTGTCTGATACGAACATCGGCGCAATGGCCGAGTGCTTTTCATACTGACGAACCATGGGTGCCCCCGAACAGACTTTGGCCCTCGTCCCTGCGCGCGACAGCTATGCGCTGGATTGGCCCGCGTTGCCGATCACCGGCTATACGCCCGACATCGCCGGACATGACCCGCTGGCGTGCCGGATCGAGTTGTTCCATGGTGCGCCGCTGACCGGTGCGATCGCGCATTTCGAACCCGACGCGCGGCTGGTGTCGGTCTCGATCGCCGGTGTGCGCAAGCCGATGAGCGTGGCGTTCTCGGCCATCAAGGCCATCCACCTCGATACGCCGCTGGTCGCGGTCCATGACGATGCCCCGCCCACCGTGCCGGGACCGCAGCGCTACACCATCGAGTACCGCGACGGCAGCAAGGTCAAAGGTGAAGCCAACGTCATCATCGAGCAATCGCGCGGGGTGTTTCTGTTCGTCGCCGACGAACAGCGCAATCTGCGCCGCAGCTTCATCCCGAGCGTCGCGTTCTCCGAGTTCATCCAACGCGACGCCAACGGCACCGCGACTGTGCCCAAGATTTCGCTGGCCCTGGTCGACGACGATTTCGTCTTCGACACCCAGGTCAAGACGCCCGAAGCGCTCTGGAAAGCGCTCGACGAATCGGCGGGCCGTCCGCAACAACGCCTGGGCGAATACCTGATCGCCAATGGCGTGGTCAACAAGGAACAACTGGCCAAGGCCTTGCAGGCGCAGAAAAGCACCCGCATGCCGCTGGGCAAGACCTTGCTCGAACAAGGCGTGATCGACGAGATGACGCTGCAAATGGCGCTGGCCAGCACGCTGGGCATGCCCACGGTCGAGATCGAGCACTTTCTGGTCGAACCGGGCGCCTTGCTGCTGGTGCCCCACCCGATGGCGGATCGGCTCAAGGTCGTGCCCCTGGCCGAACGCGACGGCACGCTCGCGGTGGCGCTCGAAGACCCCTGGCGCACGCCGGCGCTCGATGAACTCAAGTTCATCACCCAGCGCAAGATCCGTCCCGTGCTCGCGCCCATGCATTCGATCGAGCCGGCCTTGCGCCGCCTGTATCGCACGCACACGATGGACGGCGACGCGCCGATCGAGTTCGAACACACCGACGTCAACGACCTGGCCGAGCAATTGGCCGCCGAAGAAACCGGCGGCAGCCAGGAAGTCGAAGGCAAGTCCATCAGCGAGTCGGACACTGCGCTGACCCGGCTGGTCAACACCATGATCCTCGATGCGTATTCGCAAAACGCGTCGGACATCCACATCGAAAACTATCCGGGCGCCCAGAAGACGCGCATCCGCTTTCGCAAGGACGGCGAACTGCATCCTTATCTGGAACTGCCGTCGACCTATCGGCGCGCGCTGGTGGCGCGCTTGAAGATCATGGCGACGCTCGATATCTCGGAGCGGCGCAAACCGCAGGACGGCAAGATCGATTTTTCGCGTTTCGGTCCGGCCAAGATCGAGTTGCGGGTCGCGACCATCCCGACCAACAACGGGCTCGAAGACGTGGTCATGCGCATCCTGGCCTCGGCCAAGCCGGTGCCGCTCGAAAAGCTCGGCCTGAGCATCGAGGTGCGCAGCGACGTCGAACGCATCGCCTCGCGGCCTTACGGACTCTTTCTGGTCTGCGGCCCGACCGGCTCGGGCAAGACCACCACGCTGCATTCGTGCCTGGCGTACATCAACACGCCCTCGCGCAAGATCTGGACCGCCGAGGATCCGGTCGAAATCACCCAGGCCGGGCTGCGTCAGGTGCAGGTCAATCCCAAGATCGGCTGGACCTTTGCCGATGCGCTGCGCGCCTTTTTGCGTGCCGACCCCGACGTGATCATGATCGGCGAAATGCGCGACCTCGAAACCTCGCGCATCGCGATCGAAGCCTCGCTGACCGGCCACCTCGTGATGTCGACCCTGCACACCAACAGCGCGCCCGAATCGATCGTGCGCCTGCTCGACATGGGGCTCGATCCGTTCAACTTTGCCGACGCCCTGCTCGGCGTGCTCGCGCAGCGCCTGGTGCGCCGCCTGTGCTCCGAATGCCGCGCCGCCTTGCCCGCGACCGACGAACAGATCGACAACCTGCTCACCGATTACTGCCGCCACGCCGAGGACATCCCGGCGATGCGCACGGCGACGCTCGATCGCTGGAAGTCGCGCTTTGCCGACGAGAACGGACGCCTGCGCCATTGGCATGCGCCCGGATGCGCCAAATGCAACGGCACCGGATACAAAGGCCGCGCCGGCATCCATGAACTGCTCAGCGGCACCCCCGAGATCCGCCACTTGCTGCAGACCGGCGCGCGCGTGGACGAACTCGCCAAGATGGCGATGAAGCAAGGCATGCGCACCTTGCGCCAGGACGGCATCGAAAAAGTGCTGCAAGGCATTTCGGACATCACCGAAGTGCGCTCCGCCAGCAACTAGTCGCTTCGGACATAATCCGCGCGTTCCGCCGATGGATCGCGCCGCAGGCCGCGTGCCGGCATGGCCGGCGCCGGGCTGCATCCCGTCATGGCGGTCTTCTTCGACATCCGCGCGCCATGAACGACAACCTTTACGCGATCCTCGAACAGAACTTCCCCGCCGAACGCACGGCCTGCAGCATCGAGGCCTATACCGCCACCGGCGGACCGCTTTACTACACCTGGGACGATCTCGATCGCGGCAGCGCGATGATCGCCAACCTGTTCGCCGGCCTGGGCCTCGCGCCCGGCGTGCGCATCGCCTGCCAGACCGAAAAATCGGTCGAGGCGCTGATGCTGTACCTCGCCTGTCTGCGTGCGGGTCTGGTGTACCTGCCGCTCAACACCGCCTACCAGCAAGCCGAGATCGAGTACTTCATCGGCGATGCCGAGCCCGCGGTCTTCGTGTGCACGCCCGAGAATTTTCCGTGGCTGAGCAAGCTCGCGTTCCGACACGGCGTCGGCCATGTCTACACCCTGGGCGACGACCGCACCGGCTCCTTGCTCGAACGCGCGTCATCGCAATCCGCGCGCTTTGGCTGTGTCGAACGCCGCAATGACGATCTTGCCGCCATCGTCTACACCTCGGGCACCACCGGGCGCAGCAAGGGCGCGATGCTCACCCACGGCAATCTGAGCAGCAATGCGCTGGTGCTGCGCGATTATTGGGGCTGGCGCTACGTGGGCTGGAGCGATCAGGCCGAAGCCGGCGGGCGCGATGTGCTGCTCAATGCGCTGCCGCTGTTCCATGTGCATGGCCTGTTCGTCGCCTGCCATGGCGCCTTGATCGCCGGGGCCAAGCAGATCTTCCTGCCCAAGCTCGATCCCAAACGCATGCTGGCCTTGCTCCCGCGCTGCACGATGATGATGGGCGTCCCCACCTACTACGTGCGCCTGCTGCAGGAAGAAGGCCTCGACGCAAACGCCTGCCGCCACATGCGCTTGTTCATCTCGGGCTCGGCGCCCTTGCTGAGCGAGACCTTTGCGCGCTGGCGCGAGCGCACCGGCCATACCATCCTCGAACGCTACGGCATGAGCGAAACCGTGATGCTCACCAGCAATCCGTATCACGGTGACCCGGCATTGCGCCATGCCGGCACCGTGGGCCTGCCCTTGCCCGAGGTGCAGGTGCGCGTGATGAAGGACGTCAAGACCGGCCATGCGGGCACGCCTTGCGCCACCGGCGAGATCGGCGACATCCAGGTGCGCGGCCCCAATGTGTTTGCCGGCTATTGGCGCATGCCGGAAAAGACCAGCGCGGAATTCACGCCCGACGGCTGGTTCAAGACCGGCGATGTCGGCCGTTTCGATGCCGACGGCTACTTGTCCATCGTCGGGCGCAGCAAGGATCTCATCATCACCGGCGGCTACAACGTCTATCCGAAGGAGATCGAGAGCTATCTCGACGAGATGGACGGCGTCGCCGAATCGGCAGTGATCGGCGTGCCGCATGCGGACTTTGGCGAAGCCGTGACCGCGGTCGTGGTCCCGCGCCCGGGCGCCAAGCTCGATGCCGATGCATTGATCGCGGCGCTCAAGGCCAAGATCGCCAACTTCAAGGTGCCCAAGCGCGTGTTCGTGGTGCACGAGTTGCCGCGCAACACCATGGGCAAGGTGCAGAAGAACGTCTTGCGCGAGCGCTTCGGCGCGGCCTGACCAGGCCAGAAAACGGCGCGCTCGCACGTGGCGGCGCGCCGCAGCGGTCCTACAGTCTCAGGCGCGCGACAACAGGTATTTGCGTGCGAACAGCGGATCGGCGCGCTGTTCTTCAAGCTCGTGGTGCTTGATCATCGAATACAACTGCACCAGCGGCGCGCCGAGCACTTCGCGCACGATGGGGTCGGCCTCGAAGGCGGCCAGCGCGGTCTCGGGCGTGCGCGGCAGCACCCGGTCGCTCGCTTGCGAAGGCATGCCGATGATCTCCGGCCCCGGCGCGAGCTTGCGTTCGATGCCGATGAGGCCGGTGCCCAGCATCAAGGCCATGGTCAGGTAAGGATTGGAATCCGCGCCCGGCAGCCGATGTTCGACGCGCCGGTTCTTCGCGTTGGACGGCGGCACCCGGAACGAGACCATGCGGTTGTCGCGCCCCCAATCGGCGCTGACCGGCGAAGCCTCGGGCCGCGCGAGACGCACATAGCTTTGCGCATAGGGCGCGAGC
>CAYUYC010000101.1:0-11308 GCA_964448945.1 uncultured Burkholderiaceae bacterium
ATAGCGTGCGTGGCGTCGATTTTCGTCGCGGCCGCAATGGTGAAGGTCGTGTGATCGTCGATCTTTCCGATACGCAAACGGGTGTCGATATTCGCCAACAAGGCCAGACGATCGTCGTGGACTTCCTGAAGGCCGCGCTGCCCAACAATTTGCGTCGTAAGCTTGACGTCACCGATTTCGGTACGCCCGTGCAGGCCGTGACCACGAGCACCATCGGTGACAACGTTCGCATGGTCATTGAGCCGAAGGGTTTGTGGGAGCACAACGCATATCAGAGCGACACCCAGTTCGTGGTTGAAGTGCGTCCAGTCAAGGAAGATCCGAACAAGCTCTTCCAAGGAACCCAGCAAGGTTACAAGGGCGAGAAGCTGTCGTTGAACTTCCAGAACATCGAGGTACGCGCGGTTCTCCAAGTGATCGCGGACTTTACGAACCTCAACATCATCACCAGCGAGTCTGTGTCGGGCAACTTGACGTTGCGGTTGCGCGATGTGCCGTGGGATCAGGCCCTGGATATCGTCCTCCAGGCCAAGGGTCTGGATATGCGCAAGAACGGCAACGTGATCTGGGTCGCGCCGCGTGAGGAACTCGCTGCGAAGGAAAAGCTTGATCTCGAGGCGAAGCAATCCATCGCTGAGTTGGAGCCGTTGCGTACCGAAAGCTTCCAACTGAATTATCAGAAGGCGGCCGAGGTCATGAAGATCATCGGCGACGACAAGCAGCGCATCCTCTCGAAGCGTGGCAGCGCGGTGCCCGATGCGCGCACGAATCAGCTGTTCGTTCAAGACATCGCTTCGAAGCTCGAAGACATTCGTCGGCTGATTCGCCAGATCGATATTCCGACACGTCAGGTATTGATCGAGGCGCGCATCGTCGAGGCAAGCGACGGGTTCAGCCGCAATCTTGGCGTTCGCTTGAGCGGAAACAGCGGTGTGCCAAGAGAAGTGGCTGGTACGGGGGTGTACGGCTCAGTGACGGGCGGAAACGTCTCGATCAACGACACCAACACCAATTCCACGACGACGACGAACACCGTGACGTCGGGGGACTTCTCGATTTCGAGTTCCGACTTCGTGAACTTGCCAGCGGCCTCATTGAACGGATTCAGTGCGGGCGCGCTTGGCATCACGTTGTTTAACGCTAGCTTGTCCAAGTACATCAGCCTTGAACTCTCGGCGCTCGAATCGGACGGCAAGGGTCGCATCATTTCCAGTCCGCGCGTCATCACGGCCGATCAGGTGCGTGCCACGATCGAAGATGGGGAAGAAATTCCGTACGAGCAGTCGACCTCAAGTGGCGCGACTAGCATCGCGTTCCGTAAGGCGGTGTTGAAGCTTGACGTCACGCCGCAGATCACTCCGGAGGGCGGTGTGATTCTCACGGTCAATGTCAACAAAGACAGTCGCGGTGTCGATACCCGTTCCGGTCCTGCAATCAATACCAAAAATGTTCAGACCCAGGTGTTGGTCGAGAACGGTGGAACCGTGGTGATCGGCGGCATCTATACGATGACCGAGACCAGCACGGTCACGAAGGTGCCGTTGCTCGGTGATATTCCCTACCTCGGAGCCTTGTTCCGCAACACTGCGCGGGTCAATAACAAGAGCGAACTTTTGATCTTCCTGACGCCGCGCATCATTTCCGGCACGGCCTTTGTTGCTCGATAAGAGGATGCTCATATGAGCCACATGCAACGATTTCTCGGTGCGAAAGTTGTGAAGTGGGGCGTCGCCGCCTTTGTTTCCGCGGGTATTCTCGGCGGATGCGGAGGTGCCGCGCCGGGATTGGACACGACAGACACCACTTCCAACGCAGCATTCATCGATATTCAGCTCGACAAGAATCAGGTTCCGTCCGCGGGGGGATCGGCTACTGCAACGGTGACCGTCTTGAATGCGTCCCGCGTAGCGCTAGCGGCTGCACCGGTGGCGGTTTCAGTCAGCAGCGGATCGGTTGCAGCATCTGCGAACACGACTGCCGATAATGGCACTATCTCAGCGGTGGTGAGCGCTGGGGGTACAGATCGCAGTAATCGCATTATCACCATCACGGCGACGTCTGGGTCGGTGTCGTCAGTCGCGACGGTGACAGTGACGGGAACCACGCTCGCGGTGACTCCATCGGCCAGCAGCGTGACGGTGAATCCCACTGGCGCGTACATCGATTTCTTGTTGCTGGATTCGTCAAGCCAACCAATTGCTGGTCAAGCTGTCACGTACAGTTCACCGCTGACGCCACTGACCTCCGCTACCGCCGGTACTACCGATGCGCAGGGAAAGGTGAGGGTGGCCTACTCACCAAAGAGCGCAGGCACCGATGTTGTGTCGGCGTCAGCAGGTGGAGCTTCAGGTTCTATTTCGATCGACGTTGGCTCGGGTACTACACCGCCCCCTTCAACAGCGCCGCTCGATTTCTCCGTTCAGGCCACTCCGTCGGTCGTGAATATCAACGCCACCGGTTCTACCACCAATCAGGCGAAAATCGTCGCGACGATTACGGGCGCGAATGGTGCGCTTGTTCAGAATGCATTGGTCCATTTCCGACGCGGAGATGGCTCCGCGATCAGTTCGACGTTTGATCGACTGAGTGATGGCACGAATCCGGGAATTCCCAGTGGTGCAGGAGGGACCGCCACCACTTATCTGATTCCTGGAAGTCAAACCAGTGGTACCAATGGCATCGTCGTTTGTGCGAGTGTCGAGACGTTATCGACACCCGCTACGTCCGTGCCACAGAACCCCTGTAACAGCAACGAGAAACCGGTCTACCTGACGTTTGCCGGCGGGGCATTGTTTGTGCGTATCGGCACTGGCACGACGATCGAATCGACCCGGAGCGACTTGAATTATCGGAAGTCCTTCTCAGTGGTGGTGACCGATAATGCTGGGCAACCGGTTGAAGGCGCCAAGGTGTCGGTGCAGTTGCGACCGAAGTGGTTTGGGAAGGGGCGGCTCGCAAAGGCGGGGACTGGTTGGAGCTACACGACGGGCGATGGCAATTCTGGCGTACCGATGGGCGCGATTCAGAGTTACGCGGGTCGGACAGCTTCTTTCCCGGAAGAAGCAGTGCCGGAAGTGCCCGCCGACGTACTGTGGTGTCCTAACGAGGATCGTGACGATGATGGAAGTCTTGACGCAGGCGAGGATTTCAATTCCAGCGGCAAGCTTGAGCCCGGTCAGGTTGCCGCGGTGACGGTACAAAACAATGGAATTACTGACAGCACTGGATTCGTGACTTTGTCGGTCGAGTACTCGAAGAGTTATGCTCTTTGGACCGTCGAAGATATTGAGGTCCGCGCTGCTGTGGGAGCATCGGAAGGGCGTGCCGTCTACACCTATTGGTTCCTCGCATCGACCGCGGACATTCAAGCGGAATCCACCCCGCCGTTTACACCTAGTCCGTTTGGCACGGTGACCGGGACGTCGACGGCTTATACGACATTGACAACCGGCGACAACCCGCGACGAGCCGCGGACTGCGCTGATTCGCGGTGAAGTAGGCGGGTTCAAGCAGGGCTGTCTATTTGGGGGGCGCCAGCGGCGCTCCCCATTTCATTTCATATGTCTCAGTCAATCATCCTCGTTGGTCCCATGGGCTCGGGTAAGAGCACGATTGGACGCGCTCTTGCACATCGACTGGGACGAGAGTTTGTTGATATTGATGTGTTCATTACCGAGCGCTGTGGTGTGCGAATCCCGGTAATTTTCGAGCTCGAAGGAGAGGCAGGTTTTCGAGTTCGGGAAAAGCAGGCCTTGGATGAGGTCTGCGGGCGCCAAAATGCTGTCATCGCAACCGGCGGCGGCGCAGTCTTGGATCCAACAAATCGGGAGTTGCTTCGTCGTAGCGGTTTCGTTGTCTACTTGCACGCCTCGCCCACCGTGCTGTGGCATCGCACGCGTGGCGACAAGAATCGCCCGCTTTTGCAGACTGCCGATCCTCGTGCCGAAATTCAGCGCATTTACGCGATGCGCGACCCGCTATATCGAGAGGTGGCGCATGCCGTCGTCGAAACAGGGCGTCCTTCGGCGGCGAGCGTGGCCGAGCAAGTCATCAAGTTGGTGAGCGCTGCAGAGGGCGCGTTGAACCCCGATTTGTCCTGAGCACACGCATCGCGCAGAATCCCGGCTCTTCGCCGCGCCCAGGGGCTCATGCATGATTTCTTTGACCGTCGATCTCGACGCTCGCAGCTACCCGATCCATATCGGACGAGGAATACTCACCGATGCTCGACTGTATGCACAGTTCCTGCGCGGTCGACGAGTTGCCATTGTCAGCAATGACGTCGTGGGGCCGATCTACGAGCCGGCCCTGACGAGCGCACTGATGTCTTCCGGAATCGATGTGGTGAGCGTTCGACTGCCGGATGGTGAGTCCCACAAGAACGCCGCCACGCTCGACCAGATCTACACCGCGCTGTTGAGCAACCGCTGTGATCGCAAGACGACCATCATCGCGCTCGGCG
Organism: uncultured Burkholderiaceae bacterium; assembly: GCA_964448945.1. Taxonomy (GTDB): domain Bacteria; phylum Pseudomonadota; class Gammaproteobacteria; order Burkholderiales; family Burkholderiaceae_E; genus CAXBRX01. Next base: position 4,463 of record CAYUYC010000101.1, read on the forward strand.
GCGGCGTGGTCGGCGACATGACAGGCTTTGCCGCCGCGACCTTCATGCGGGGCATCGACTTCATCCAGGTGCCAACGACGCTGCTCGCGCAGGTCGATTCCTCGGTGGGGGGAAAGACCGGCATCAATCATCCGCTTGGAAAAAACATGATCGGCGCTTTCCACCAGCCTCGCGCCGTCATTGCCGACCTGGCGACCTTGGATACGCTGCCTGCGCGTGAATTGTCCGCAGGGTTGGCGGAGGTGGTGAAGCATGGCGCGATTGTCGATGCCGCGTTCTTCGCGTGGTGCGAAGCGCATATGAACGCATTGCGCGAGCGTGATCCCACAGCGCTGGAGCATGCGGTTCGGCGTTCATGCGAGATCAAGTCGGAAGTCGTGCGCAGCGACGAACGCGAAAGCGGGGTGCGTGCGCTCTTGAACTTCGGACACACGTTTGGGCATGCGATCGAAGCCGGTCTCGGCTACGGCGCGTGGCTGCACGGCGAGGCGGTCGGAGCGGGGATGGTGCTGGCCGCGGAGCTGTCCCGGCGGCTCGGCTATCTCGCCGAGAGCGACGTTGCGCGCATTCGCGCACTCGTAGCGGCGGCTGGGTTGCCCGTGCAGGCGCCGCTGCTCGGTGCTCAGCGCTATCTGGATTTGATGGCCATCGACAAGAAGGCCGAGGGCGGCGACGTGCGCTATGTCGTGCTGCGCGCGATCGGCCAAGCAGCACTCGAGCGCGTACCCGATGACGTCGTGCGTGCGTGCTTGTTGGCGACTGGTCAACCCGATTGAGTCCGGGCATGCGCGCGCCATGGGCCTCCAATCCCGCGCTGACGCGTGGTCGCGTGCATCCCGAGCCGGCCGCTTCCGAGCGCAGCGAATTCGGACGCGACCGCGACCGCATCATCCATAGCGCGGCCTTCCGTCGGTTGGAATACAAGACCCAAGTCTTCGTCAATCACGAAGGCGATCTGTTCCGTACGCGATTGACGCACTCGATCGAGGTCGCACAGATCGCGCGCTCCATTGCCCGCGCGTTGGGGGCCGACGAGGATCTGACCGAAGCGATCGCATTGGCGCACGACCTGGGGCATACGCCTTTCGGTCATGCTGGCCAAGACGCGCTCAACGAATGCATGGCACCGCATGGTGGCTTCGAGCACAACCTGCAAAGTCTGCGCGTCGTCGATCAGCTCGAGGAACGGTACGGTGGGTTCGATGGATTGAATCTCACGTACGAAACCCGCGAGGGCATCCTCAAGCATTGTTCGCGCGCCAATGCCGAGCGTCTTGGCGAACTCGGCCGACGCTTCATCGACGATCTGCGTCCAAGCGTGGAAGCGCAGATCGCCAATCTTGCCGACGAGATCGCCTACAACAATCACGACGTGGACGACGGGCTGCGCTCGGGGCTGATCGAGTTCGATGATTTGCGCGGCGTTCCGCTCTTTGCCGAGCACGAGCGCGCTGCCTTGAGCGCCTTCCCGCAGATCAAGGGCAGGCGCTTGGTGCATGAGACCATCCGACGCATGATCAACACGCTCATCGTCGATCTCATCGAAACCGCACGGAACCGATTGCAGCAACACACGCCGCAGTCCGCGGACGAAATTCATCGTTGCCCGGTGTTGGTCGGCTTTTCTCCAGACGTCGCAGGCAAGTCGCAGGCGTTGAAGGCGTTCCTGATGCAAGCCCTGTATCGGCACTATCGCGTGGTGCGCATGACCAACAAGGCGCAACGCATCATCAAGGATCTGTTTGGCGCGTTTGAAGGTGAGCCGCGGCTACTGCCGGATCAATACCAAGAGCGCGCAACCATCGATGGGCTGCCGCGCGCGATCGCGGACTACATCGCCGGCATGACCGACCGCTACGCGATACGCGAGCATCGACGGCTGTTCGATATCGATACGGTCTGACCTCATGGCCCGTCTTGCGCGCCTATACGTGCCCGGGCTGCCGCAGTTGGTCGCGCAGCGCGGCAACGGCAAGCAGCCCATCTTCATCGAGGATGCCGATCGCAAGGCGTTTCTCGGCTGGCTGCGCGACGCCGCGCGCGAGCACGGCGTCGCCGTGCATGCCTACGTCCTCATGCCCGACCATTTTCATTTGCTCGGCACGCCCACGCACGAGCGCTCCATCAGCCGGATGCTGCAATCGGTCGGACGCCGCTATGTCGCCTACTTCAATCAGCGCGTTGGCCGCACCGGTACCTTATGGGAAGGCCGGTACCGTTCCACCGTACTGGATCCGGATCGGTACTTGCTCCCGGTGATGCGTCATGTCGAACTCAATCCGGTGCGTGCCGCGTTGACGACGGACCCGACGCACTACCCGTGGTCGAGTTGTGCGCATCACGTCGGCATCAATTCGGAGCCATGGCTCACTGACCACCCGGCATATTGGGGGCTTGCCAACACCCCCTTCGACCGCCAAGCCGCGTATCGCCATCTGCTGGAAGAAGCGCCATCGCCTGGCGAGATCGAGGCCATCCGTGCAGCGGCCCGCAAAGGCTGGATCCTGGGGGATGAAGCCTTTGCCGCACGCATTGAGGGATCGGTATCGCGGCGTCCGCTGGCCGCGGCACGAGGGCGCCCGCGGAAGTCCGCTTCGTAGAATGTCCCCAATAAATGATGCGCTTGACGCCGGCTACTCTTAATAAGAGTCTGACCCCATTTAAATCCGATTGTTCATGCTGATGCGTTGCACTATAGTTCCCCGACACTTTTGGCCACACGGGGAATGCCATGGACCACAGCCAGGCGCCGCAGCAGCGTCACGACATCGATATCCAGCGCGCGCTCGCTGAAGAAAACGGTCTGTATCGGGCCGCGAACGAGCACGACGCCTGCGGCGTTGGATTCATCGCGAACATCAAGGGCCGCAAGAGCCACGCGATCATCGAACAAGGCCTGCTCATCCTGCAGAACCTCGACCATCGCGGCGCGGTCGGTGCCGACAAGCTGATGGGCGACGGCGCTGGCATCCTGATCCAGATCCCCGATGAGTTCTATCGCGCCGAGATGGCCAAGCAGGGCGTCACCTTGCCGCCGGCGGGCGAATATGGCGTCGGCATGATCTTCCTGCCCAAGGAACATGCTTCGCGCATGGCTTGCGAGCAAGAAATCGAACGCGCGATCCGCGATGAAGGCCAGGTGCTGCTCGGCTGGCGCGATGTGCCGGTCGATACCGACATGCCGATGTCACCCGCGGTGCGCGAGAAAGAGCCGGTGATCCGTCAGGTGTTCATCGGTCGCGGCCCCGATGTCATGGTGACCGATGCGCTCGAGCGCAAGCTGTTCCTGATCCGCAAGACTTCCAGCCATCGTGTGCTGCGCTTGAAGCTCAAGCACGGCAAGGAGTACTACGCGGTCTCGATGTCGGCGCGCACCGTGGTCTACAAGGGCTTGCTGCTCGCCGATCAGGTCGGCCGCTATTACCGCGATCTGCAAGATGCGCGCGTGGTTTCGGCACTGGCACTGGTGCACCAACGCTTCTCGACCAACACCTTCCCCGAATGGCAGTTGGCCCACCCCTATCGCCTGATCGCGCACAACGGCGAGATCAACACGGTCAAGGGCAACTTCAACTGGATGCGCGCGCGCGAAGGCGTGATGAAGTCGCCGGTCATCGGCGAGGATCTGCCCAAGATCTGGCCGCTGATCTATGCCGGCCAATCCGATACCGCCTGCTTCGACAACTGCCTCGAGCTGTTGACGATCGCCGGTTATCCGCTCGCCCACGCGGTGATGATGATGATTCCCGAAGCATGGGAACAGCACACCCTGATGGACGACAACCGCCGCGCCTTTTACGAGTACCACGCGGCCATGATGGAGCCGTGGGACGGCCCGGCCGCGATCGCCTTCACCGACGGCCGCCAGATCGGCGCCACGCTCGACCGCAACGGCCTGCGTCCGGCGCGCTACATCGTCACCGACGACGATCACGTCATCATGGCTTCGGAGTCGGGCGTGCTGCCGATTCCCGACCACAAGATCGTCAAGAAGTGGCGCCTGCAGCCGGGCAAGATGTTCTTGATCGACATGGATCAGGGCCGCATCATCGACGACAAGGAACTCAAGGACGCGCTCGCCAACGCCAAGCCCTACAAGGAATGGATCAAGCGCATCGCGATCAAGCTCGACGATGTCGAGAACGCCGGCGAGCCCGAGAATTTCGCGACCTCGCTGCTCGATCGCCAGCAGGCCTTCGGTTATACGCAGGAGGATCTCAAGGTCATCCTCGGTCCGATGCTCGCCAACGGCGAGGAGCCTACGGGCTCGATGGGCAACGACTCGCCGCTCGCGGTGATGAGCAACAAGCTCAAGCCCTTGTACAACTACTTCAAGCAGTTGTTCGCGCAGGTGACCAATCCGCCGATCGATCCGATCCGCGAACAAATGGTCATGTCGCTGGTGTCCTTCATCGGACCCAAGCCCAATCTGCTCGACCTGAACAACACCAATCCGCCGATGCGTCTCGAAGTCAGCCAGCCGGTGCTGAACTTCGACGACATGGCCAAGATCCGCAACATCGCCAAGCTGTCCTCGGGCAAGTTCAAGAGTTACGAACTCGACATCACCTATCCGGTGAGCTGGGGCAAGGCCGGCATCGAAGCACGCATTGCTTCGTTGTGCGCCGAAGCCGTCGATGCGGTCCGCGATGGTCACAACATCCTGGTGGTTTCCGATCGTCGGGTCGATCGCGACCATGTCGCGATTCCCGCGCTGCTGGCAACATCCGCCATCCATCACCATCTGGTGCGCAAAGGATTGCGCACGAGCACCGGCCTGGTCGTCGAAACCGGCTCGGCGCGCGAGGTGCATCACTTCGCACTGCTCGCGGGCTTCGGTGCCGAGGCGGTGCATCCCTATCTCGCGCTCGAAACCTTGATGGACATCGCCGCCAAGGGCGGTGCCGCGGGCGTCGATGCGCAAAAGGCGATCTACAACTTCACCAAGGCGATCGGCAAGGGGCTGCAGAAGGTGATGTCCAAGATGGGCATCAGCACCTATATGTCGTATTGCGGCGCGCAGATCTTCGAAGCGGTCGGCTTGTCGAAGGAACTCGTCGACAAGTACTTCTTCGGCACGCCCAGCAACGTCGAAGGCATCAGCGTGTTCGATGTGGCCGAAGAAGCGATCCGTCTGCATGTCGGCGCCTTCGGCGGCGATCCGGTGCTGGCCAACATGCTCGACGCGGGCGGCGAATACGCGTTCCGCATCCGCGGCGAAGAACACATGTGGACGCCCGATGCGATCGCCAAGCTCCAGCACAGCACGCGCCAGAACAATTACCAGACCTACAAGGATTACGCGCGCGTCATCAATGATCAGACCAAGCGTCACATGACGCTGCGCGGCCTGTTCGAGTTCAAGATCGATCCGACGAAGGCGATCGCGCTCGACGAAGTCGAACCCGCCAAGGAGATCGTCAAGCGCTTTGCCACCGGCGCGATGTCGCTGGGCTCGATCAGCACCGAAGCGCATGCGACGCTCGCCGTGGCGATGAACCGCATCGGCGGCAAGAGCAATACCGGCGAAGGCGGCGAAGATCCGCTGCGCTACCAGGCCGAGCTGCGCTCGCCCGAGCGCAAGTCGGGCATCAAGAACGGCGATACGCTGGCGAGCGTGATCGGCCGCGATCGCGTGGCGGCCGACATCACATTGGCCGACGGCGATTCGTTGCGCTCCAAGATCAAGCAGGTCGCGTCGGGGCGCTTCGGTGTGACCGCCGAATACCTGACCAGCGCCGATCAGATCCAGATCAAGATGGCGCAAGGTGCCAAGCCCGGCGAAGGCGGCCAATTGCCCGGCCACAAGGTCAGCGAATACATCGCGAAGCTGCGCTTCTCGGTGCCGGGCGTGGGCCTCATCTCGCCGCCGCCGCACCATGACATCTACTCGATCGAAGATCTCGCGCAACTGATCCACGATCTCAAGAACGCGAATCCGAAGGCGTCGATCTCGGTCAAGCTCGTGTCCGAAGTGGGCGTGGGCACGGTGGCTGCCGGCGTATCGAAAGCCAAGGCCGACCATGTCGTGATCGCCGGCCATGACGGCGGCACCGGCGCGTCGCCGGTCTCGTCGATCAAGCATGCGGGCACGCCGTGGGAACTCGGCTTGTCCGAGACCCAGCAGACCCTGGTGCTCAACCGTCTGCGCGGCCGCATCACGGTGCAGGTCGACGGCCAGATGAAGACCGGCCGCGACGTGGTGATCGGCGCGATGCTGGGTGCCGATGAATTCGGCTTTGCGACCGCGCCGCTGGTGGTCGAGGGCTGCATCATGATGCGCAAGTGCCATCTCAACACCTGCCCGGTCGGCGTCGCGACGCAAGACCCGGTGCTGCGTGCCAAGTTCCAGGGCAAGCCCGAGCATGTGGTGAACTACTTCTTCTTCGTGGCCGAAGAAGCGCGCGAGATCATGGCGCAGCTCGGCATCCGCACGATGGAAGAATTGATCGGCCGCAGCGATCTGCTCGACATGAAGAAGGGCATCGAGCATTGGAAGGCCAAGGGGCTCGATTTCTCGCGCATCTTCCATCAGCCCGACGTCGGCGCCGACGTGCCGCGCTTCAAGGTCGAAGAACAAGACCACGCGCTCGAGAAGGCGCTCGACCACAAGCTCATCGAACGTGCGGCCCCGGCGCTCGAACGCGGCGAGCGGGTCAGCTTCATCCAGCCGGTGCGCAATGTGAACCGCACCGTGGGCACCATGCTCTCGGGCGAAGTCGCCAAGAAGTACGGCCATGCCGGTTTGCCCGACGACACCATCCACATCCAGTTGCAAGGCACGGCCGGGCAATCGTTCGCGGCCTTCCTCGCGCACGGCGTGACCATGGATCTCGTGGGCGAGGA
>CAYUYC010000102.1:0-11244 GCA_964448945.1 uncultured Burkholderiaceae bacterium
GGGGAAGCGGGGAAGGCTGAATTTGCCGGCCGTTTGATACTGAAAATATCTTCAGCCACTGCGCGGGAAGCCAATCGCGGCGCGACTCTTGGAGCAACGGATCGTTATGGTTGATGGCCGGTGATCGGATCAATCTGCAGGTTTGATGGACAAATCACGCTAGGCGGAATTTTACGGAGATGCCAATTGAGTCCCACTGAAATTCGCGCCATCGTCGACCACTACATCGACGCCTACAACCGCAAGGATGTAGATGACATGCTCAATGGCCTTCACCCACAAGTGGAATTCAAGAACATTTCTGCCGGTGTAGTGAACGCAAGCGCGAATGGAGTCGCGGAACTTAAGGCCCTTGCTCTGCAATCGCTATCGCTGTTCTCGGAAAGGCATCAAAAAATCGAGTCCTTCGAGATTCAATACCCTGTCGCGGTCGCCACCATCGCTTTTCACGCAGTCGTCGCTACCGATCTGCCGAACGGCCTAAAGGAGGGGCAGGTTCTAAACCTCTCTGGCCGCTCGGAGTTCGAGTTCCAAGACGGAGCAATCTCCAGAATCACAGACATCAGTTGAATGTACCCATGCTCCAACATCGGAGGAGATTTCTGCAATGGAATGTCGAGTCAACCTGGGCAAGGCAGCTCCAGAGTTATATGGAACGGTTGCCGCTCTTGATCGCCTAGCAAGTGAATATGCCGCGTCTGCTGGAATTGCTGAAGGGTTTGCACATTTGTTGAGGCTTCGTGCATCTCAGCTGAATCAATGCGCGTTCTGCATCAGGCTTCATACGCGAGATGCGCTGGCTTGCGGCGAATCCAGCGACCGCGTCAGCGTCTTACCAGCATGGCGTGAAACGCAGTATTTCACTGAGAAGGAACGCGCGGCTCTTGCGCTTATCGAGGCGATGACGCAAATTGCCGAGGGGCAGGTTCCCGAACCCGTATACAACGAAGCTGCCTCCGTTCTGTCAACTGAAGAGATTGCAGCAGTCGAGTGGCTCGGTGTCGTGATCAATGCTTGGAATCGGATTGCGATCCCAAGTCGTTATCCAGTCAATGCGTAGCATTGATCGGCTAACCCATCATCAACCGGGCTGACCAATCGCTGCTCTGTTGGGTCCCCGCCGCGCTGTGCGTCTTGTCGGATCAATCGCTTGGCAAATTCACCGCTGCAATCATGACGACTATCCTCGTTGTTGGTGGTGGCAATACTCATTCTTCATTTCTTCATATATCTTCTTTGCAAGTGTTGAGGTCATTGGAACTGTCTACATCGGCTGGATAGCCTTGAAATGGAAATTCATCAACTAGCTGGAGAACGAAATGACGACTCTTAAATATCTGATGCTTCAGGTCTTCCTTTTGAGCGCAACGGCAATGTTTTCCGCCGATGCTAGTGCGGAAGGAAATTGCCCGCCCGGTTACTATCCGACCGGGGGCGATCAGGCGGGTTGGCATGGTTGTGCGCCGATGAATGGCGGCATTGGCGACGAATCGGAAGACAACGAACCCGAAGCGTCGCAAGCAGCACAGGAGGTATGGGAGGACCGCTGGGGTGCCATTGCCACCGCCAACGGAGCGATGGGACAAGCGGTTTCCAAGAAGACCAAGGATGAGGCAATTGAAGAGGCACTAAAAGATTGCCGAGACCGTGCCGGAAAAGAATCCTGCAAACTTAAAGTTGCCTATTACAGTCAATGTGTTGCCTTGGCCTGGGGCGCGAGCGGCAATGTTGCCGCAAGAGGACCGGACTTGCGCGAAGTGGAGGAAAGAGCCGTGGAAAAATGCTCGAACGATTTCAGAAACTGCAAAATCTATTATTCGGCGTGCAGCCTTCCAGTGCGAGTGCGTTAGTCAACGTTGGACCAGCCCAACCCGGCAGTCCACGGGACGCGCATAGCGCCGCGCTCCCGTGGTTCTTGGAGTTAAATCTGGTCTCTTGCGCGATGCGTGACTGAAAGACTCGACTCCGGACCCGGTAATGGGCAAAGAAAAGACTAGGTCGAAGGAAGTGGATGCGTACATCTTCGCGCAACCCAAGGAAACGCAGCGGGCACTCGAGGAACTGCGCTCGTATATCTGGCTCGCTGCGCCGCGGGTGTCCGAACTCCTGAACTACAACATTCCGGCGTTTGCCTTGGTCGAAGGTGGTAAGCGCGATCAGCAGATCATGATTGCGGGATACGCCAAGCATGTCGGCTTCTATCCGCACCCTGACGTGGTAGAGGCGTTCTCCAATCGGCTTACGGAGTACAAGTTCGCCAAGGGTTCCATTCAATTTCCTCTGAACAAGCCCATCCCAAAGGCACTTGTCATTGAAATGGTGAAATACAGATTGTCCCAACTGCGAGAGTGATGAAAGCTCACATAACAGAGCGCTCAAAGTAGTCACGCTGTGCGAAGCTCGCCAAGCTTCTCATTCCGCCGGCCCCGTTTTCATCCAACTTCTTTTCAAGACCGTGACCCACGTCCGAATCTCCACCGACAAGGCACAACTCGATGTCGATGCAATACACCGGTTCCTTTCACAAGAATCGACATGGGCCAGAAGCATTCCACTCGAACTGGTGCGCGACAGCATTGAGCACTCGCTGAACTTTGCGCTGTTTGTCGGGGAGGTACAGGCGGCATATGCACGCGTGGTCACCGACCATGCAACGTTTGCCTATCTGCTCGACGTCTTTGTCGTCAAGGAATACCGGGGCCAAGGCCTCAGTCGTGTGCTGATGACTGCAGTCATGGCGCACGACAGCATCAAGAAAGTGCGTCGCTTTTTGTTGGTGAGTAGTGCAGCGCGCGGTCTCTACGAGAAGTATGGGTTTGCCGCGCCGGCAAAGCCGGAGACCTTCATGGAAATCAACATCGCCAACCCGTACGGCAAAGCCTGATTCCATGTCCGAGACGAGACCCTAAGGTGAACCCCAGGCTCGCCTGCCCGGTCCTTCCGATAACGCTTACGCGTCAATCGCACGCGAATGGCGCTTTGCAGTCGATGCCGCTCACGTATCGTGCCGACACCTCACCCTAGGAAGCCACGATGTCCCTCCAAATGTCGAGGGTCCTGTTTCGAGCGCTGCCCACGCTCTCGGCCACTGAAATTCAAGCCGCGCTCGCGGCCCATTGGCCCGATCTTCCCGCGCCCACCGAGACCGCGGTGGAGGACACCACGATTTCCTTTCATCTCGGAGAGGTCGTCGTCGTTCTCGGCGTCATGCCGGCGCCGCATCCGTGGTCCGATCTCGAAGGCCCGTGCGCCACGAGCGTGCTGTGGCCCGACGCTGCGGACGAAGTGCAAGCGCATCAGGCCCACGTCATCGTCACCGTCAGCGCGGACGACCTCGATCCGATCGAATTGTCGACCGCGCTGACCCAGGTCACCGCAGCCGTCATGGCCAGCTCTGAACTGGCCATCGGCGTGTTCTGGACGAACGCGGCATTGGTCGTGCCCAAGGCCTTGTTCCACGACTTCGCGGTCGAAGTCCTGCCCTTCGGTCCGCCGATGCACATCTGGGTCGACTTTCGCGTCGGCCTGGTCGACGCGGACCATAGCGCAGGATTCACTTCCGGCTTGGCGGCACTCGGCTTGATGGAATTGGAAACGCGCTGCGCGCCTGAGGCGCCGGACGACTTGCGCGACCGCTTCACCGCCATCGCCGAGTATCTGATTTCCGAAGGCCCGGTCATCGCCGATGGCGACACGCTCGGTGCGAGCGAGGACGAGGCGATTCGGGTGGTCTATTCGCCCTCGGAGTTCGGCATCGAAGGCAGCGTCATGCGCTTTGTCTACGCGGGCGAAGAGGTCTAACAGCCATGCAAGCCGAGGCCGTCGTTCGCGAGTTCTGGCGTCTGATGGAAACGAACGATTTCCATGGCGTGAAGCGCGTGCTCGCGGAGGACCTCGTGGTCGACTGGCCGCAGTCCAGGGAACGCCTGCGCGGCGCCGAGAACTTTGCGCGCATGAACGCCGAGTATCCGAGCCATGGACCTTGGCGCTTTCGCATCAACCAACTCGTCGCAAGCCCGGATCGCGTGGTCACGCAGGTGAGCGTGACCGATGGAACCCAATCGGCCGAGCCGATCTCGTTCTTCACCGTGGCAAACGGCAAGATCGTGCACATGGTGGAGTACTGGCCCGAGCCCTTCGCGCCGGCCGAGAATCGGCGCCACCTCGTCGAGCCCATGGACTGAGCGCATGCCTTGCGCGCAATCCCGTCCTGCATCGAGTCCCTTACACAGCTTCTTTAGACCGCAATGACCGATCGTCTGTTCGAGTGTCTCAAGAAGGTGGCGGACGAAGATTCCTTCCTCGAATTCGTGCGCGCACTTGGCCGGGATCGGGCGGATGCCGAACGTTCCGCGCTCACGCCGGAGGGGTTCCGGGGCGAATGGGCCAACCAATCAATCGCTGAGTTCATTGAAGCGGGCGTGGCATGGGCCGAAGACTCCGACTTTGCCGCCAGGCCAGGCCCCAAGCCTGCCAATCCGTGGGCGCTATTTGCCCAATTCCTCTGGGCGGGGCGTGGCTATGAATAGCGTCCCAACCACCCGCATCGCCATGGAACTCTCCGAATACAGAGCCTTGTATGCCGACCAGGAGGCAACCCCCGGATGGGATGCGATAGACCAGTCCCTGCACCGCATCTACGGCAAGCAGGAGCCGATGCACTGGGGAACCATCATCAAGGCCATGCTCGGCGGCCCCGATCCGATCGATGGGATCAGCGCGTACGAAAGCAACGCGGCACCGATTCCCCATTTTCATTTCTGCAGCTACGGCTTCACCTCGCTCTATTACGACGAAGATTCGGTCGGCAAGGACTTCAGCCGATTCGGCTTTGAGCTGACGTTCAGATTGGCGAACCAAGGTGAAGAACGCGACGAGCTTGTGTGGGTCTGCAACCTCATTCAGAACCTGGCGCGTTACGTCTTTGAGTCAGGACGATGGTTCGAGGAACACCACTGGATACCGGCCAACGGACCCATCAAGCTGGAAAGCGATACCGACATGGTCGGACTGATCTTCGTTCGGGACCCGGAACTGCCGCCGACGGACACGCCGCACGGACGCGTCGAATTTCTGCAAATGGTCGGCGTGACCTCATCGGAGCTTGAGGACATCCAATCAAAGCGAAGAACGGTCCAAGAAGTCGCCGCGTCTTTGCGCGCGCAGAACCCGCTCCTCGTCACCGATCTGAACCGCAGAGACGGCTAACGCTTGTTGCATGCGTTCGCCTTCACCCCACCATCCCCAACCCCGCGCGCAACAGGCCCGGGGTCAGACCCGTCCAGCGCTTGAACGAGCGGCGGAAGTTGGTCGCGTCATGAAACCCCAGCCGCCGTGCGACGGCTTCATTGCTGCACCCCTCGAAGTGGAACAGATACAGCGCGACATGGCTGCGCACCAGGTCCAGTTCGGCCTGGTAATGCGTGCCGTGCGCGGCCAGCCGGCGCTTGAAGGTGGCGGGGCTCAGGCCGAAGGCGGCGGCGGTCTGGTCGAGCGTGGGTGCGCGGCCCACTTCGGCCAATAGATGCGCATAAAGCGCCGCGAGCAGGCCGCGCGGCTGCGGGCCTTGGGTTGCGCTGTCGAGCGCCAGGCGCGCCGCTTGTTGTCCGGCGGGGCGCGGCCAGGGACGGTCGAGCCAGGCGGCGTCGATGAGCATGGCGTCCAGATGGCAATCGAAGCGCAGATTGGCGCCGAGGTGGACTTCATGCGCTTCGCGCCTGCGCGGCGCGGTGCGGTTCAGGCAGCAGGTCCAGGGCAGGCGTTCGCCGGCCAGGCGCCGGCTCATCATCAGCACCGCGACCATGTGCATTTCGACCACCGTGGCCTTGAGCCAGCCGAGGCCGCAAGCCTCGGTCCAGGACAGCACCGCGAGTTTGTCGTCGGCCACCAGGCGCGGCGCGAGCAACGGGCACAGCCGGGCCTGGCATTGCACGAGCAGCGTAAGCGCTTCGCGCAGGCTGCCCGCGTGCAGCAGCGCCAGGCTGGCGGCGTCGTAATGGCCGGGCAGCCATTGGCGGCCGAGCATGAAGCTGGTTTCCGGACTGTCCAGCGCCTGCACCGCATTGCCGAGCAGGCGCAAGGTTTGCGCGGGGCTGAGCGCGATGCCGCCCGGCACCTCGGGCGCGGCGCAAAAATGTTCGGGGCCGAGCCCGGTGCCCGCGCACAAGGTCCGCGCGTCGATGTCGAGCCCGCGCGCGTATTCGTACACCAGCGCCGGCTGGTGCAAGGCCGGGATGCAGGCGGTGTCGAGGTCGTAGTACGGGGCGCGCATGACGGGGCCGCGGCTCAGGCCGGTGCGGGCGGGCAGCGCGGCGCCGGGGCGTGGTCGACGGCGCGGTTCATGGCGTCGAGCGTGGCGCGCGCGTCGGTGCCGGCTTCGGCGCAGCGCGCATGCGCGGCGATGACCAGGCGTGCGCCGCTTTGGCGCGTATGCAAGGTCATGGTGTTGAGCATGCGGCACAAATGCTCGGCATGCCGGTGCGCGGCGCCGAGCGCGGTCTCGGGCATCAGCACCACGAAGCGGTCGCCCGCATAACGGCACAACAGATCGTCGCCGCGCAGATTGAGCAGCAACTGATGGCTGACCGCCTGCAGCATGCGTTGCTCGTCGGCCGGGCCGCGCGCCGGGCCGGCCATGCCGTCGAGGTCGATCAGCACCAGGGAGCAAGGCGCGTCGGGCTGGCGCACGCGTTCGAGCGCGACCTGCCGCACCAGGTAGTCGGCATCGGCGAGCTGGGTCAGGCGGTCGAAGCCGCGATGGTCGCGGAACAGGCGCTCGCGCAGGAACAGATGTTCGCTGAGCGCCGATTGCTCCTGCCGCCACGACAACAGTCCCAGCGTCAGCGTGAGCATGCCCAGCAGCGTGCAGCCCGATTCGAGCACGCTGTTCCAATGCCAGCCGTCGATGCGGAAGAACTCGTCGAGACAATCGGTCCAGGCGCCGAGCATGATGCCGGCCAGGCCGGCCGCGAGCAGCGTGGTCACGCGCCCGTGCGGGCGGCTGCCCAGGATCAGCCAGGCCCAGCCGCCCGCCATCACGGCGATGCCGCCTTCGCTGAGGATGTCCAGCCCTTTCCATTGCGCCAACGGTTTGAGCTCCGCCGCGAGCGCAAACGGCAACACCATCGCGAGCGCACTCGCGAGGACCAGGCCCTGACGGGCGCGTACCGACCAATGCATGCACAGCCTTTCATCGTCCGACGGGACTCGAGCCTGCGCAGCCTATGAACGCGGTGTGACGGCGCGAAGACAACGACGGGCGCATGCACGCCGAAAACGCGCAGGGGGTCATTTCGGCTCAAACCCGCGCGCCGCGCCCCCGTGCGCGCCCCGGTGCGCCGGGCCGACGCGTCGCGCACGCGGGCGGGTCATTCCGGCTCGCACATGGTCTGCCCGAGCCGATGTGCGCGCCCGCACGGCGCCGCTGTCACCGATCGTTCATGCCCGCCGCCTACCTTGCGCGCCGTCTTGCACCGGCGGGTGTCGTCCCGATCACCGCGCCGGCCTCATTCGTCAGGAGCGTCGTCGTGCATCCCTTCTTGCTTTCATCCACCTGCCGCGCCGCGGGCCATCGCTGGACGCTGATCGCACTCGCGCTGGCCGGTGCTCCGGCCTTGGCGCAGACCGCAGCCCAACCCGAACCCCAGACTCAGCTCGCGCCCGTGGTGGTGGTGGGCCAGGCCGCCGCCATCGACCGCGCGCTCGACGATCAGGAAGCCGCCGACAACATCGTGAGCGTGGTGCGCGCCGATGGCATCGGCCGCCTGCCCGACAAGAACGCGGCCGAGGCGGTCCAGCGCCTGCCCGGCGTGTCGATCGAGCGCGACCAGGGCGAAGGCCGCTATGTGCGCATCCGCGGCCTGGGGCCCGACATGAACACCGTCACCCTCAACGGCGCGCTGGTGCCTTCGCCCGAGCGCGACCGGCGCGCGGTGATGCTCGACGTGCTGCCCTCGGCGCTGATCCGCTCGCTGGTGGTCACCAAGACGCAGACGCCCGATCAGGACGCCAACGCCATCGGCGGCACGATCGACGTGCAAAGCCTGTCGGCCTTCGATCATGCGGGCAGCTTCGTCAACCTCGAAGCCGGCTATGCGCACGAGACCAACACCGACCGCGACAGCCCCAACGCCGCCTTGGCCTGGAGCGATCTGTTCCTGGACGGACGCCTGGGCGCGGCCGTGGGTCTGAGCTATGACAAGCGCCAGTTTGGCTCCGACAACGTCGAGACCGGCGGCGCCTGGGATGGCGATGCGCTCGAAGAATTCCAGCGCCGCGACTACCGCATCACGCGCGAACGCACCGGCGCTTCGCTCAACCTGGAGTTCAAGCCCGACACCCTGGCCTTGTACTTCCTGCGCGCGAGCCATAGCCGCTACAGCGATGAAGAAGTGCGCCAGCGCCACAACATCGAGTTCGACGAGGCCCAGGAGGCCGGCGTGCTCGGCGACGCGGAATCCTCGCGCGAACTCAAGGCGCGCAAGGAGACCCAGACCATCAGCTCGCTCACCTTGGGCACCGATCAACGACTCGGCGACTGGAAGCTGCAGATCGAGGCCGGCGCAAGCCGCGCCGAAGAAGACACGCCGATGTATGCGAACGCCGCGAGCTTCGAGGCCGACGACTTGTTCAGCGGTGTCGGTTACGCCGACGGCAGCCGGCCGCAATTGATCGCACCGGCCGCGGTCAACGATGCGGCCAGCTATACGCTGTCCGACATCGAACTCGAGCGCACGCTGGTGACCGACCGCGAGCATCATCTGCGCCTGGACCTCGGGCGCAAGCTCGACGTGTTCGGCACCGCGACCGATTTGAAGTTCGGCGCCAAGTTCAGCCGGCGCAAGAAGGACAACGCGCAGACCACCTGGAAGGTCGAGGATCTCGACCAGGCGCCGTTCAACCTCAGCGATGCGCAGCGCTCGCTCCTCAACTTCAGCGGCGCGGCGGCGAGCTATCCATGGGGCAGCTTTGGCCCGACCATCAACCCGGCCGCAGTGCGGGCGCTTCTGAACGGCGTCGACCTTGCTTCTTATATCGACGAGGAAGAATCGACGATCAACAATTTCCGCATGCATGAGGACATCGATGCGGCCTATGTGCAAACGGGCTTTGAAGCGGTCGGCTGGCGTTGGCTGGCCGGCGTGCGCCACGAGGGCACGCGCTTCAAGGCCGAAGGCACCGGCGTGAAGGATGGCGATTTCGTCGCGAACAACGTCGAGCGCAGCTACGGCCATTGGCTGCCCGGCGTGCATGCGCGCCGCAATCTCGATGACGACACCGCCGTGCGCGCGGCCTGGACCTATTCGGTGGTGCGCCCCACCTTCGGCCAATTGGCGCCCGGCTATGTGATCGACGGCGACGAAGCCGAGTTCGGCAACCCCTCACTCGAACCGCTCAAGTCCACCAACCTCGATCTGGGCATCGAAAGGCGTCTGGGCTATGCGGGCGTGCTCTCGGCCTATGTCTTTCACAAGCGCATCCGCAATTTTGTCTATCAGACCGATCTGGCGGGCACCGGCGATTGGGTCGACTTCGACGAGGCCATCACCTACGCGAACGGCGACAAGGCGCGCGTGAGCGGCGTCGAACTCGCCTATACCCAGACCTTCCGTCATCTGAACGGGTTCTGGCGCAACTTCATCGTGGGCGCCAACGCGACCTTCACCCGGTCCAAGGCGCACATCGCGCGCTGGGATGCCGATGCCGGCGCCATGCAGGGCCGCGACATCGCGCTGCCCAGCCAATCGGACCGGGTGTTCAATCTGACGCTCGGCTATGAAACGCCCGACTTCGGCGTGCGCATCGCGGCCAACCGCAAATCGCGCTACCTGCTCGAAGTGACCGATGTGCTCGACGGCAGCCGGGATCTGTATGTGGATGCGCAGACCCAGATCGACTTGTCGGCGCGCTATGCGGTGTCCAAGCGCTTGTCGGTCGTGTTCGAGGCGCTCAACCTCAACGACGGCGCGTATTACGTCTATACCGGCGACGCCGCGCGCAACGCCCAATACGAAACCTACGGCCGCACCTATCGACTGAACCTCAAATATGCCTTGTACTGATCGCCCTGCCTTGCATCACGCCGTGCGCGCGTGGGTTGCGCTCGCCGTCTTCGGCGTTGCCCTGAGCGGCGCGGCGCCGATCGATGCCGCGCCCGCCGCTGCATCCGCCACTGCCGTTGCGAAGGCGCCGGTACGTGCCAAGTCGGACGGCGCCTTGCCTGCGCTGGCGGGCGCGCTGGCAGCACGCCGCCTGCCCGACGGCGGCTGGCTGATGCTCGATGCCAAGGCCTTGCGCTTGCTCGATGCCGCGGGGCAGGAGCGCGACCGCATCGCGCTGCGCGCCAAGTTGCTCGACCTGCGCGTGCGCGACGGCCGTGCCCTGGTGCTGGTGCTCGACGCCAACACCCAGGAAGTGCTGCGCTACACCGTCGATGCCGGCCAGCGCCTGGTACGTACCGGCCGTTTGGCCGGGCCGCAATTCGGCGTCGAAGCGATGTGCGCCTATCGCGATGCGCAAGGGCTGGATCATGTGTATCTGATCGGCGCCGAAGGCCTCGCGGAGCAATGGGTGCTGCATGGCGAAGGCGGTTCGCTGGTGCGCCAACTCGCGTTGCCGCCCGATGCCGCCGCTTGCGCGGCCGACGATGCGGCGCAACTGCTGTATGTGAGCGAACCACGCGTCGGCGTCTGGGCCTACCGCGCCGAAGCCGAAGGCGGGCTCGAACGCCGGCTGGCCGCGCCCGCCGCGGGCGCATTGGCCGATGGCGTGGGCGCGCTCGCGGTCTTGCCCGGCGGCTTGGTGGTGGCCGACCGCAAGGGCCGCGTGCTGCAAACGTTTCGCCGTGCCGGTGGCGGCGCCGCCGATGCGCCGCGCTGGCAAGCGGCAGACCAACTCGCGTTGCCCAAGACCGAACGCGCCCAGGCACTCGCGACCTGGAACCACGCGGATGCGTCCGTGCTCGCCTGGGGCAAGGAAGGCGGCGCGTGGTCGACCCAAGCGCTGGCCTGGAAGCCCGTGGCCAGCGCGCCGCAAGCGTCCTTGCCCATCGTGCTGCCGCGCGTGCAGACCGACCCCGTGGCCCGGCGCGGCGACGCGGCCGACGATCCCGCGATCTGGGTGCATCCGAGCGACCCCGCGCGCTCGCGCGTGCTGGGGACCAACAAGAAGCAAGGCCTGTTGGTCTACGACCTTGCGGGCAAGGAGCGCCAATTGCTCGCGGTCGGCCGGCTCAACAATGTGGAC
>CAYUYC010000103.1:0-11168 GCA_964448945.1 uncultured Burkholderiaceae bacterium
TATTCGGCGGCGACCGCGCGGATGCGCTCGGTGACTTGCGCGAGGCTCATCGTGCTGTCCATGCCCAGCCAGACGTTCTCGGCCGCGGTCAGGGTGTCGAACAGCGAGAAATGCTGGAACACCATCGAGATGCCCAGCGCCCGCGCTTCATGCGGATTGCGGATGTGCACCTGCTGCCCGTTCCAGCGGATCTCGCCTTCGTCGGGATGCACCGTGCCGTAGATGATCTTCATCAGCGTGGATTTGCCCGCGCCGTTCTCGCCCAGCACGGCGTGGATCTCGCCGGGGGCGACGCGCAGGTGCACGCCGTCGTTGGCCTTCACGGCCGGATACTGCTTGCTGATGTTGACCAGCTCGAGTCGCAGCGGGGGATTCAAGAACGGGCCTCGTGGCGGATGGTCGGTGTGTCGTCGTGGCGCGCGGAGGTCAGACCGCCGTCGGGCGGGCGTAGCGTAATACGCCGGCGACGAATGTGGCGGCCAGGTTGCGCTCGTCGCCGAGCGTCATCCAGGCGAACAAACGCTCATGCAAATCGCGCGCCATCGTGTCGCGGTGGCGCGCGACCGGATGCGCGGCCCAGTCCCAGATCGCGAGATCGGCACAGGCGCCCGCCTCCAGGCTGCCGATTTCGTGCGCCAGCCCGAGTGTGTGCGCGGCGCCCCGGGTCGCGGTGTACAAGGCCTTCCAGGCCGACAGGCGTACTCCGCGCAAGGCCTGCACCTTGTAGGCATCGCCCAGGGTGCGCAGCATCGACAAGCTGGTGCCGCCGCCCACGTCGGTCGCGATCGAGACTTGCACCTGGGCGTCTTCGGCCGCGCGCCAATCGAACAGGCCGCTGCCCAGGAACAGATTGGACGACGGGCAGAACGCGAGTTGCGCACCGCTGTCGTGCAAGCGTGCGCGATCGGGATCGTCGAGCCAGATGCCGTGCGCCAAGATCGCGCGCGGGTGCAACAGGCCGACGCGGTCGTAGACGTCGAGATAGCTGCGCGCCTCGGCAAACAGCTCGGCGATCCATGCCACCTCGGCGCGGCTTTCGGCCACATGGGTCTGCATGTACACGTCCGGGTGCGCGGCGCACAGCCGTCCGGCCATCGCGAGCTGCGCCGGTGTGCTGGTGGCGGCAAAGCGCGGCGTGACCGCATAGGCCAGGCGATCGCGGCCGTGCCAGCGCGCGATCAGATCGGCGCAATCGCGCTCGGCCTGGTCGACGTCGTCGCGCAGGTTTGCGGGCGCATTGCAATCCATCAAGACCTTGCCGGTGATCAAGCGCATGCCGCGCATTTGCGCCTGTGCGAACAAGGCCTCGGCCGAGACCGCATGCACGGTCGGAAAGACCGCCGCGCTGGTCGTCCCCGCGCCGAGCAGCGCATCGAGAAAGCGCGTCGCGCCCGCCTGCGCGACCTCGGGGTCGGCATAGCGCGCCTCGGCCGGAAAGGTATAGGTCTCGAGCCAGTCGAGCAGTTCGGTGCCATAGGAGGCGATCACGTCGAGCTGCGGGCAATGCACATGGGTGTCGATGAAGCCCGGCATCAGCAGACGCCCGGCATGGTCGATGCGCTGCCAGCGCGCATCGGGCGCGAGAGCGGCGGGCTGTGCGCCGACGATGCGATCGTCTTCGATCAACAACCAATGATCGGGCCGGAAACGCACGCCCGCCGGCACATGACCCCGGGTGTGGGCATCGGGCCCAAGGCCGGGGTCGGCGGTGAAGTCGAGCAGGTCGCCGCGGATCGCGAGGCGCGTCTTGGGCACCGCGCGCGATGCGCTGCCGGCCGCGGTGTTCGGGGGGGTGTCAAAGGGCTGGGTCATGCGTTGTTCTTGGGGTTGCCGCGCGGCACCAGGGCGCGCGCCACGTCGCGCACCTGTTCGCGCAGCCAGCGCCCGGCGGCGGAGTTTTGCGTCACGTCATGCCAGAGCTGGTAATAGTTGAGGGCCGGAAAACCCACCGGGCAACGCACGATGCGCACCGGCATCTGCTCGACGTAGCGCGAGCAGAACAAGCGCCCGGTGGTCATCACGAGATGGCTTTGCGCGACCATCCAGGGCATGAGACCGAAGTGCGGACTGCGCACGTTGATGCGGCGTACCAGTCCTTTGGCGGCGAGGTGTTCGTCGATCACGCCCAGGGCGCCTGGATGCAAGGCCGTGGGGGCGACATGTTCGCTGGCCAGGTATTTCTGCAAGGTCCAGGTGCGCGGGTTGGTCGCCGCCGGATGATCCCGCGCGACCAGGCAGACGATCTCGTCGGTCAGCAAGCGCCCGAGATGCAGTTCCTCGGGCGGCTTGAGCCAATTGCCGATCACGAGTTCGACTTCGCCGTTGGCGAGGCTGCGCCGGTAATCGAATTCGCGCGTGAGCGGCAGGATCTCGAGCCGCACCTGGGGCGCCGCCGAGCGCAGGCGCGCTACCAGCGCCGGCAGAAACATCGGGTCGAGATAATCGCTCGCGGCGATGCGAAACGTCGTGGTCGCATGCGCGGCCGAGAACGCAAGCTTGCCGGCGCGCGCGCCGAAGACGGTCTGCGCGTGCGTGAGCAAGGCGCTGGCCGGTTCGAGCAATTCGAGCGCGACATCGGTGGGCGTCATCGCATTGCCTGAGCGCACCAGCAGCGGATCGCCGATCAGCGCGCGCAGGCGGGCCAATTGGGCACTGACGACGGGTTGGGTGGTGCGCAGGCGCAAAGCGGCCCGCGACACACTGCGTTCGGTGATCACGGCGTGCAAGACTCGGACGAGGCGAAGCTCGATCTTGTCGAAAACCGCAGGCTCGTTCATACGCGTGCAAGCATAACCTTTATCCGTGCGAGGCTATGCACGATCCGGACCATCGGAGTAATGTCAAACGAAACTCTTGCTTCCAGGTGGCGCGTGCAGACCCGACCGATCCGCTTTTATTTCCGTGGCGATGTCGTCAGCGTCGACGGCGTCGCGCCGACCTTGACGGTGCTCGACTGGTTGCGCGAGCACGCGCGCGCCACCGGCACCAAAGAAGGATGCGGCGAGGGCGATTGCGGTGCATGCACCGTCGTGATCGGTGAACTGGCCGACGGTGCGTTGAAGCTGCGCAGCGTCAACGCCTGCATCCAGTTCATGCCCATGCTCGACGGCCGTGCCTTGTTCACCGTCGAAGACCTCAAGACCATCGCGGGCGGCGTCCTGCATCCGGTGCAACAAGCCCTCGTCGATCGGCACGCCTCGCAATGCGGGTTCTGCACCCCGGGCTTTGCGATGTCCTTGTTCGGGGTGTACGAGCAGCATCAGGCCGCGGGCACGCGCGCCACGCGCCAGGGCCTGGCCGATGCCTTGTCGGGCAATCTGTGCCGGTGCACCGGGTACCGGCCGATCCTCGATGCCGGCGAGCACATGTTCGATGCCGCGCCGGTGCGCCTGGACGCCGCGCCCATCGTCACGGCCTTGCGCGATCTCGCGACGCAGCCCAGCCTGGTCTATGCCGGCCCCCACCGCGCGCAGGCCGGCACCGCACAGGCGCGCAGCGATCGTTTCTACGCGCCGCGCAGCCTGAGCGAGTTCGCGCGCCTGCGCGCCGAGTTGCCCGATGCGCGTCTGCTGGCCGGTGCGACCGACATCGGCCTGTGGGTCAACAAGCAAATGCGCGATGTCGGCGATCTGCTCTACATCGGCGCGGTGGCCGAATTGCGTCGCATCGACCGCAGCGACGCGGGCTTGCGCATCGGCGCCGCGGCCACGCTCGAAGACGCCTGGGCGGCATTGGTCGACTGGGTGCCGGCCCTGAGCGAAATCGCGCTGAGGTTTGCCGCGCCGCCGGTGCGGCATGCGGGCACCCTGGGCGGCAACATCGCCAACGGTTCGCCGATCGGCGATGGCGCGCCGGTGCTCATGGCCCTCGATGCGCAATTGCTGTTGCGCCAGGGCGAGGCCGAGCGCCGCATCGCCCTCGACGATTTTTACGTCGACTACATGCGCAACCGGCTCGCGCGCGGCGAGTTCATCGCGGCGATCGAAGTGCCGCGCCCGAACGCCGCGACGCGCCTGCGCGCCTACAAGATTTCCAAGCGCTATGACTGCGACATCTCGGCGGTGTGCGCGGGGCTGGCGGTGACCCTCGACGAGGGCGTGGTCACGCAAGCGCGCTTTGCCTACGGCGGCATGGCCGCGATCGTCAAACGCGCTGCGCATGCCGAGCGCGCGGTGATCGGCCAGCCCTGGAGCGAAGCGAGCGTCCATGCCGCGATGGCGGCGCTCGCCGCGGATTTCAGCCCTTTGTCCGACATGCGCGCACGCGCCGATCATCGGCTGCGCACCGCGCGCAATCTGCTCTTGCGCCTGTGGCTGGAAACCCGGCTCGACGATGCGCTCGATGCGAGCCGCACGCGGGTGTGGGCGACGCCGGCCTTCACCTCGGAGGCGACGCGATGAACGCCCGCGACGACGAGGAACTGAGCCGGCGCGCCGCCGGCATGCGCGTGGGCGTGAGCCCGCCGCACGAATCCGCGCATCTGCATGTCGCGGGCAGCGCCACCTATACCGACGACATCCCCGAGCTCGCGGGCACGCTGCATGTGGCGCTGGGCCTGTCGCCGGTCGCGCACGGCAAGCTGGTGTCGATCGACCTCGCGCGCATTGCGGCCGAGCCCGGCGTGGTCGCGGTGCTCACCGCGGCCGACATCCCGGGCACCAACGATTGCGGGCCGATCGTGCACGACGACCCCATCCTCGCGGCCGACACCGTGCGCTATCTGGGGCAGCCGGTGTTCGCCGTGGTCTCGGCCAGCCGCGATCTCGCGCGCCGCGCCGCCGCGCGCGCCAAAGACGTTCTGGTCATCGAACCTTTGCCGGCCTTGCTCACCATCGCGCAAGCGCATGCCGCGGGTGAATACGCGGTGCCGCCCATGCATCTGGTGCGCGGCGATGCGCGCGCCGCGATCGCCCGCGCGCCGCACCGGTTTGCCGATACGCTCAAGGTCGGCGGGCAGGAGCAGTTCTATCTCGAAGGACAGATCTCGTACGCCATCCCGCGTGAAGACGACACGATGCTGGTCCATTGCTCGACCCAGCATCCGAGCGAGATGCAGCATCTGGTCGCGCATGCGCTGGGCTGGCGCGCGCATCAGGTCCAGGTCGAATGCCGGCGCATGGGCGGCGGCTTCGGCGGCAAGGAATCGCAATCGGGTTTGTGCGCCTGCGTGGCCGCGGTCGCCGCACACAAGCTCGGGCGCGCGGTCAAGCTGCGCCTGGATCGCGACGACGACTTTCTCATCACCGGCCGCCGGCATTGCTTCGAATACGCCTACGATGTCGGGTACGACGACGACGGGCGCGTGCTCGGCGCCGAGATCACCATGGTGTCGCGCGCCGGCCATTCGGCCGATCTGTCCGGGCCGGTGATGACGCGCGCGGTCTGTCATTTCGACAACGCGTATTGGTTGCCCGACGTGGCGGTGCATGGCTACAGCGCGCGGACCAACACCCAGAGCAACACCGCGTTCCGCGGCTTCGGCGGCCCGCAAGGCGCGATCGCGATCGAGGTCATCCTCGATTCGATCGCGCGGCGTCTCGGGCGCGATCCGCTCGCGGTGCGGCGTGCCAACTTCTACGGCAGCACCGAGCGCAACGTCACGCCGTATGGCCAGACCGTCGAAGACAACATCATTGCGCCCCTGGTCGATCAACTCGCCGCCGCAAGCGATTACGCGCAACGGCGCGCGCAGATCGCGCAATTCAATGCCACCAGTCCGGTGCTCAAGAAAGGTCTCGCGCTCACGCCGGTGAAGTTCGGCATTTCGTTCAACGTCGCGCATTTCAATCAGGCCGGCGCGCTGGTGCATGTGTATACCGACGGCACGGTGCTCGTGAACCACGGCGGCACCGAGATGGGCCAGGGCCTGCATACCAAGGTGGCGCAGGTGGTCGCGCACGAACTCGGGCTGAACTTCGATCGCGTGCGCGTGACCGCGACCGATACCGCCAAGATCGCCAACACCTCGGCGACCGCGGCCTCGACCGGCAGCGACCTCAATGGCAAGGCAGCGCAAGACGCCGCGCGCCAGGTGCGCCAGCGGCTCGCGGCGTTTGCAGCGCTCAGGTACGGCGGCAGCGCCGATGCAGTGCGGTTCGCCAACGACGAAGTGGAGGCGGGCGGTCAGCGCATCGCCTTTGCGCGCCTGGCGGCCGAGGCCTATGCCGCGCGCGTGCAACTCTGGTCCGACGGCTTTTACGCCACGCCCAAGCTGCATTGGGATGCCAAGACGCTGCAAGGCCGGCCGTTCTATTACTTCGCCTACGGCGCGGCGGTGAGCGAAGTCGTCGTCGACACCCTGACCGGCGAATGGAAGCTCGCGCGCGTGGACGTGCTGCACGACGTGGGCCGCTCGCTCAATCCGGCACTCGACATCGGGCAGATCGAAGGCGGGTTCATCCAGGGCATGGGGTGGTTGACCACCGAAGAACTGCAATGGCATCCGGTGACCGGCATGCTGAGCACCCACGCGCCCTCGACCTACAAGATCCCGACCGCCAACGATTGCCCGCCGGTGTTCAACGTGCGCTTGTTCGACACCGAGAATGTCGAAGACAGCATCCATCGTTCCAAGGCGGTCGGCGAGCCGCCCTTGTTGTTGCCGTTCTCGGTCTTTCTCGCGATCCGCGATGCGGTCGCCTCGGTCGGCGCACAGCGCGTCGATCCGCCCTTGCGTGCGCCCGCGACCGGCGAGGCCATTCTCGATGCGATCGATGCGGTGCGCATCCATGTCCAGCATTGAGACGCCATGAACGCATTGCGTGATACCGCCGCCGCCTGGCTCGCCACGGGACGCATCGGCATCGTGGTCGAGATCGCGCAGGCGCAAGGCTCGGTCCCGCGCGAAGCCGGCACCCGCATGCTGGTGGCCGACGATGCCTGCGCCGGCACCATCGGCGGCGGCCATCTCGAATGGGAGGCCATCGCCGAAGCGCGCGCCTTGCTGCGCCATGGCCTCGAGCGCATCTACGAACGCCGGGTCGCGCTCGGACCCTCGCTCGGGCAATGCTGCGGCGGCGCGGTGGTGCTGCGCTATGGGCGGCTCGACGCCGCGGCCGTCGCGGCCTGGCCCGCGCGCCAACCGCGCTTCGTGCTGCAGATGTACGGCGCCGGCCATGTCGGCCATGCGATCGCGCGTCTGCTCGCCGCGCTCGATGTACGGGTGCAATGGATCGATGCGCGCGACGAGGCCTTCGTCGATGCACCGGCGGCGTCGAACATCGCGCGGGTGTGCGTCGATGCGCCCGAGGCCGAAGTGCGGTGCGCGCCGGCGGGGGCCTATTACCTCGTGCTCACCCACGACCATGATCTCGATTGGCGCATCACCGAGGCGATCCTGCGGCGCGGCGATTTTGCCTACCTGGGCCTGATCGGCTCGCGGACCAAGCGTGCGCGCTTCGAGCATCGCTATCGCGCGCGCGGCATCGACGATGCGACGCTCGCGCGCATGACTTGTCCGATCGGCATGCCCGGCATCACCGGCAAGGAGCCCGAGGTGATCGCGATCGCGGTGGTGGCGCAATTGCTTGCGGTGGCGGCGTCGGCGCAGGCGCCGATGCCTGCGCCGGCCACCGACGCATTGGGCACCCCCGCGCGTGCGCAGTCGTGATACAAGAGCCCCGGCCATGACCGCGAGGGCGATCTCCGAATGAAGCATTGGTTTGCGCGCGTACCCGACGAACTCTCCTGCCCCTTGACCACGGCGGCGCTGTGCCGGCTCGTCGACGCCCTGGGCACCGATGATTTCGTGCAGGCGCTGATGAGCGCGGTGCAGACCCGGGTGCCCATCTTCCAGATCGGCGTCAGCCGCGTCGATGCCGACAACACACTCAACACGCTGTGGTTTCGTAGTGCGATCGACGACGACGCGGCGCATGAGCGGGTCGGTGCCGGCGCGCGCGAATACGCGGGGCGGTTCTACATGTCGGACCCGCTCGCGCGCTTCGTGCCCGAATTGCGCGCCCTCGCCAAGCAAGACGCGATGCCGGTGCTGCTGCACCGGATGGCCGGCGACGAAGTGCCCAACCGCGACTGGCGCAACAGCAATTACCAGAACGCCGGCATGCTCGAGCGCCTGAGCATCGTCTGCGCGCTGCCCAGCGAAGAAGTGTTCGCGGTCAGCCTGTTCCGGCATGCGAGCCAGGGCGGCTATGCGCAGGACGAACTCGACTGGATCACCGCTTGCGCGCCGTTGTTGATGCGGCTGACGATCCGCAACGAGCGCGCGCTGCGCGCGCCGGCCGCCGCCAAGCCGGCGGTGTCGCGCGTGGTGGCGCATGTCGACGGATTGCGCACGATGCTGACCCCGCGCGAATCGGAGGTCTGCAGCCATATGCTGCACGGCTGGTCGTATGCCGACATCGGCCAGGCGCTGGGCATCGGCGCGGAGTCGGTGCGCACCTATCGCAACCGCGCGTTCTCCAAGCTCGGCATCACTTCGCGCAACGAGTTGTTCGCGATGTTCGTGGACCAAGTGCCGCCGCCGACGTCTGCGTCATGACGGCCACGCTCCTCATCCGCCATGCCGACGTCGTCGCCACCCTGGACGACGCGCGGCGCGAACTCACGAACGCGAGCGTCTTCATCCGCGGCGCCGCGATCGAGGCGATCGGCCCGGCGAGCGAGTTGCCGCAAAGCGCGGACGAAGTCATCGACGCGCGCGGCCATGTAGTGATCCCGGGGCTCATCAACACCCATCACCACATGTACCAGAGCCTCACGCGCGCGATCCCCGCCGCGCAGAACGCCGAATTGTTCGGCTGGCTCAAGGCGCTGTATCCGATCTGGGCCGGGCTCACGCCCGAGATGATCCGGGTCTCGACGCAAGTGGCGATGGCCGAGCTGCTGCTCTCGGGCTGCACCACCAGCAGCGATCATCTTTACCTGTATCCGAACGGCGTGCGCCTGGACGACAGCATCGAGGCCGCGCATGCAATCGGCATGCGTTTTCATGCGGCGCGCGGCAGCATGAGCGTGGGCGAAAGCGCGGGCGGTCTGCCGCCCGACCGGGTGGTCGAGCGCGAGGATGCGATCCTGGCCGACACCCAGCGCTTGATCGAAACCCACGACGACCAGGGCCGCTACAGCATGCTGCGCGTGGTGGTTGCACCCTGTTCGCCGTTTTCGGTCAGCCGCGATCTGATGCGCGAAGCCGCCAAGCTCGCGCGCGCGACCGGCACCCGGCTGCATACGCACCTGGCCGAGAACGATCACGACATCCGCTACACCCGCGAACGCTTCGGCATGACACCCACCGAGTACGCCGAAGACCTCGGCTGGCTCGGCGACGATGTCTGGCATGCGCACTGCGTCAAGCTCGATGCTGCAGGCATCGCGCGCTTTGCGGCGACGCGCACCGGCGTTGCGCATTGCCCGTGCAGCAACATGCGCCTGGCCTCGGGGATTGCGCCGGTGCGCCGCATGCTCGATGCCGGTGTGCCGGTCGGCCTGGGGGTGGACGGCAGCGCGAGCAACGATGCCGCGCATCTGCTCAACGAAGCACGCCAGGCCATGCTGCTCGCGCGCGTGGGCCGGGCGCTCGAACCTTTCGGCTGCGATCATGGCCCGCGCGAAATGACCGCGCGCGATGCGCTCGCGCTCGCCACGCGCGGCGGCGCGCAAGTGCTCGGCCGCGACGACATCGGGCAACTCGCGCCCGGCATGGCGGCCGATCTCGCCTTGTTCCGGGTCGACGGGCTCGGCCTTGCCGGCGGCGCGGTGCACGACCCGGTCGCGGCCCTCATGTTCTGCACCAGCGCGAACGCGGCCTGGACCATCGTCAACGGCCGTTGCGTCGTGCGCGAAGGCCGATTGGCCACACTCGATCTCGGCCCGCTCATCGAACGCCACAACGCGCTCGCGGTCGCACTCGCCAACGCGGCGCATTAGCGCGACGCATCACCCGCGCCGCATCACCCGCGACGCATCACCGCGCCGGTCGATCGGCCGTGGATACCGCGCATGCCATGCGACAGGTGCCCGATTCGCGGGACAGTTTCTCGGCACGAGTTCCTTGCCGCAGGGCCGGCGCGCTACGTACATTGCGCGCTCCCTCCGATATCACACCAACGACGCCATGTTCGATCGTCGAATCGCCTGGGTGCTGCTCGCGCTGCCGATCGCCACCCACGCCACCAGCTACACCTGCCGCATCCACGGCAGAACCGTATTCCAGGAAGTCCCGTGCACCAGCGCCGAATCCGGCGCGCCGCAAGCAACGCCGCGGCCCGCGACTGCGCCGTCGGCGGCCGTCGATGCCGCGCCCGCACCGCGCGTGTATTTGTGCGTCGCGCCCGGCGGCGAGCTGGCGTTCGAGGATGGCAGTTGCGCGCGCGGCTACAAGCCGATCGAGGCCGAGTTCCGCGAGTCGGCGAGCACGCAGCCGGTGATTCCCGTGGCCACGCGGTCGACCGGCCCCGACACCGCGTTCGGCGAACCGCCCGATCCGACCGACACCTGGACCCAGCATTCGCGCGTGCCGCCCGAAGTCGTCGACCTGGTCGTGCGCATGCGCTCGTTGAATGGGCAATACGAAGTCAGCGTCGAATCCGATCGCGACGGCAAGCATCGTGTGGCACGCGCGGCCGCTTGTCTGCGCGAAGCGCGGCCTTTCGACTTTCTCGATCTGTACAAGCTCGCGCGTGCTGCACCGCATCTGCCGCCGGCGTGCAAGCTCGGCAATTTCGCACTCGCTCCCGGACGCATCGATTACCGCTTGTCGTGCACGCAGCGCGGCAAGACCGTGATCAGCGCGGCCACGGTGCTCATGACCAAGACCGGCGTGCGCCATGAACAGACCGTGATCTCGCCCGCGCCGTCCGATTACATCCGCGGCAGCCGCGCCTACGAAGTGCGCCGCGTCGGCGAGTGTTCCTGATCGCATCCCGGCGCCGCGCGCGCTGTCAATCGGAAGCGCTCGGTATCGCGCTGGAGGCGTTGGGGTACGCCTTGCGGGTAATGGACGCTCGCGCGGTGCCGCGCGTAGAAGTGCGTTTGTAGGCACCCGGCCACGTCGCGCATCCGCGGCGCGTGCATCTTCGGGTGCGCGGATGCGGGGCACGACATGCAGGAACCCGAAGGCACATCGGCGTGCCGCAACAGCGCGCACGACCGCATCGCCACGCCGGCCGCGCCGGGGGCCAGGCCGCAGATTCTGGTGCTCGGCATCG
>CAYUYC010000104.1:0-11030 GCA_964448945.1 uncultured Burkholderiaceae bacterium
GTAGCACCGGGTTCGGCCTGTGGTCTTCTGTCTCGGGCGGCGGCGCGTTGGGCGTGCGTCTGGGCGGCGGCCGCGAGAATCCGATCGAGCAACACGCGGTCGAAGTCGGCAGCACGAGCGTCGAATCCAGCCAGATCGATTTGCAGCCCGGGGTCGATGTCGAGCCCGCCCATCTGCGCAGTGCGGTCGGCCTGGTATGGCGCGCGATGGTGTTGTGGGTGTTGCTGCTGTTGTTGTTGTCGATCGCGAGTTGGACTTCCTGACGCGGGGTATCGACGCTTCCGCTATCATCGCGATTGAAAAGAACTCGTTGCGTCGGGCCTGATTCAGTTTCACACTTCATCGTTGACAGCGGTTTCTTGCTGTTGGACCATGCGGCCAAAGCGATACCAAGTGCTGTGTGACTGGCCCGATCGCTCGCATCGACCTTCCTTGTCTGGCCCCGGATCGGCTGCTTCGTCCCGGGCCGCAGTTTCGCTAGATTCCCCCTAAGGCAACCCATGAGCGAACTCATCAAACACGTTTCGGACGCTTCGTTCGAACAAGACGTACTCAAGTCCGGCGCCCCCGTGCTGGTCGATTACTGGGCCGAATGGTGCGGTCCGTGCAAGATGATCGCGCCCTTGCTCGACGAAGTCGCCAAGGATTACGCCGGCAAGCTCACGATCGCGAAAGTGAATGTCGACAACAACCAGGGCACGGCCGCCAAGTTCGGCATCCGCGGCATCCCGACCCTGATGCTGTTCAAGAACGGCGCTGCGGTCGCCACCAAGGTCGGCGCGCTGTCCAAGTCGCAACTGACCGCTTTCATCGACGGCAACATCTGAACCTCACGCTTTAGGCATCGCTTCGCGGACGCCCGATCGCGGCGTCCGCAACCTCCCCTCCCTTACCGTCCACCGGGACATCCATGCATCTCTCCGATCTCAAGGCTCAACACGTATCCCAATTGCTCGAGATGGCCAACCAGCTCGAGATCGACAACGCGAACCGCCTGCGCAAGCAGGAACTGATGTTCGCGATCCTCAAGAAGAAGGCCAAGCTCGGCGAACAGATCTTCGGTGACGGCTGTCTCGAAGTCCTGCCCGATGGTTTCGGCTTCCTGCGCTCGCCCGAGATGAGCTATCTCGCGAGCACCGACGACATCTACATCAGCCCCTCGCAGATCCGCCGCTTCAATCTGCATACCGGCGATTCGATCGAAGGCGAAGTGCGCACGCCCAAGGATGGCGAGCGCTATTTCGCGCTGGTCAAGGTCGACAAGGTCAACGGCGTCACCCCCGAACAGAACAAGCACAAGATCATGTTCGAGAACCTGACGCCGCTGTTCCCGGACGAGCCGATGAAGCTCGAACGCGACATGCGCGGGGAAGAGAACATCACCAGCCGCATCATCGATTTGATCGCGCCGATCGGCAAAGGCCAGCGCGGCCTGATCGTCGCCAGCCCGAAGTCCGGCAAGACGGTCATGATGCAGCACATGGCGCACGCGATCCTGGCCAATCACCCCGACGTGGTGATGATGATTCTGCTGGTCGATGAACGCCCCGAAGAAGTGACCGAAATGCAGCGCTCGGTGCGCGGCGCCGAAGTCATCAGCTCGACCTTCGACGAACCCGCGACGCGCCATGTGCAAGTCGCCGAAATGGTGATCGAAAAGGCCAAGCGCCTGGTGGAAATGAAAAAGGACGTGGTGATCCTGCTCGACTCGATCACGCGTCTCGGTCGCGCCTACAACACCGTGGTGCCGGCCTCGGGCAAGGTGCTGACCGGCGGTGTCGACGCCAATGCCTTGCAACGCCCGAAGCGATTCTTCGGCGCGGCGCGCAACATCGAAGAAGGCGGCTCGCTGACCATCATCGCGACGGCCCTGATCGAAACCGGCTCGCGCATGGACGATGTGATCTACGAAGAATTCAAGGGCACCGGCAACATGGAAGTGCACCTCGAACGTCGCCTGGCCGAAAAGCGCGTCTATCCGGCCATCAACCTGAACAAGTCGGGCACCCGCCGCGAAGAGCTGCTGATCCCCAAGGAAATGCTCCAGAAGATCTGGATCCTGCGCAAGCTCATCTACGACATGGACGAAATCCAGGCCATGGAATTCATCCTCTCGAAGATGAAGGAAACCAAGACCAACGCCGAATTCTTCGACCTCATGCGTCGCGGCGGCTGATTTCGCGCTGGCCGATGCGGCTTGCGGCGCGTCGGCGAAATCGCTTAAAATTCAAGACTTTACTAACCCGGGCACGTAGTGCGCGCGGCCACACCGCTTCAAGTGGCTTTCATCGCGGTACCGGCGACCCATCGCAGACGGGATTTCCCATGAAAGAAGGCATTCACCCCCAGTATCGCGAAGTCGTGTTCGTGGACATGTCCAACGACTTCTCCTTCGTGACGCGCTCGACCATCGCGACCAAGGAAACCATCAAGTGGAAGGATGGCAAGGAATATCCGCTGATCAAGCTGGAAGTGACCTCGGAATCCCATCCGTTCTACACCGGCAAGCAAAAGGTGCTCGACACCGCCGGCCGTATCGACAAGTTCCGCCAGAAGTTCGGCAACCGTACCGGCAAGGCTGCGTGAGCAATCCGATGCAATCGAAAAAGGCAGCTTCGGCTGCCTTTTTTGTTCGCGTCGTTGTCTGGCAGCGATTCGATCGCGCGCATAACGTTCGTTCGTGATGAACCCCACCCCCGTACGACTGACAGAATCGGCCGCGGTCAAACTGCCGCGCATCGGTTTGTTCGTCCTGTTGTTCGCCTATGCGCTGCCTGGTCTGTTCGGACGCGATCCGTGGCGCACCGATGATGCGATCGGCTTCGGCGTCATGTGGACGATGGCGCAAGGCGATCTCGCGGACTGGTTGATGCCCAATATCGCCGGCGCGATCTTCGTCGACGATGGTCCGCTGTACTTCTGGGTGGGTGCGCTCTTCATCAAACTCTTCGGCGCATGGGTTGCGCCGCACGAGGTGGCGCGCCTGGCCACCTTGGCGGTGCTGGCCTTGTGCGCGGCCTCGGTCTGGTATGGCGTCTATCTGTTGGGACGCCGCCCCGAAGCACAGCCTCAGCAATTTGCCTTCGGCGGGCAACCCAGTTCGCGCGATTACGGCCGCGCGCTGGCCGATGGCGCGCTGCTCATCTGTCTGGCCACGCTCGGGCTATTGGTGCGCGCGCATGAAACCTCCGCCGAACTGCCGCAGTTCGCCTTGGGCTGCTTCGCGCTGTATGCCCTCGTGCGCTCGATCGACAAACCGATCCAGGGCGCGATCTCGCTCGGGCTTGCCATCGCCGGTCTGGCGCTCGTGCACAGCGTGAGCGCCGCGCTGGTGCCGCTCATCACCGCGCTGTTGTTGACGTGGCGTTTGCCGTTGTGGCGTGCGCTCGGCTGGCGCTGGTGGGGGCTGATCCTGCTGTTTGCCGCGCTCCCGCTCGGGGCATGGTGGTGGGCGGTACATGAACAGGCCGGCGGTCCGGCCTTCCTGGCGGCTTGGTGGTCGGCGCAGACCTTCGGCTGGTGGGTCATGCTGCCGTCGGTCTGGGCCTACTACCTGCGCAATCTGCCCTGGTACACCTGGCCTGCCTGGCCGTTGGCCGCATGGGCGCTCTGGACGTGGCGCGGGCAATTGCGCGCGCCGCACATGACCCTCGGGATTGCCGGACTCATCGCGGGTGCCGTGTTCCTCGCCCTCGGTCACGAAACCTCGCAAGCCGCGATGATGACCATCGTCCCGCCGCTCGTCGTGCTCGCAGCGTTCGCCTTGCCGACCTTGCGCCGAGGTACCGCGAACCTGATCGACTGGTTCGCCCTCATGATGTTCTCGGTCTTCGCCGCACTGATCTGGCTGGGCTGGATCGCACAGATGACCGGCACGCCGCCGAAGATCGCCTACAACTTCGCCAAGCTCGCCCCCGGCTTCGAGCCCGAGTTCCGTGTCCTCGACTTTGCGCTGGCGCTGGCCGCGACGCTGGCCTGGGCCTGGCTCGTGCGGTGGCGCGTGCGCGCACGCCCCGAGGTGTTGTGGCGCACCGTGGTCTTGTCGGCGGCGGGCGTGACCATCGTCTGGACCTTGTTCATGACCTTGCTGTTGCCCTACGTCGACTACCTCAAGACCTATCGCCACGTCTCGGCGCAGATCGCGCGCATCGTCCCGCGCGGGCAGTGCATGCGTGCCGACAATCTCGGGCCGTCGCAACGCGCTTCGCTGGCCTATTTCGACAACCTGCGCTTCGGTGACCGTTGCGGCTGGCTGTTGCGGCATCAATACCTGCGCCAGGAGATTCCGCCGGTGGATACGGCGCAATGGCGCAAGGTCTGGGACGGTCGGCGCGCGACCGATCGATCCGAACTGTTCACGCTGTATCGACGCATCGACGCGCCGAGCGCTGCTACGGCGGCGCCATGATGCGCGCCGGCGCAATCGCGGCGACCGCGCGTCGCCTGTTTCCGATTGCATGGCCGATCTTCGTCGGCCAGATCGCGGTGATTGCCTACGGCGTGGTCGACACCGCGATGATTGCGCGTTTCTCGGCCGACGATCTCGCGGCGCTGGCCGTCGGCGGCGCGGTCTACATCACCGTCTTCATTTGCGGCATGGGCGTGATCATGGCGCTCGCGCCGGTGGTCGGCCAGTTGTACGGGGCAGGGCGCGAACGCGAGATCGGCGAAGAAGTCATGCAAGGCGCATGGCTCGCCGTGTTCCTGAGCATCGCAGGCGGCGCCGTCCTGGCGTTTCCGCAACCCTGGCTCGCGCTGGCCCATGCCGATCCGACGCTGGTCCCGCGCATCACGCATTACCTGCACGCGCTCGCCTTTGCGCTGCCGGCCGGTCTGGGCTTTCAGGTCTTTCGCGCGCTGAGCAACGCGGTCTCGCGACCGAAGATGGTCATGCTCGTGCAGTTGGGCGGGCTGGTGCTGAAATTTCCGCTCAATCTGCTGTTCATCTTCGGCGCGCATGTCGACACCCCGTTCGGCACGCTGGACCTGCACGCCTATGGCGCGCCCGGCTGCGCGATCGCCACCGCGGTTGCCATGTGGATCATGGTCATCAGCGCCGTCGTCATCCTGCTGCGCGACCCGTACTACGCGCGGTTCGGATGGCATGCCGGCGGATTCGTGCGGCCGCGCTGGCGCGCGCAATGGGAGCTGCTGCGCCTGGGTGTGCCGATGGGCGCATCGATGGCGATCGAGGTCACCGGCTTCGTGTTCATGGCGATCTTCATCGCGCGCCTGGGCAGCGTCGCCGTGGCCGGGCATCAGATCGTCGCCAATCTGGTCAGCGTGTTGTTCATGCTGCCGCTGGCCATCGCGATCGCGACGACCACGCTGGTCGCGCAAAACATCGGCGCGGGTGAATTGCATATCGCGCGCCGCATCGGTTGGCACGGCGTGGTCATCGGCGCGCTCTTGGCGCTGGCGATCGCGGTCGCGGTCTATGTGCTGCGCGGCCCCATCGTCGCGCTGTATACGCACGACCCCGCCATCGCAGCAGCGGCATTGCCCTTGCTGGCCTGGGTGGTGGTCTTCCACGTGGCCGATGCCATCCAGACCGTCGCCGCGTTCGCGGTGCGCGCTTACAAGGTGGCGACCTTGCCGATGGTGATCTACGCGATCGCGATGTGGGGCGTGGGGCTGGGCGGCGGCAATGTCGTGGGCTTCGACCTCACCGGCTTCACGCCGGACGGCCTGCACGGCGCACGCGGATTCTGGTTTGCCTGCACCCTGGGCCTGGTGGTGGCCGCGGTGCTGATGGGCATCGTGCTGGCCGCGGTGTCGCGCAAATCGGTGCATGCACATCGCAGCGCGCATGCGACTTGAAACTCAATCGAGCCCGAGGTACAGCCCCAAGGGCACGAACACCAGCGCGCCGATGTTGCCGAGCAAGACGATGGACGCCACGCGATCGGGCTCCTGACGATATTGCTCGGCGACGAGGAAGTTGAGCACGGCCGGCGGCAGCGCGGCGAACACGAACAACAAGCCGCGCTCCATCGGCGACATCGGCAGCCAATGCGCGAGCGGCAACGCCACGGCCAGCCCCACGAGCGGACACACGATCGCGCCGGCCAGCCCGACCTGCCAGCCGCGCAGGCTCACCGAGGTCATGCGGCAGCCCAGCGAGAACAGCATCAGGGGAATCGTCGCGTCGCCGAGCAGCTTGGCCGGTACCAGCACGATGTCGGGCACTTGCAGATGCGCCAGCGCCACGGCCGTTCCCGCGACGGTGGCCCAGATGATGGGCGAGCGCACCAGACTGCGCAGATGGGTGTGATGGCTGACGATGTACGGCCCGAGCGTGAAGTGCAGGGTGTTCGAGACCACGAACAACGCCACCGCCGGGCCGAGCGCCGCCGGCCCGAAGGCCAGCACCGCGAGCGGCAGCCCCATGTTGCCGCAGTTGTTGAACATCATCGGCGGCAAGAAGGTGCGCAGATCCACCTTGAGCAGCCGCGCGATCGGCCAGGCCAGCAGACCCGAGCCGACCACGATCGCGAGCGAGCCCAGCAGCAGCCAGCGATAACTGACGAGATCGAAGTCCTTGCCCGCAAGCGCCGAGAACACCAGCAGCGGCACCAGCAGATCGAGCGTGAGCTTGTTGGTCGCGCGCATGTCGGGATCGACCTTGCGCGCATACAGATAACCCGCCAGCACCACCACCAGCACCGGCAGGACGATGCCGAGGATGCGCTCGAAGACTGCCACGGGCGGCGCCGGCGATCAGTCGACGAGCTTGATGAAATGCTCGCGGTAATGCTTGAGTTCGTCGATCGATTCGCGGATGTCGGCCAGCGCGGTATGCGCCTGCTGCTTCTTGAACGAATCGACCACGCCCGGGCGCCAACGGCGCGCCAGCTCCTTGAGCGTCGAGACATCCACGTTACGGTAGTGGAAATAGCCTTCGAGCTTGGGCATCCAGCGCGCCATGAAGCGGCGGTCCTGGCAGATCGTGTTGCCGCACATCGGGCTCTTGGACTTGCCCACCCATTGCCGCATGAAGGTCAACAGGATCTCTTCGGCCTGGGCTTCGTCGACGGTCGACGCCTTGACCTTGTCGATCAGGCCCGAGCGGCCATGGGTGCCCTTGTTCCAGGCATCCATCTTGTCGAGGATGGCATCGGCCTGATGCAGCACCACCACCGGCCCTTCGGCCAGCACCTCGAGCTTGGCATCGGTGACGATGACCGCGACTTCGAGCACGCGATCGGTGTCGGGCGCGAGACCGGTCATTTCCATGTCGACCCAGACGAGGTTGTCGTCGCTCTTGAGATTCGGCGCCGGCACTGACATATACAATCCTTCGAAGCACGCTCACGCGAGGCGCCGGATTCTCTCATATGCCCCCCACCGTTCCCGATCCCAATTTGCTGTCCACTATGCCTGCGGGCCCCTCGTCCGCCGCGCCGCTGTACTTTGCGGCGATCTTCCTGACCTTCGTCGTGGTCTCGTACGCGGTGCGCATGTGGCTCGCGGCGCGCCAGATCCGGTATGTGGTCGCGCATCGCGATGCGGTGCCGGCGCAATTTGCGCAGGCCATCTCGGCCGATGCGCATCGCAAGGCGGCCGACTACACCGTCGCCAAGGTGCGCCTGGGCATGGTCGACGCCTTGCTCGGCGTGGTCGTGCTGCTGGGTTTCACCGTGCTGGGCGGGGTCGATCTCATCCATCGCACGCTCGTCACCACGCTCGGTCCGGGTTTTCTCACGCAACTCGCGCTGGTGGTGGCGGTGATGATCGTCGGCGCCGTCATCGATCTGCCGCTGGGCTGGTACCGGCAATTCCGGCTCGAGGAACGCTTTGGCTTCAATCGCATGACGCTCAAGCTCTGGCTGGTCGACATGATCAAGGGCGCCATCATCGGCGCGATCATCGGCCTGCCCTTGCTCGCTGCGGTGTTGTGGCTGATGGCGCGCGCCGGCAGCCTGTGGTGGCTGTGGGCCTGGGGCTTGTTCGTCGCATTCAACTTCCTGGTGATGATCCTGTTCCCGACCGTCATCGCGCCCTGGTTCAACAAATTCGTGCCGCTCGAAGAAGGCGCACTCAAGGCGCGCATCGAGGCCTTGCTCGCGCGTTGCGGGTTCCGCTCCAGCGGCTTGTTCGTGATGGACGGCAGCAAGCGCTCGTCGCACGGCAATGCCTACTTCACCGGCTTTGGCGCGGCCAAGCGCATCGTGTTCTTCGACACCCTCATCACGCGTCTGGCCGAAGGCGAAGTCGAAGCCGTGCTCGCGCACGAACTCGGGCATTTCAAGCGCCGCCACATCTGGAAGCGCATGGGCGTCACGTTTGCGTTGTCGCTCGGCTTTTTTGCGCTGCTCGGCTGGCTCGCGACCCAGCCCTGGTTCTATCAAGGCCTGGGCGTGTCGCCTTCGCTCATCGCCGCCAACGACGCGCTGGCGCTGGTGCTCTTCATGCTCGCCTTGCCGGTGTTCACCTTCTTGTTCGCGCCCATCGGTTCGTGGGCTTCGCGCAAGCACGAGTTCGAAGCCGACGCCTTCGCCGCCGAACAGACCGATGCGCGCGATCTGGTCAGCGCCCTGGTCAAGCTCTACCAAGACAATGCCGCGACCTTGACGCCCGATCCGGTCTACTCGGCCTTTTACGATTCGCATCCGCCGGCCGCGGTGCGCGTCGCGCATCTGGCGCAGGCGCGCGCATGACGCCCGCATGAAGACGCGCCGCCCCGAGCGCGAATCCGCCGTCATGACCGACGGCGAAGTGGTCGCAAGCTTTGGCCGCCATTTGCGCGTGCGCACCGACGACGGCCGCGATTGGCAGGCCGTCACACGCGGGCGCAAGGCCGATGTGGCCTGCGGCGATCGCGTGGCGGTGCGCGTGCAATCGGCCGATCAATGCGTGATCGAGTCGGTGCACCCGCGGCGCAACCTCGTGTTCCGCTCCGACCAATACCGGCAAAAACTCATCGCGGCCAACATCGACCAGATCGTCATCGTGCTCGCGACCGAGCCCAGCTATTCCGACGATCTGCTCTCGCGCGCGCTGGTCGCAGCCGAAGTCGATGACGTGCCCGCACTCATCGTGCTCAACAAGATCGAACTGCCCTCGGCCGATGCGGCGCGCGCACGCGTCGCGGCCTATGCGGCGCTCGGCTACCGCGTGATCGAAACCTCGCTCAAGACCGCACCCGAGCAAGCCCTGGCCGCACTCACGCCCGCGCTGGCCGGCAAGACCAGCGTGGTGCTCGGCCAATCGGGCATGGGCAAGTCCACGCTCGTCAATCTGCTGGTGCCGGGCGCTGCGGCCGCCACGCGCGAGATTTCCGACAAGCTCGATTCGGGCAAGCACACCACCACCTCGGCCCAGATCTACGTGGGGGAGGGTTTTCGGCTCGTCGATTCGCCGGGCTTTCAGGAATTCGGCCTCGCGCATCTCGACGTGCGCACGCTCGAAAACGCCTTCGTCGAGTTCCGCACCCATCTGGGCGGATGCAAGTTCTACAACTGCCAACATCTCGACGAACCCGGCTGCGCGATCGCCGCCGCGGCGGCAACCGGGGCCATCAGCGCCGAGCGCTACGCGCTCTACCGGCAATTGCACAGCGAACTCAAACTGCATCTGCCCGATTACGCCTGAAACATTCGGCAGGTTCGGGGCCGCACCCATGGCTCAGGGTAGAATCGCTCTTGGTGGGCCCCCTCGCATCGGGACGCTGCGAATCTGGTCAGGTCGGGAACGAAGCAGCCATAGCAGTCAAGCTCGAGTG
This sequence comes from uncultured Burkholderiaceae bacterium, assembly GCA_964448945.1. GTDB lineage: Bacteria > Pseudomonadota > Gammaproteobacteria > Burkholderiales > Burkholderiaceae_E > CAXBRX01. The sequence continues at coordinate 9,725 of CAYUYC010000104.1, forward strand.
CCGAGGACAAGGCTCACCTCTTCCATTTTCAGGACGCCGTTTTCTTCCGCATGAGCTATCTCGTCCTTGCCCGCAAGTATCGGCCGCGCGACTTTACGCAGCTCGTCGGGCAAGAGCACGTCGTGCGTGCGCTCACGCATGCGCTCACCGAGCAACGGCTGCACCACGCCTACCTGTTCACCGGCACGCGCGGGGTCGGCAAGACCACGCTGTCGCGCATCCTCGCCAAATCGCTCAATTGCGTGGGCGCGGACGGGCAGGGCGGCATCACCGCCACGCCTTGCGGCGTGTGCGAGGCCTGCACTGCGATCGATGCCGGGCGCTTCGTCGATTACGTCGAGATGGACGCGGCCAGCAACCGCGGCGTCGATGAAATGACCGCGCTGCTCGAACGCGCGGCCTATGCCCCTTCCGCGGCGCGCTTCAAGGTCTACATGATCGACGAAGTGCACATGCTCTCGAACCACGCCTTCAACGCGATGCTGAAGACGCTCGAAGAGCCGCCGCCTTACCTCAAGTTCATCCTCGCCACCACCGACCCGCAGAAGGTGCCCGTCACGGTGTTGTCGCGCTGCCTGCAGTTCAACCTCAAGCAGATGCCGCCCGGCCACATCGTCGACCACCTGGGCCGGGTGCTGACCGACGAAGGCGTGCAGCATGAAGCCAATGCGCTGCGCCTGTTGGCGCAAGCCGCGCACGGCTCGATGCGCGATGCGCTCTCGCTGACCGACCAGGCCATTGCCTACGCCGCCGGCCCCGTCACCGAAGAAGCGGTGCGCGGCATGCTGGGAGCCGTTGACACGACCCACCTGGTGCAGATTTGCGAAGCCTTGCTCGCCGAAGACGGCAAGGCCTTGTTTGCCGTGGCCGATGCGATGGCCGCACGCTCGCTGAGTTTTTACACCGCGCTGCAAGAACTCGCGCTGATGTTCCAGCGCATGGGCCTCGCGCAGCGCGTGCCCGAATCTTTGCCCGACGATTTGCCCGAGGCTGCCGACATCCGCCGCCTGGCCACGCAATTCGACCCGCAGGAAGTGCAATTGCATTACCAGATCGCGATCACCGGCCGGGCCGATCTGCCGCTCGCGCCCGATGAATACGCGGGCTTCACCATGACGCTGTTGCGCATGCTCGCCTTTAGGCCCGGCAAGATCGAGTTGCCGCGCGCCGATGCGAGCACGCCCGAAGCGGCAAGCCCGACTTCGCTCCCCACCGCGAGCGCTGCCGCGCCCACGGGCTCCGCGCGCTCGGCCGCGATGGCCGCGCTGCGCCCCGACGCGCCCCCGCGCAGCGCCAACGCAGCGGC
>CAYUYC010000105.1:0-2955 GCA_964448945.1 uncultured Burkholderiaceae bacterium
GCGAGGCGCCCGCTGCGAAGAAGACTGCCGCGGGTAGCGCAGCCGCCAAGACCGCAGCCAAGAAGGCGGCCAGCACGACGCCCGCCGCCAAAACACCCGCGACCAAGACCGCAATGAAAACGGCGGCCAAGAAGACCGCCGCCAAGAAGGTCGCGGCCAAGGCCGCGAAGAAGTAAGCGCGCTCAGGCGCGCTTCACATCAGGCTCGAAGAACACCCAGCGCGCTTGCGGGAAGGCTTCCTGCAGGCTCGCCTCGACCCGGTTGATGGCCGCGATGAGTTCATCCTCGCCGCCTTGCTTGGTCATCTGCGCCTGCACCGCGACCACAAGCTTCTCCCCCCATTGCAAGGTGATGAGACGAATCACCTCGTCCACCTCGGGCCGCGCCACCAGATGCGCGTGGATGGCCGCCCGCACTTCGGGCGAGGCCGATTCGCCGACGATCATCGCCTTGACCTCGCGCATGACCATGGCTGCGACGACGATCAGCAAGACCCCGACCGCGACCGAACCGATCGCGTCGAAGATCGGGTTGCCGGTCACCATGGTCAGCACCACCGCAACGAAGGCGAATGCCAGGCCGAGCAGCGCCGCGATGTCTTCGCCCGCGACCACCATGAGTTCGCTTTCGCGCGTTTCGCGAAACCATTGCAGGAAAGGCTTGCCTGCGCGCGTCTTGTTGATTTCGCGCATCGCCCCCCACAGCGAGGCCGCCTCCAGCGCCAGACCAATGCCGAGTACGCCCAAGGCGACGAGCGGATTCTGCAAAGGTTCGGGATGGCTCAGACGCTCCACCCCTTCGTAGACCGAGAACGCGCCGCCCAGAAAGAACAACAGCAAGGCCACCAGCATGGCGTAGTAGTACGACGCACGATGGTGTCCGAGCGGGTGGTCTTCGGACTCGTCGCGTTTGGCCTCGCGCATCCCGAGCAGCAGGAGCACCTGGTTCGCGCAGTCCGCGGTCGAGTGGATGGCCTCGGCCAACATCGCACCCGACCCGGTGTAAACGGCCGCAGCGAACTTCGAAATCGCGATACCGCCGTTGGCGCCGAGCGCAAACAGCACCGCCTTGAGCGAGGATCCGCCCTGGGACATGAAGACCTCCGAATGGGGAAAGCGCGCCGCGCCGGCGGCGCGCAAGCCGCGATTCTAAGAGGTCGGCGGGAACGGCGCTCACGCAACGGGGTCGCGTGAGCGCGTGTGTGCTTCAGGTGCGGAACAGATCGCCGCGCAAACCGTGCCGTTGCAACAGCCGATAGAACTCGGTGCGGTTGCGGCGCGCGATGCGCGCTGCCTCGGCCACGTTGCCGCTCGACAGCTTGAGGATCTGCGCAAGGTAATCGCGCTCGAACTGCGCACGCGCATCGGCCAACGACGGCAGGCGCATGGCCTTGTGCGAGGCGTGCGCCGACGATGCCAGCGCACGCTCGGCAGCATCGCGCCCGATCAACGGCCCATCGGCCAGCACCACGCATTGCTCGACCACATTGAGCAATTGCCGGACATGCCCGGGCCAGGGCGCATGGACCAGCGCCTCCAGCGCTTCGGGCGTGAAGGTGGCATTCGCCCGGCCATACCGCGCGCCGATCGTGCGCACGAAGGTCGAGGCGAGCAAGGGAATGTCCTCGCGGCGATCCTGCAACCCCGGCAGCGCCAGGCGCACGACGTTGAGCCGATAGAACAAATCCTCGCGGAACGCGCCTTGCGCAAGAATGGTCTTCAAGTCGCGATGGGTCGCCGCGATCACGCGCACGTCGACTTCGATTTCACGCTGACCGCCGACCGGGCGCACGCGGCGCTCCTGCAGCACGCGCAGCAGCTTGGCCTGCAACGACAACGGCATGTCGCCGATCTCGTCGAGGAACACCGTCCCGCCATCGCCGGCACGGAACAGACCCGGCTGATCGGCGGCCGCGCCGGTGAATGCGCCGCGCACATGGCCAAAGAGTTCGGACTCGAGCAACGCCTCGGGCAATGCCGCGCAATTGATCGCGACGAACGGGCCTTGCGCACGCGCGCTGGCCGCATGCACTGCGCGCGCAACCAACTCCTTGCCGCTGCCCGAAGGGCCGGTCACCAGCACCGTCGCGTCGAGCGGACCGACGCGCGCGATCTCGTCGACCAGCGCCAGCATGCTGCGATTGCGGGTGATGATCGACCTGCGCCAGCCCGTACTCTCGTTGGCCGGCGCGCTGGGCGAATACGACAACAAATGCTTGACCTCGTCGACCAGCGCACGACCGTCGAAGGGCTTGGTCAGAAAGCCTGCAGCGCCTTCGCGCGTCGCGGCGACGGCGTCGGGGATCGATCCGTGCGCGGTGAGAATGATCACCGGCAGGCGCGGTTCGATGCGCCGCATCTTGCGGAACAACGCGAGCCCATCGTGTTCCTCGCCGGCTTCGACCCCGGGCGGTGCCAGGCGCAGATCGACGATGGCGAGTTGCGGGCGCACCGCAGTCAACAAGCCCAGCGCCTCGACGCTGGTGCGGGCGGTGACTGCGCTCAGCCCGGAGGCTTCGAGACGCATGCTGAGCAAAGTGAGCAACGATTCGTCATCGTCGACGATCATCACGCGAGCGGGTTGTTCCAGTGCAAGTCCCGCGGCCCCTGTGGCAAGTGATGTTTGCATGGCGTTCCTGTCCCCCTTCAGTGGTGGCTATGGCCGTGCGGCGTGGCCGCTCGGTCGTTCGGTCATCTCGCGATCGATCTGTTTGAGCGCGTCGAGCTTGCGCTCGGCTTCGATCGCGCGCTTTTCGGTTTCTCGCATGCGCGCTTCGAGTTGCTCGATGCGTTTGGCATCTGCTTGCGCGCGCCGCGTCGCGCTGTCATGACGCCGAGATTCGGCCAACCACAGCGCGAACCATGCCGCCGCTTCGCGCGTGGCGTCGGTAGCGTCGCGCGCGTCGGCGACCTCGTCGGCGATCTGCTGCGCCAGCACCTCGTCGCGCTGCGGGTG
>CAYUYC010000105.1:2965-10990 GCA_964448945.1 uncultured Burkholderiaceae bacterium
TGCTGGCGCAGCAGATCGCCATGGCATGGCGCAGGCGCGATGCCGGATCGGGCTGCGTCGCGAATTGGCTCGCCAGCGCCGCCACGCCGGCCGCGTTGCGGGTGCGCACGTCGCGCCAGAAATCGAGGTACGACGCTTCGCAAGGCGCCGCGCATGGCGGCACCGCCGGGGCGGATGCGCATGCCACCATGAGGCTGGTCAGCCCGAGTGCGAGTGGCCTACGCATAGACACGCTTCATCAACGGCAACTCCAACACGAAAGCGGCGCCGCGGGGGCCGGCGTCGTCCAGGCGCAATGCGCCACCATGGTTTTGCGCCAGCGCGCGGGCCAGCGCCAGTCCCATGCCCGAGCCGGGCGCACGCATCAGGGCGGCGGCTGTGCCGCGCGCATTCGGGGCGAAGATGCGTTGCGCTTCTTCCGCGGCCACGCCCGGGCCGTCGTCGCTCACGCGCAGCGCCACCTGGTCGGATTCGCAGCGCATGACGATGCGGATCGTCCCGCCATCGGGCGAATATTTGATGGCGTTCGACACCAGGTTGTCGACGATCATGCGGATCTGCTCGCGCTCGCCCATGACATGCGCTTTCTCCAGTTCGGCCTGAACCCGCAAGCCGCGCGTGGCACAAATGAAGGCGTGCTCGGCCAGCACGTCCTCGACCACCACCGACACCTCGACGCGCGCGGCAACACCGCGTTCTTGCATGCGCGCACCGGCTTCGACCAAGGCATCGATGCGGGCCAGCAGGCGATCGGCATTCAATGCGATCAGATCGAGTACCGCCTGCTGTTCGCGCGACACCACCCCCACCAGGCCGTCGGCCAGCAACGCACGGCCTTCGGTGATCGCAGCCAGCGGCGTCTTGAGATCGTGCGAAACGCTTTGCAGCAACGTGCGGCGCGCGGTCTGCAAATCGATCATGCGATGTCGAAGCCATTCTAGCTGCACACCGAGGCGGACGATATCACGCGGTCCGCGGACGTCGATCGCCGAATCGAGATCGCCGTCGCCCAGGCGCCGGATCGCCCGCCCCAGGCTGCGCACCGGCCGCCCCAGTCGCCATGCGAGCAGCACCGCCAGCATGACCGCCACCGGCAGCGCCAGCGCCGCGAAGCCCAACACCGCATGGGCCACCTGGGTCGGACGCGCCACCAGCGCATCGCGCTCGTGCGCGATGACGGCGCCGTTGCTTTCGATCAGTGCGGCAGCCGCCTCGGCGAGCGCCGGCCAACGCGCGAGCGCCGCGGCAGCGCCATCGCCTTGCAAGGTCGCGTAGACCTCGCGTTCGCGCTCGATCACCGCATCGACCTTGGTGCGTGCGGCGCCCGCCCCTTCGCCCATGCGCAGCGCGGCGCCGATGAGACGCTCGCGCAAATGCGCATAAGCGCCGATGACCTCTGGCGCGCCGAGCACCCCCGCCTGACGCACCGAGCGCTCCATGGCCAGCAATGCATCGCTGAGCGCGCGTGATTGTTCGCCGTACACCGCGGCGCGAAAGACCGATTCCTGCGCTTGAAGCGCAAGTTGGTTCACCTGAGTCGATGCGATCGCCAGTGCGATGCCGAGCGGCGCGATGACGACCGCGAACGCGGCGAGCATCGCACCGACGAAGGACTGCGTCACGAGGGGAAAACGGGCAAATGTCATGGGCGCCAGCGCGCGCTGCCCGCACGACGATGCGAGAGCCGCGCGCGAAGGCTAGCCCGCACGAAGATTTGGTTCAATCGGGGTCACAAACACGCACAGCCAGACGCACGATGTAACGCGCGCCTGGCGCCGATCTTGCCTCGGGCGAAAGCTCAGGCCAACCGGGTGACCACGCGCGTTCCGGCGCGTTCGTCGTACCAGCGCACGACCTCGGCGTCGTCGCATGCGCCGTAACGCGCACCGACTTCATCGAAGATGCTGGCGGCGTCGCGCGCCAGTACCGGCTCGAAGCCGGAATCCGATGCCAGCGACAAGGCCAGGCGCAGATCCTTGGCCAGGATCTCGGGTGACGAGCGCAGCACATGGTCGCCAGCGAGCAGGCGTTGATACCGATCGTCGCCGATCCAACTCTGGCCCGAGCTATGCCGTACCACGTCGAACAGCATGGACAAATCAAGCCCGAGTTTGGCGCCGAAGGACAGCGCTTCGGCCGTGGCGGTGAGGTTGGTGCCGGCCAGCATGTTGTTGACGAGCTTGACCCGCGCGCCATCGCCCAGGTTCTCGCTGATGTGAAAGACATCGCGGGCCATGTAGTCGAAGACCGGGCGCGCAGCTTCCAGCGCATCCCGCGTGCAGCCGACCATCATGGTGAGACGACCTTCACGCGCGCGATCCGGTCCGCCCGAAACCGGCGCATCGAGTACATGCGCGCCCAAGGCGCTCAGACGGGCGCCGATGCTGACCACTTCTTCCACGGCCATCGTGGAACACAACAAGACCAATTGCCCGGGCCGCAAGGCGGACGCGGCGCCGTCTTCGCCGAACATGATCTGCTCGGTCTGGGCACCGTCGACGACGAAGGTGACGATCGCCTCGCTTTGCCGGGCAACTTCAGCCGGCGAGGCGCACACCACTGCGCCCCCGATTTCGGCGATTTCGTTGGCGCCATCGCGGATGTCGCGCACGAAGACGTCGTTGGGACCACGCATGAAGGCGCGCGCGACGCCCCAGCCCATCGCGCCGATGCCGATGACTCCGATACGCATGCCGTCTCCTCCAGAGTGAACCGCACTGACGGCGGCTTGATCTGGCGAAGACTCTAGCGGAAGGTATGGCGCGCGCCCTCGCCGATTACCCTAGGGTTCGGCGATAGGCGCGTTGCGCGTATGGGTACTGGCTCAGGCCAGCAAGGTGTTTTGCGGCACCCGGTACATGTTCTGGTCGACCAGATCGACGCCGCAAGGCAGTTGTTCGATCCAATCGATGAACCGGTTGACCATGGCCTTGCCCACGAAGGGGCAGCCGTGTTGCGGTACGAGTTGCTCGATGTCGAGCGTGCGAACCATGTTGGCCCACAGCTTGAGCACCTTGCTCGACGGCATGTAGCGCTGATGGAACCCGCGCATGTGGCTGATGTGCTCGTCGAAGTCCTGCACGCGCGCCACCTTGCTCGGCGGGGTCAGGCTCACGCCCAGGTCGCCCGAGAACAGGATCTTGGACACCGGGTCGTACACATGGAAGTTGCCTTCCGCGTGCATGAAGTGCGCCGGGATCATCTTGAGCGTGCAGTCGCCCAGCCGGACATCGCCGCCCGGATCGGGGATCGAGATGATGCGCGCCTCGGTCTTGCCTTCTTTGCACAGGTGGGGCATGAAGCGCGCCCAGACCGACGAGATCAACAAGGCCGTGCTCGACCCGGTCAACCAGCGATCGAGCGCCGCGATCACGTCCGGATCGGCATGACTGGCGAACAGGAAGTCGAGATTCTTGGGCTGAAAATACTTGGCGATGGCCAGGTAAAGATCGTTGTAGGTCAGCGTGCCGCCCGGGTCGAGCAGCATCCCATGGCCGTTGTCGACGATCAGGAACTGGTTGGCCTGAACCACCTCGCCCCCGTCTGCGATGAGATCGGGGAACATGAGGCAGACATGCTTGCCGTTGTTGAACAACTCGATGGCCATGGACTCCTCTCCAATAGCGCCCGCCGTGCGCCGGCACGGTGGGTGGGCCTACTTTTTCAACCCTGTTGAGTCACGCGTTGAGGCCAGCAGCGTACCGCGGCAGCGCCGAGTGCCGCAAAGGCATTTGTACTCATCACGAAGCTTTTTTGTCAGTTTCGCGTCGATGATCAAACCGTAGTCGTAGAAAAGTTCTTCGCCGGCCCGGATATCGCGCTTGGCGTGGATGTAGACGCGGGTGTGACCTTGGACCTTGACTTGCTTGGCCTCGCAATTGGGCCCGCAGGAATGGTTGATCCAGCGCGCGCTATTGCCCAGGCGCCCGCCATCGATGACATGGTCGTCGTCGATGTCGAAAAAGAACGTGTGGTTCGGGTTCTCGGGATCGTGCGGATGTCGCTTGAGCGCTTGCGCCCAGGTGATGCGCTCGCCCTTGTATTCGATGATCTGCGTGCCGCGCGCGATATCGATCAAGGCGAACACGCCTTTGCCATGCACGCGCGACTGGCGCACGACGATCTTGCGTGTGGAGGCCATGCCTGAAGGAGTCCGAAAAGCGTGGGAGGGAAAACCGCCGGCGCCCGATCGGAAGCTCCGAGCGCGATTGGGCCGCGATTCTACCTGGGCCGGCGCATCTGCCGGCGTGCCTCAGGTCGCCAGAGGGAGCCCAGCCTGTGCCCAGCTCAGGATGCCGCCCGGCAAGTGATAGATCCGCCGGAATCCATAGGCGGCGATCTGGGGCATGACCCGCAGGCTGCGCACGCCGCTGCGGCAATGGACCAACACCGCCTGGTCAGTCGGCGGCGCCAGTTGCTTCAGACGCGCCAGCACTTGCGGTTCGGCGCTCGGCACCGGGAGCAGCACGCTGCCCGCGATATGCCCGGCCTGCCATTCGTGCAACTCGCGGGTGTCGATCACGAGCGTGATCTCGCCGGCGGCGAGCATCGCCTGCGCCTGTTCGGGCGCGATGTCGGTGTAGTCCATGACAAATATGAATTCAGGAGCAAAGGAACATGCGGCCGGCCAGATCGACGATGAAGTCGGGCCGCAGATAGGCGAGAAAGCCCGCGACGGTCGCGAGCACCAGCAAGGCGCCGCCCAACCAGCGTCCGGCTCGCCCCATCCATCTGCGCTCTTGCGACATCGTGGCTCCTTAGGCCGCAGACGCCTGCGCGCGCTCGATGGCGCGTTCGCGGATCGGCAGATTCGCCAAGCCCGCGAACACCCCCAGCGCGATGGCGATCAGCCACACCACATTGTAGTTGCCGAGCCGGTCGTACAAATACCCGCCCGCCCAGACGCCGGCGAAGGAGCCGACCTGATGGCTGAAGAAGACGAAGCCCGACAACATGCCCAGATAGCGCACACCGAAGATCGTGGCGATCACGCCGTTGGTCAACGGCACCGTCGACAGCCAGAGAAAGCCGATCGCCGCCGAGAACAGGTACACACTCCAGCTCGACAACGGCGCGAGCAGAAACACCGCAATGACCACCGCGCGCGTGAAATAGATGCCCGACAGCAAGTGCTTCTTGGGCAGGCGTGCGCCCAGACGCCCGGCGGTATAGGTGCCGAAGATGTTGAACAGACCGATCAGCGCCAGCGACCAGACCGACAGTTCCGGCGCCATGCCGTGATCCTTGAGATACGCCGGCAGATGCACACCGATGAAGACCACCTGGAACCCGCAGACGAAATACCCGGCCATCAACCAGCGAAAGCTGCCATGCGAGAACGCTTCGCGGACGGCTGCGCCGATGCTCTGATGTGCCCCGCCGTGATGCACCGCATGCGTGCCGTCGCGCAGCTTCCAGGCCAATGGCGCCATCGCGAGGCTCAGGATCGCGAGCAGCCAGAGCGCCTCTTGCCAGCCGACGGCGCCGATCAGCCCTTGCTCGATCGGCACCATGATGAATTGCCCGAACGATCCGGCCGCCGCGGCGATGCCCAGGGCTGCGCTGCGTTCGGACTCGGTGGCCACGCGCCCGATCACGCCGTAGATGATCGAGTAAGTCGTTCCCGACAACGCCACGCCGATCAGCAGGCCGGCCGATGCCGAGAACATCCAGCCGCTGGTCGACACCGCCATCAGCGCGAGGCCGGCCGCGTACAACACCGCGCCGACCACCAGCACCCGAAACGCGCCGAAGCGATCGGCAATCATGCCGACGATCGGCTGGGTCGCCCCCCACATCAGGTTTTGCACCGCCAGCGCAAACGCGAACGTGCTGCGCGACCAGCCATTGGCCTGCACCATGGGCAATTGCCAAAAGCCGAAACCATGGCGGATACCCATCGCGAGGGTGAGGATGATCCCGCCAGCGATCAGTACCGTCGTCAAGCTGGGGGCGCGTGCGGATTCGGCCATGGTAGTGTGGTTAATTAAGTAGTTGCTGAATCCGACTATACCGTGCGTTCGCCCACGTGCGGCACACGAATTACGCAGCCCATTCATGCGCGCCATGCATACACCCGACACCTTGCTGCCGCGTCCCGCGGTGCTCGATCTCTACCCGTCCAAGATCCGCGAAGTCGCCAACGCAGGCATGGGTCTGGCCGACGTGCTCAAGTTCTGGTTCGGCGAACCCGATCGCGCGACCGCGGCCTTCATTCGGGAAGCCGCGCGCTCCGCCCTCGCCGCGGGCGACACTTTCTATACCCACAATCTCGGCAACCCGAGTCTGCGCACGACCATCGCCGATTACCTCACGCGCTTGCACGGTGCGCCGATCGCGAGCGAACGCATCGCGGTGACCTCGTCGGGCGTGAACGCGCTCGCGCTTGCGCATCAGGCCTTGGCCGGCCCCAGCGCGCGCGTGGTCTGCGTGACGCCGGTCTGGCCCAACCTGACCGAAGCTCCCAAGATCCAGGGCGCCGAGGTGGTCCGCATCGCGCTCGACTTCGACCCGGCGCAGGGCTGGACGCTCGACCTCGACCGCCTCATCGATGCCTTGATCCCCGGCACCGCAACCCTGGTGCTCAACTCGCCCAACAATCCGACCGGCTGGACGATCACCCCGCAACAGCAACGCGCGGTACTCGAACATTGCCGCCGCCTGGGCATCTGGATCGTTGCCGACGATGTCTACGAGCGCGTGTACTTCGGCGCGCCCAATGCGCGGGGCCAAGCGACGGCACCGAGCTTTCTCGACATCGCCGATGCCGATGACCGCGTGGTCTCGACCAACAGTTTCAGCAAGGCCTGGCGCATGACCGGCTGGCGTCTGGGCTGGATCTGCGCGCCCGCGCCCTTCGTCGCCGAGCTCGGCAAACTCATCGAATACAACACCAGTTGCGCCCCGGGCTTCATCCAGGCGGCGGGCGAAATCGCGATCCGCGATGGCGAGCCCGACATCGCCGCCGACCTCGCACGCTACCGCGCGGCGCGCGAACATCTGTGCGCGCGCCTGAACGCGCTGCCCGGCGTGCATGCCCCTGCCGCGCCTGGGGCGATGTACGCGTTCTTCCGTGTTGACGGGCTCACCGACAGCGTCGCATTCTGCAAGCGCCTGGTGCGCGAACACGGGCTGGGACTCGCACCCGGCCTCGCCTTCGGCGCCGAGGGCGAAGGCTTCATCCGCTGGTGCTTCGCAGCCGATCTGGCGACACTCGATGCGGGCGTCGATCGACTCGCTCAGGCGCTGCGTGCCGGCACGGCATGAACCGGCGCATTTCGCACAACAACGACAAGGACATCACCATGACCATCAGCATCGGCAACCGCGTTCCCGACGGCACCCTGTATGAATTCTTCGAGCAACCCGATGGCGCGTGCGCCGTCGGCCCCAATGCCTTCCAGGTCGCAGAACTGGTCAAGGGCCGCAAGATCGTCGTCTTCGGCCTGCCCGGCGCGTTCACGCCGACCTGCTCGGCCCAGCATGTGCCCAGCTATGTGAAGTACCACGACGCGCTCAAGGCCAAGGGCGTGGACGATGTCTGGTGCGTGAGCGTCAACGATGCCTTCGTGATGGGCGCCTGGGCGCGCGATCAGAAGACGGCCGGAAAGGTGCGCATGTTCGGCGACGGCAGCGCGGCCTGGACCAAGGCGCTGGGTCTCGAATTCGATCTCACCGCGCGCGGCATGGGCGTGCGCTCGCAACGCTACGCGATGATCCTCGACGACGGCGTGGTCAAGCACCTGGCCGTCGAAGCCCCGGGCAAATACGAAGTCTCGGGGGCCGAGGCGGTGCTCGCCAAGTTGTAAGCGCGCGGTCCGCGCCGACTGCAGCACGCGGTCGGCGCTGCCGGCTCAAGCCGCGCGCGCGAGGCGCCCGCGCTTGAAATCACGCGCGATTTCGCGCGCCGCGTTCATGCCCGGCACCCCGGTTACGCCGCCGCCCGGATGTGCGCCCGAGCCGCACAGATACAGCCCGGCCACCGGGGCGCGGTAATGGCCATAGCCCAGCACCGGGCGCGCGGCC
>CAYUYC010000106.1:0-10779 GCA_964448945.1 uncultured Burkholderiaceae bacterium
AAGGCCATGTGCTGCGCGAGCGCGCGGCCAATGGCGGCGCGGGCGACGCGCCGCAATTCAGCTTCAAGTCGGGTGACGATCTGTACGGCTTGTTCGAATGCCGCAGCGTCGACACCTTGCTCGCCTTCGGCAGCAACGGGCGCGTGTACTCGGTGCCGGTGGCGTCATTGCCCGGCGGCCGCGGCGACGGGCAGCCGGTGACGAGCTTCCTCGATCTTGATGCCGGATCGCGCATCGTGCATTTCTATGCCGGCGCGGGCGACGACGCCTTGATGCTCGCGACGACTGCGGGCTTTGGCTTCACCGCCAAGCTCGGCGACATGGTGTCGCGTCAGCGCGGCGGCAAGGGTTTCATCACCCTCGATGCGGGCGTGGAGCCGGTGCGGCCCGCGCGCTTGCCCGCCGGCGCTTCGGCGCTGGCCTGCCTGAGCGGCAACGGTCGTTTGCTGGTCTTCGGTCTCGACGAGGTCAAACCGTTGGCTTCGGGCGGGCGCGGCGTGACGCTGCAGGAACTTGACGCCCGCGAGAAGTTCGTCGCGGCGCAGCCGATCGACGAACGCGGCGTGGTGGTCATCGGCACCTTCGGCGGCAAGGAGCGCACCGTGCCGCTGGCCGGGGCGGCGCTCGCGCCGCACTTCGGCAAGCGCGCGCGCAAGGGCCGCCTGGTCGAGGCGCGCTTCAAGGACGTGCTCGGCCTCGCCTTGCCGCAATGAACCCAGGCGCCACGGCAGCGCGCGCTGCCGTGGCCGTTCAGGCCGCCGGCTCGATCAGATCACGATAGGCGTGCCAGGTGGCGTGACCGATCAAGGGCGCGGTGATGACCAGCGGCACGAACCACAGCAACAGGCTCGCGCCGATCACCGCGACGATGATCGCAGCCCACAGGTACAGCACCAGCGGATTGCGGAACAGGCTGCGCACGCTCGCGAAGATCGCCATCATCGTGTCGGTGCGCCGGTCGAGCATCAACGGCACCGACACTACCGAGATCGCGAACACCAGCGACGCGAAGACGAAGCCGACGCCGCCCCAGACCGCGATGAACTCCGGATTCTCCAGGCTGAAGATGTGGTTGATCACGCCGCGCATGGTCGGAAAGTCGGTGGTCGAGAACAGCGCGAACATCACCACCGACACCCGCGCCCAGACGATCATCGCGAAGGTGAGGATGGCCGCGAAGAAGGCGATCGAACCCAGATTGCGGCGCCAGCAGGTCATGCTCGCCACGAGGTTGGGGGCCTCGCCGCGGTCATGCTGGCGCGAGAGTTCATAGGCGCCGGTGCAGACGAAGGGCCCGAGCAGGAAGAATCCCGCGAGCAAGCCCATCGTGAACTGCCAATAGGTTTCGTAGATGGTCAGGACCAGCGCGCCCATCACGGCAAAGACCGCGCCGTAGAAGACGCCGCGATAGCCGGTCGCGCGCAGATCGTCCCAGCCGCGCGCGATCCAGCGCCAGGGTGCGTCGAAGCCGACGGTGCGCGGCGCGGGCGACTGCGCCTCGTCGTGGCCCAGGGGTTGCGATGCATCGTGTGCATGTGCCATGGTGATCTCTCCAGAGGGACAACTTGTGTTTTGGGTGCATGGACGGACCATGAAGCCGGCCGCAGCCAACTATCGCGCAAGCCTGTGGGGGATGCATGTCGCGGTGCAGTAGGGCACACTGTGCGCCGCCGCGCGCCGCTTGCGTGCCAAGATCCGATTTGCCATGACGACGCGACCGAACATCGCCCCTTTGCTCGCCGCCTTCCTGGTCACTTCCGCCCTCGTGCTGGGCGGATGCTCGAGCCAGGTGGAGGTTCCCGATCCGACCAAACCGCATCGCACCAGTGCGGGCTTCCGCAATTCCGACGGCAACACGATCAACCCCGGCGTCTTCGACGTCATTCGGCTGTACTGGGACATGTGGTGGACGGCGCGCCCGCCGGTGCCGCCGGAACTCAATCCGCGCGTGCCCGATCTGGGCTATCTGCAAGAGAACCGGTCCGAAAACTCCATGACCTGGATCGGCCATTCGACGCTGCTGCTGCAAGTGGCCGGGCTCAATGTGCTGACCGATCCGATGTTCTCGGACCATGCCGCGCCCTATGCATGGATGGGCCACAAGCGGCGGGTGCAGCCCGCGATGTCGATCGAAGAACTGCCGAGCATCGACGTGGTGGTCATCAGCCATGACCATTACGACCATCTCGACGAAGCCTCGGTCAAGTCGATCGCAGCCAAATTCAATCCGCTGTTCATCGTGCCCCTGGGCGTCGACGCCATGCTGCGCGACTGGGGCGTGACCAATGTGCGCGCACTCGATTGGTGGGAACAAGTCGACGTCGCCACCAAGACCGGGGTGCAGGTCCAGATCCATTGCGTGCCCGCGCATCATTGGAGCAAGCGCGGCATGTTCAGCGCCAACCAGACCTTGTGGGCCGGGTATGTGATCAAGAGCGGCGAGTTCGGCATGCTGTTCGCGGGCGATACCGGTTACTCGCAGGACTACAAGGCGATCGGCGCCAAGTTCCCGGCGCTCGACATGGCGATCCTGCCGGTGGGTTCATGGGCGCCGCGCTGGTTCATGCAGGCCCAGCATGTCGATCCGGCCGAGGCAATCCAGATCCACAAGGACCTCGGTGCCAAGCGTTCGATCGGCGTGCATTGGGGCACTTTCGATCTGTCGACCGAATTGATCGATGCGCCGCGCACCGAGGTGCCCAAGGCCCTGGCCGCCGCGGGTGTGTCGCCCGACGATTTCATCCTGCTGCAAAACGGCGAGACCGCGATGTGGCGTCCGCCGCCGGTGGTCGATCTGAGCGGTACTTCGCGCGCGCATCCCAAGCGCGGCTGGCGCGTGGGCGAGCCGCGGTGATGATGCGCACGGCATCGGCCCTGCATTGGCGCGCGTGGCTGCTGGCCGCGCTCGCCGTCCTGGGCGCGGCCGGATGCGCGAGCGTCAATCCCGATTACGACCCGCAGCGCGTGCATCACACGCCGAGCGGTTTCCGTAATCCCTACGCCCAGGCGCCCGACGATGGCTTCTGGGAATGGCAATGGCAGCGGCTGCGCCATGGCGTCGCGCCCCAGAACGCAAGCCTCGTCCCGGTGGCGGCCACCGATGCCGCGTTGCTGCGCGCGCCCAATCCCGATACCGGCGTGCGCGCGACCTGGATCGGCCAATCGACCATGCTGCTGCAACTGGGCGCGGTCAATGTCCTGACCGATCCGATCTTTTCGCGCCGCGCCTCGCCGCTGCAATCGTTCGGGCCGGCACGCGCGGTGGCTCTGCCGGTCGAGCTGGCGCAATTGCCGCACATCGACGTCGTGCTCATCAGCGACAACCAGTACGACCATCTCGATGCCGATACCGTGGCCGCGCTCGATGCACAACCGGGCGGACCGCCCTTGTTCGTGGTGCCGCTGGGCGTCGAGCGCTGGTTCAAGGAACACGACATCGCCAGCGTCAAACGGCTGGACTGGTGGGAGCGCACCGCGGTGAAGGGGGTGCAGATCACCATGACGCCGACCCAGCACTGGAGCCAGCGCACGCCTTTCGATCGCGATGCCACCCTGTGGGGCGGCTATCTGCTCGAGCATCGGGGCTTTGCTGCGTGGTTCGTGGGCGATACCGGGTTTGCGCCCGAGCTGTTCGACGACATCGCCGCGCATTTCTCGACCGCCGTGGGCCGCATCGATGTCGCGTTGATCCCGATCGGATGCTACGAACCGCGCTGGTTCATGCAGACGGTGCACGTCAATCCGGAAGAAGCGGTGCGCATCCATCGCGAGGTCAACCCGCGTTTGTCGATCGGCATCGATTGGGGCACTTTCCGTCTTTGCGACGAACCGGTCGAACAGGCGATGAAGGATCTTCCGATGGCGCGCCGCGAACTCGGTGTCGCGGACGACGCCTTCGTCCTGTTCGCAATCGGCGAAACCCGCAAGCTGCGCTGAACGCCGTGGAACGCGTCGATTGCCTCGTCATCGGCGCTGGTGTGGTCGGTCTGGCCGCGGCGCGTGCGCTGGCGCAAGGCGGCCGCGAGGTGTTGATCGTCGACGCCGCGCCCAGTTTCGGCACCGGCATCAGCGCGCGCAACAGCGAGGTCATCCACGCCGGCATCTACTACCCCGCGGCATCGCTCAAGGCGCGGCTGTGCGTGGCCGGGCGCCGGCAGTTGTATGCGTATTGCAATCGGCGCGCCGTGGCACACCGGCGCTGCGGCAAGCTCATCGTGGCCACCGCCCCCGGACAAGTCGATGCGCTCATGGCCTTGCGCGCCGCAGGCGAGCGCAATGGCGTGGAAGGGCTGGTCATGCTCGGGCGCGACGATGCCCGTGCGCTCGAACCCGCACTGGCCTGCCACGCCGCGTTGTTGAGCCCCGAAACCGGCATCGTCGACAGCCACGGTCTGATGCAATCCTTGCTCGCGGACGCCGAAGCCGCGGGTGCCGTTTGCGCATTCAACTGCCCGGTGACCGGCGCCCAGGTGTTGCCCGACGGCGTGCGCGTCGAAACCGGCGGCGCCGATCCCTTCGTGTTGCATGCGCGTGCAGTAGTCAATGCCGCGGGGCTGGCGGCCATCGCGGTGGCGCGCGCGATGCGCGGCATGGCGCAGGACTGGCTGCCCGAGCCGCGCTTTGCCAAGGGCAGTTACTTCGCGCTCGCGGGGCCGGCACCGTTTGCGCGCCTGATCTATCCGGTGCCCGAACCCGGCGGACTGGGCGTGCACCTCACGCTCGATCTGGGCGGACAGGCCAAGTTCGGCCCCGATGTCGAATGGATCGATCCCGCGCCCGCGGGCGCGTTCGATTACCGCGTCGATCCCGCGCGCAGCGAGCGTTGCTACGACGCGGTGCGCAGGTATTGGCCCGATCTGCCCGCGGGCGCATTGCAGCCCGCGTATGCCGGTGTGCGCCCCAAGCTGCATGGCCCCGATGCCCCGGCGGCGGATTTCGTCGTCGCCGATGCGCGCACCCACGGCGTGCCCGGCGTCGTGCATCTGCTCGGCATCGAATCGCCGGGGCTCACCGCGGCGCTGGCGCTCGGCGATCTGGTCGCCGAACGGCTCGGTGCGAGCGTTCAGGCGGCCTGACGCAACGCCGGCAGCGCACGGGTCAAGACCCGCGCATACACATCGTGATCGACATTGCCGCCGCTGATGACGGCGCCGACCGTGCGATCGCGCAGACGGTCGCGGCATTGCATGGCGGCGGCAAAGGCGGCCGCACCCGCGCCTTCGGCGACGTTGTGGGTATCGAGGAAAAGCATCTTCATCGCGTCGGCGACTTCATCGTCGGTGACGCGCACGATCTCGTCGACATGGGCGAGCATGACCGCGAGGGCGTCTTCGTCGGGCACGCGGCAGGCCATGCCGTCGGCAATCACCGTGGTCACCGGCGCATCGATCGCGCGGCGTGCGGCAAACGACAAGGCATAGGCCGGCGCATGCGCACTCACCACGCCCACGATCTTGCAGCGCAGGCCGAGCGCATTGCGCGCGGCGACCGCCGCACTGATGCCCGAGCCTTGGCCGATCGGCACGAAGACCGTGTCCATCTCGGGTGCGGCGGTGAAGAATTCAAGCCAGTACGAGGCCACGCCCGCGACCAGATCGCGATGGAAGGACGGCACCATGTGCAGACCTTGCTCGGCGGCGAGCGCCGCAGCGTATTCGCGGCTGGCTTGAAAATCCTCGCCGTGTTCGATGAGGGTCACGCCCAGCGCGCGCATCGCGGCGTTCTTCTCGACGCTGTTGCCGTGGGGCACGACGATGGTGGCGCGCATGCCCGCGCGGCGTGCGGCCAGGCCCACCGATTGCCCATGGTTGCCGCGCGTGGCGCTGATCACGCCCGGGCAATTGGGCACGTTGCGCTTGAGCGCGTCGAAATACACCAGCCCACCGCGCACCTTGAACGCGCCGGTCGGCGTGTGGTTCTCGTGCTTGAGGAAGATGCGCGTGCCCAGGCGTTCGCGCACCAAGGGCCAGGCATGGGTCGGCGTGGGCGGCATGGTGCGATAGACGATGTCTGCCGCGGCCTTGAGTTCGTCGAGCGTCGGGAGCTTCATCGTCGACTCCGTGGCGGTCAATGCGCGGTCGCCGCGGCCTGGGCCAGCGCGTCGTGCAGACATTCGCCGAGCACCGTCACGCCTTGCACGATGCGCGGCGCCGGCACGGTGACAAAGGCCAGGCGCAGCGTGTGCGGATCGGGCGTGTTGGCGTAGAACGGCGCGCCCGGCACATAGGCGACGTTGCGCGCGATGGCTTGTTGCAGCACCGGGGTCGCATCGAGCGACTCGGGCAGGCGCATCCAGATGAACATCCCGCCGACCGGGCGGTTCCATTGCACGCCCGCGGGCATGTGCTGGTCGAGCGCGTCGAGCATGGCCTGGCATTGGCCGGCATAGAGCGCGCGGATCTTCGGGATGTGGGTGTCGAGCAAGCCGGTGCGTACGCTTTCGTAGGCCACCCGCTGGGTGAAGCTCGGGGTATGCAGATCGGCCGCCTGCTTGGCCTGCGCCAGCTTGCGCACCAGTTCGGGCGGTGCGATCAGATAGCCCAGGCGCATGCCGGGTGCGAGCACTTTCGAGAATGAACCCAGGCGCACCACGCCGTCCGGGTTCAACGAGAGCAGCGACGGCAGTTGCTCGCCGCCGTAGCTGAGTTCGCCATAAGGGTCGTCCTCGACGATCAGCACGCGGCGCTCGCGCGCCACCTCGATCAGCGCGCGGCGGCGCTCGATGGGCATGCGCCGTCCGGTCGGGTTCTGGAAATTGGGCTGCGCGTACAAGAATCGCGCGTCCTTCGTGAGTTCGGCGGTCATCGCCTCGGGGATGAGGCCGAGGTCGTCGGACGGGATCGAGACATAGCGCGGCTCGAACAAGGAGAACGCCTGCAGCGCGCCGAGATAGGTCGGCGTCTCGACCAGCACCGGCGAGCCGGCGTCGATGAGCACCTTGCCGAGCAGATCGAGCGCTTGTTGCGAGCCGGTGGTCAGCATCACGCGTTCGGCGCTCACGCCGTTGCGTGCTGCGATCCATTCGCGCAAGGGGCCGTAGCCTTCGGTCGGCCCGTATTGCAAGGCGCCGGTCGCATCGTCGGCAAACACGCGTTGGCAAGCGCGCTCGATCGCTTCCACCGGAAAGCTCGCCGGCGAAGGCAGGCCCCCCGCGAACGAGATGACCTCGGGCCGCTCGGTGACCTTGAGGATTTCGCGGATGGCCGAACTGGTGAGTTGGCGGGCGCGGTTCGATAGGGTCCAGGGCATGAGGATTCTCGCGGGGGTGGCGGTGAAAGAAGCGCTGCGGATTGCCGGTGTCGGTCAGGCGACTTCGGCGATGACTTCGATCTCGACGCAAGCGCCGAGCGGAATCTGCGCGACGCCGAAGGCGCTGCGCGCATGCTTGCCGGCGTCGCCGAAGACTTCGACCAGCAGCTCGGAGCAGCCGTTGGTGACCAGGTGCTGCTCGGTGTAATCGGCAGTGGAATTGACCAGCGACATCACCTTGACGATGCGCTTGACGCGGGCGAGGTCGCCCAGATGGGTCTGCAAGGTGGCGAGCAGATCGATCGCGATCGCGCGCGCCGCGGTCTTGCCTTCTTCGGTCGTCAGGTTCTTGCCGAGCTGGCCGACCCAGGGCTTGCCGTCCTTCTTGGCGATATGGCCCGAGACGAAGACCAGATTGCCGGTTTGCGCGGCCATGACGTAGGCGGCGGCGGGCGCACCGGCGGTCGGAAGGGTGATGCCGAGCTGCTGCAGGCGTTGGGCGATGCTCATGGATTCATCCTTGTGAGGGGCGGCGCGCGATGCGCGCACGGCGGGCGAAGGCCACGGTGACGATGACGGCAGCCGCGAACGCCCAAGTGGTCGGTGGCACGCTCTCGCCGAAGAACAGCGCGGCAAAAGCGAGCGTGAAGAATATCTGAAGCAACTGTATCTGCCCGACCCGCGCAATGCCGCCGATGGCCATGCCGCGATACCAGGCAAAGAAGCCGATGAACATCGAGAACAGCGCGACATAGGCAAAACCCAGCCAGGCAGTGGGCGAGGCCCGCAGGACCATCTCGGCATGCGCCCAGCCGCGCCAGGCCACCACCGGCACCAGCACCGGCAGGCTCAAGACCAGGGCCCAGCAGATGGTCTGCCAGCCGCCCAGGGTCTGCGCGAGGCGCCCGCCTTCGGCGTAACCGACGGCCGCGCAAGCCACCGCGACCAGCAAGGCGGCATCGGCGGGCTGCAAGGCCAGGCCGTGCCCCAGGCGCAGCGCCTCATGCGCGGCAAACGCCAGCACCAATGCGCTGCCCGCCACCGCCGCCCACCAGAACGAGGCCGATGGCCGTTCATGTCCGCGCCAGACCGCGACCATTGCGGTGGCCAGGGGCAACAGGCCGATCACCACCGCGCCATGGCTGGCCGGCACCTGCTGCATGGCCAGCGAACTGAACACCGGAAATCCGATCACCACCCCGAAGGCGACCATGGCGATGGGCAAGCGGTCTTGCCGGCGCGGCCAGGGTGCGCGATGCAGGTACAAGAGCAGGGCGGCACACAGACCGGCCACGACCGCGCGGCCCAGGCCGACGAAGACCGGATCGAGTTCGGCCACCGCAAGGCGGGTGAACGGCAAGGTCAGGCTGAAGATCAGCACGCCCGCGAGGCCCCAGGCCATGCCGCCGGCAGGGGCTTCATGCGCAGGGGGCGCAATCGCGTTCATGCCTTGCCCGGCGCCCAGCGCAGTTCGAGATAACGCGCACCGGGAATCGGGTTGTCGTAATACGGCGCGATGTCGCGAAAGCCGAGCGCTTCATACATGCCGATCGCGGCTTGCATCGCGGGCAGGGTGTCGAGGCGGATGGCCGCGTAGCCGGCGTCGCGCGCGAAGGCGAGGGCCTGGTCGGTCAGGCGTGCGCCCAGGCCGGTGCCGCGAGCGCGCGGCTGCACATACAGGCGCTTGAGTTCGGCAATCGGCGCGACGGCGCACGGCAGTGCCTGCGCTGGCGCAGTGCTGTCGGCGAGCGGCCGCACCGCCACGCAGCCCACGGCCTCTTCGCCATCGAGCGCGAGCAGCAGCGTGCCGCGCGGCGCGGCATAGGCGCCGGGCAGGTTGGCCAGCTCCTGATCGAAACCCTGGAAGCACAGCTTGAAGCCCAAGGTGTTCGCGTACTCGACGAACAAGCCACGCGCGGCTTCGATGCGTTCGGGGGTGTCGGCGGTGACGATGCGTGGATGCATGCGAGGCTCGGAGAAAGTGGGATTCACTGTAGCCATCATTGCCGGTACAGTACCGGTACAGTCTGCGGACAAATCCGGACAACTGGCCCGGTGCCGCATCCGCGGCGTGTCGGTGCAGCGCGGCGTCTTTCCATCGGAGTTCCATCATGCGCCTGACCGAATTGCCTGCCGTCGTGACCGGCACCCTGGTCGATCAATTGGTCGATGAGGCCCGCGCGCGCATCGATCAGCGCTTGTGGCGCCCGGGTGCCAGGCTGCCGTCGATCCGTGAACTGGCGCAGGCGCGCAAGGTGTCGCGCTTCACCGTGGTCGAGGCTTACGACCGTTTGGTGGCGCAAGGGCTCATCGAAGCCCGGCGCGGTTCGGGCTTCTTCGTGCGCAAGCCGGCGCAACGCGCGGCGCGGATGGCGACCTTGCCCGCGATCGGGTCCGAGATCGATGTGGTCTGGCTGTTGCGCAATATGTTCAGCCCCGCCGCAGCAGCGCAGCCGCCCGAGCGTTCGCCGGGCCTGGGGTATCTGCCGCCCGATTGGTATGACAGTGAATTGGTTGCGCGCGCGGTGCGCGCGGTCGGACGTCAGGCCTCGACGGTGCTCGTGGGTTCGGGCTCGGCCGAAGGCTATCTGCCTTTGCGCGAACAGCTCGCGCAATTGCTGGCCGAGCGCGAGATCGGCGCGGCGCCCGAGCAGATCGTGCTCACCTCGGGCGTGACCCAGGCGATCGACCTGGTGGCGCGCGATCTGCTGCATGCGGGCGATACGGTATTGGTCGAAGACCCGGCCTGGTTTCTGATGTTCGGCCGCTTCGCACGCGCTGGCGTACGGGTGGTGGGCGTGCCGCGTCTGGCCGATGGGCCTGACATCGCGGCGCTGGCAAGGCTGGCGGCCGAGGTGAAGCCCAAGTTCTTCGTCGTCAATTCGGTCTGCCACAACCCGACCGGGTCGATGCTGTCGCTGGCCAATGCGCACGCCATCCTCAAGGTCGCCGAGGCGCATGATTTCGTGATCGTCGAGGACGACATCTACGGCGATTTTGCGCCCACCGGGGTGCGTGCCGTGCGTCTGGCCAGCCTCGACCGCCTGGCGCGCGTGATCTATTGCGGCGGGTTCTCCAAGACCCTGGCGCCCAACTTGCGCGTGGGTTTTCTGGCCGCGGCGCCCGAACGCATCGAGCGCCTGGTCGAGCACAAATTGCTGTCGTCGCTCGCGACGCCGGAGCTCAACGAGCGCGTGGTCTGCAAGGTGCTGGCCGATGGCCGGTATGCGCGGCATGTGGAACGCTTGCGCGCGCGGCTCGATGTCCAGCGCGAGAAAGCGATCCGTGCGCTCGACAAGGTCGGGTTTCGCGTCGGCGTTGCGCCGCGCGGCGGTACCTTCTTGTGGGCCGATGCCGGCTGCGATACCAACCGCATCGCGGCGGCGGCGCAAGCGGCGGGCATCGTGACTGCGCCGGGGTCCTTGTTCAGCCCGGCCCAAGGGCCGTCGACTTTCATGCGCTTCAATGTCGCGACCAGCCAACGCAGCGATGTGCTGGCCTTGCTCGCGCGCGCCGCGGCCGGCTAGCGGC
>CAYUYC010000107.1:0-10710 GCA_964448945.1 uncultured Burkholderiaceae bacterium
GGCGTGGGCGGCGCGGCCTAGCCCGCGCGCCTCACAAATGGTGGGCGAGCAGCTTCAGCGCGAGTTGCTCGAACGCATCGCGCTCGGCCGCGGTCAGCGGCTCCATCAAACGCTTTTGCACCCGCTCGACCGCGGGCATGACGGCGCGCAAGGCCTTGGTGCCATCGCCGGTGAGCCGCAACAGGCGCACCCGCCGATCGTTGGCGTCGAGTGAACGCGTGACCCAGCCCTTGGCCTCGAGCCGGTCGACCACGCCGCCGATGGTGGCGCGGTCGTACCCGATCAGGCCGGCCAGCGTGGCCTGGTCGAGATCGGGCTGATGCCGGATCGCCTGCAGCGCCGCGAACTGCACCGGCGTGATGTCCAGGGTCGCAGGGATCTCCTGCGCGAACAACGCGACCGCCACTTGCTGCAGGCGCCGCACGTAATGCCCGGGCATGCGATGGATGGGCAATTCGTCGGCGCCGGTGTCGTCGGTGGTGGCGCTGGAAGCGGCGGTGCGCGTCGTCGGTTTTTTCATGCCGCGGACATTAATCGAGGCAGTGCTCCGCTGTCCAACCGTAAAGCCATTCCATCGCGTCGTAGAACCGTTCGGGCGTGCGGCCTTTCCACATCGCATTGCGGACCTGGCGTTCGACGCCCTTGGCGTGATAGATGCGCCCCATCTCGCGCGCCGACAGCACCACGCGCGCATCGCGCACGATGCGCTTGCTCTCGTAAAGCCGGAATGCGGCCGCGATGTCGCCGGGGTCGGCGCGCAAGGCTTCGCGCAGCGTGACCGCGTCTTCGAGCGCCATGCACGCGCCTTGCGCGAGGTATTGCAGCATCGGGTGCGCGGCGTCGCCCAGCAGCGTGCTCGGACCGGTGCCCCAATGGTCGACCGGATCGCGATCGGCGGTGGACCAGCGCTTCCAGGTCCGGGCCTTGTCGAGCAGTTGACGCGGCTGTTCGCAGATCTCGGTGAAGTAGGACAGCACTTCGTCGCGGGTGCCTTCGCGCACGCCCCATTCCTCGGCCTCGCGGCTGTGAAAGGTGACGACCAGGTTGTATTGCTCGCCGCCGCGCAAAGGGTAGTGCACCACGTGGCAATTGGGGCCGACCCAGATCGCGGCGGCATTCCAGCGCAGATCCTCGGGCATGTCTTCCTTGGACAGCACTGCGCGATAGACCACATGGCCCGAGACCCGATGTCCATCCCCCACCAGCGTCTTGCGCACCGCCGAGCGGCCGCCGTCGGCGCCGACCAGCGCATCGCCTTCGTAGACCTGGCCGTTGGTGTCGGTCAGACGCACGCCGTGCGCGTTCACCTCGACCTTGTCGATGCGGGTCGAGGTCATCACCTGGATGTTCCTGGCGAGTTGCACTTCTTCGTAGATCGACAGATGAATGTCGGCGCGGTGGATGACCGCGTAAGGGTTCTTGAACCGCGCGCGAAACGCCTCGCCCACCGGCACTTCGGCGACCACGCTGGCGTCGATCGCATCCATCATCACCAGGCGATCGGTATAGACCGCGCGCGAACGCGCACGCTCGCCCACGCCCAGCGCGTCCATCGCGGTGAAGGCATTGGGGCCGAGCTGGATGCCGGCACCGATCTCGCCGATCTCGCTCGATTGTTCGAGCACCGTCACCCGATGGCCGAGTTGACTCAGGCCGAGTGCCGCGGCCATGCCGCCGATGCCGCCGCCGACGACGATGATGTGGGCCTGCTGGTTTGCATTGCTCATGCTGTGCTCCGAATGGGGGTCAGTCGTCGAACCGCTCGAACACGCCCAGCTTGCGATGCACGGGCGATTCGTCGGCGGTGAGAAGGAAGAGCGGCTGCTTGGCCGATCGATTGGCGATGCGGATCGCGGCGCGGCCGGGCGCACACAAGGTGTCGGCGCGGGTGCAGGCCATGACGCTGCCGTTGACCTCGATCTGCCCCTCGCCTTCGATCACATGCAGCACGCGCGACGGCGAGATGCGCGCCAGCGTCGCCTCTTCGCCGGGACGCACCATGAGCGCGGTGAACGCGAGGGTGTTCAGGCAATCGCCGCCGTTTTCCGGGTTCACATAGTTCAGATGCACGGCCTGCCCCATGGGCACGCCGCCGGCCATGGCGAGCAGCGCCGCCCGTGCGCGTTGCCACGGATAGCGCAGCAAAGGGTAGCCGGCAGTCGAGCGCGCGCCATGTGCGAGCGGCACCAGCCCACCGCCGCTGTAAGGATCGGCTGCGGGCTTGAGCGTCTGCGGCTTGCCCTCGATGGCATAGGACACGTCGAGGTAATGGATGAGCGGCAGATCGAGCACATCGAGCCACATGAACGGCCCTTGGCCTTCATGCCGATGCTCGTGCCACAAGCCGGTGGGCGTGAGGACCAGATCGCCGTGTTCCATCGTGCAGCGATGGCCGTCGACCACGGTATAAGCGCCCTCGCCTTCGACCACCACGCGCGCGGCGTTGGGCGTATGGCGATGGTTGGGCGCGACCTCGCCGGGCAGCACCAGTTGCATGCCCAGATAGATGGTGCTCGACGCCTGCAGGTTCTCCAGGCCGCGGCCCGGGTTGGCCAGCACCAGCACGCGGCGCTCGGCCTTGTTCATCGGAGTGAGTTCGCCTGCTTGCAGCAACAGCGGACGGATGTCGGCCCAACGCCATCGGGTCGCACGCGTCGCGGTGTTGGGTGCGTGCGGCGGCAGCACGTTGCGCAGGCTCGGCCATAGCGGCACGAGGTTCAGCGCGGTCAGCGCGGCGCGATAGTCGGCCGGCAGTTCTTCCAGGGTACCCAGCGCTTGCATCGAGTGTCTCCTCGGGTTTCGCGTCTTGGTGCGCGATGCAGTTTGCGATCGAAGCGCGACGCATCGAAGGCGCCGTCGCACTTCCAATGTATGCTGATCGTATGTATGCTGTCAATTATTCGATCGAGCGGGCGCAAGACCCGACGCACTGCGCGGCATTGCTGCCGCGCACCACCGACTGGAGACTGTATGGACTATGTGATTCCGCCCGCGCCCGTCGTCGGCGCCTTGGTCGCCGGCAGCGACGCACGCTTTCCGGTTCGCCGCGTGTATTGCGTCGGCCGCAACTACGCCGCGCACGCGCGCGAGATGGGCTTCGATCCCGAGCGCGACCCGCCCTTCTTCTTTTGCAAGCCCGCCGACGCCGTGGTGCCGGTGCCCGCGGGCAGCACGGTCGAGATCGCGTATCCCGCGCAGACCCGGGACTACCACCACGAGATCGAACTCGTCGTTGCGATCGGCCGCGAAGGCGAGCACATCGCACGCGAGGATGCGCTCGCGCATGTCTGGGGTTACGCGGTCGGTCTGGACATGACGCGGCGCGATCTGCAGCTCGCGCTGCGCGACAAGGGTCGGCCCTGGGAATTGGGCAAGGCCTTCGATCAATCGGCCCCGCTCGCGCCGCTCGTGCCGGCGGCTCAGGCCGGTAGCTTGCACGACGCGGCGATCTGGCTCGACGTGAACGGCAAGCGCACGCAAGCAAGCCGCATCGATCACCTGATCTGGTCGGTGGCCGAGGTGATTGCGGACTTGTCGAAGTACTTCCGCCTCATGCCCGGCGATCTGATTTATACCGGCACGCCCGAAGGGGTCGGCCCGGTCCAGCGCGGCGATCTGATGCGCGGCGGCATCGACGGCTTGGGGGAATTGTCGGTGCGCGTGAGCGCGTGAAGCGCGGCACCAAAGACGGCGATGAAAACTGGTCGGGGTGAGAGGATTTGAACCTCCGACATCCTGCTCCCAAAGCAGGCGCGCTACCAGGCTACGCTACACCCCGAGGACGCGCATTGTAGCCGCTTCAAAGAAAAGGGCCGCATCTGCGGCCCTTGTCTCGTCGGCGCATGGCGCGATCAGCCGAAACGACCGGTGATGTAATCCTCGGTCTGCTTCTTTTGCGGCTTGATGAAGATCTGGTCGGTCTCGCCGAATTCGATCAACTCGCCCAGATACATGTAGGCGGTGCAGTCCGATACGCGCGCGGCCTGCTGCATGTTGTGGGTGACGATGACGACGGTGTAGTCCTGGCGCAGCTCGGTGATCAGTTCTTCGATCTTGGCAGTCGAGATCGGATCGAGCGCCGAGCACGGCTCGTCGAGCAAGAGCACCTCGGGACGGATCGCGATGCCGCGCGCGATGCACAAGCGCTGCTGCTGCCCGCCCGACAAGCCGGTACCCGATTGATTGAGCTTGTCCTTCACTTCGTTCCAGAGCGCTGCCTTGGTGAGCGCCCATTGCACGCGTTCGTCCATCTCGGCCTTGCCGAGCTTCTCGAACAACTTCACGCCGAAGGCGATGTTGTCGTAGATGCTCATCGGGAACGGCGTGGGCTTCTGGAACACCATGCCGATCTTGGCGCGGATCAGCGAAACGTCCTGTTTGCTCGTGAGCAGGTTCTCGCCATCGACGATCAATTCGCCTTCGGCGCGCTGCTCCGGATAGAGCGCGTACATCTTGTTGAAGATGCGCAGCAGCGTGGACTTGCCGCAGCCCGACGGGCCGATGAAGGCGGTGACCTTCTTCTCGGGGATCTCGAGGTTGATGTTCTTGAGCGCGTGGTACTTGCCGTAATAGAAGTTCAGATCGCGCACGGTGATCTTGGGCGCAGCCGGCGCGCCCGACGCATTGGCGATGACCGCGTCGGCTTCGCGCTTGGCATTGACCGCGAGGCTGCTCGCGACGGAAATGGGAATGCCGGTATTGGGGTCCATGGCACGTTCGAACATATCAGAGGTCCTTTTTCCGGAACAGCACACGTGCCAACACGTTGATCGCGAGCACGCCGAGCGTAATGAGGAAGACGCCGGCCCAAGCGAGCTTCTGCCAGTTCTCGAACGGCGACATGGCGAACTTGAAGATCGTGACCGGCAAGTTCGCCGTCGGCTCGGCGAGGTTCCAGCTGAAGAATTGATTGGACAGCGCGGTGAAGAGCAGCGGAGCGGTCTCACCCGAAATGCGCGCCACCGCCAGCAGGATGCCGGTGACGACGCCCGCACGCGAGGCCTTCACGGTGATGCTGTAGATCACCTTCCACTTCGGCGTGCCGAGCGCGAATGCCGCTTCGCGCAACGCGTTGGGCACCAGGCGCAACATGCTCTCGGTGGTACGCACCACCACCGGAATGACGATCAGCGCAAGCGCGAGCACCCCGGCATACCCGGAGAATTGCTTGGTCTGCGCAACCACCACCGCGTAGATGAACAGACCGATCACGATCGACGGGGCGGCCAGCAGGATGTCGTTGATGAATCGCGTTGCCGTACCGAGCCAGCTATTGCTGCTGTATTCGGCAAGATAGACCCCCGCCAGGATGCCCAGCGGCGTGCCGACCAAGGTCGCCAGACCGACCATCATCAACGAACCCACGATCGCGTTGGCGAGGCCGCCGGCCTCGTCGTTGGGCGCGGGCGTGGATTGCGTGAACAAATCCCAGCTCAACCCCGAAATGCCGAGTTCGAGCGTGGTGAACAAGATCCAGATGAGCCAGACCAGACCGAAGGCCATCGCCGCCATCGACAGCGTGAGCGCAACGACGTTGACGTACTTGCGCTTGCGATGCATCGACCGGCGCGCGTCGAGATCGATGGGGCCCGGCCCTTTGAGCGGTGGCAGCACGGCACTCATGCGCGCGCTCCTTCGCCGGCCTGCAGCTTCGCAAGCAGGAGCTTGGAAGCGGCGAGCACGACAAACGTGATGACGAACAGGATCAAGCCCAGCTCCATCAATGCCGAGGTGTGCAACCCGGAGGATTCGGCAAATTCGTTGGCCAGCGCCGAGGTGATCGAATTGCCCGGCGCGAACAAGGACGCGCTATCGAGCAGGTTGGTGTTGCCGATCACGAAGGTGACGGCCATGGTCTCGCCCAGCGCGCGGCCCAGGCCCAGCATGACGCCACCGATCACGCCGCTCTTGGTGTACGGCAGCACCACGCGCCAGACCACTTCCCAGGTGGTGGAGCCCACGCCGTACGCCGCTTCCTTGAGCATCGGCGGCGTGACCTCGAACACATCGCGCATCACCGCCGCGATGAACGGGATGATCATGATCGCGAGAATGACGCCGGCGCTGAGCAAGCCGATCCCCATCGGTGCGCCGGAAAACAGCGCGCCCAGGCCCGGCACCTGCCCCAGCGTGCTTTGCAGCGGCGTTTGAAAATACTTGGCGAAGATGGGCGCGAAGACCAGCAAGCCCCACATGCCGTACACGATCGACGGGATCGCGGCCAACAATTCGATCGCGGTGCCCAAGGGTCTGCGCAACCAGCTCGGCGCCAATTCAGTCAGAAAGATCGCGATGCCGAAGCTCACCGGTACCGCGATGACCAAGGCGATGATGGAGGTGACGATCGTGCCGTAGATCGGCACCAGCGCGCCGAACTGGTCGGCCGGCGGATCCCATTCGCGCGAGGTCAGGAAACCGAACCCGAAGGTCGTGATCGAGGGCATCGAGGCCCAGATCAACGAAACGATGATGCCCGCAAGCAGCAGCAGCACGATGATGGCGGCCGCGCGCGAGGCATTGAAGAACAGCTGGTCGCCGAGACGGTTGTAGCGGCGATCGGCGTTGGGCGTGGCCGCGACGACAGCCTGCGAACTGGAAGACATGGATCGTGTACTCGGTCGCGATGAAGGCCAGGATGAAGTACGCGCAGCGGCCCGCAGGACCGCTGCGCGGCGAGCCGATTACTTGAGGGCCACGGCCTTGCCGGCGGTGTCCTTCAGATTGGCTTGCCATTGCTTGTCGACCAGCTTGACGACCGCATCGGGCATCGGCACGTAGTCGAGTTCGAGCGCCATGTTATCGCCCTTGTCGTAGGCCCAGGCGAAGAACTTCACGACTTCGGTCGCCTGCGCCGGCTTGTCCTGCACCTTGTACATCAGCACGAAGGTCGCCGAGGTGATCGGCCATGCGTCCTTGCCGGCCTGGTTGTTCAGGTTGGCGCCGAACGAAGACTTTTCCCAATCGGCATCGGCCGCGGCGGCACGGAAGGTCGCGTCGTCGGGTTGCACGAAATTGCCGGCCGCGTTTTGCATCGAGGCATACGGCATCTTGGTCTGCTTGGCATACGAATACTCGACATAACCGATCGAGCCCGGGATGCGGGTGATGAAGGCCGACACGCCTTCATTGCCCTTGCCGCCCTGACCCACCGGCCAATTCACCACGTTGCCGGTGCCCGCCTTGGACTTCCATTCTTCCGACACCTTCGAGAGGTAATCGGTAAAGCCGTAGGTCGTGCCCGAACCGTCGGCGCGACGCACGACGGCGATCTGCATGTCGGGCAGCTTCACGGTCGGGTTGAGCTTGACCAGCGCGGGGTCATCCCACTTGGTGATCTTGCCCAGATAGATGTCGGCCAGGATGGCGCCCGTCATGCGCAATTCGCCCGGCTTGACGCCCGGCAGATTGAACGCCGGCACGATGCCGCCGATCACGGTCGGGAATTGGATCAGACCGTTCTTTTCGAGGTCTGCAGGGCTCATGGGAGCGTCGGACGCGCCGAAGTCGACCGTCTTGGCGAGGATCTGCTTGACGCCGCCCGAAGAACCAATCGATTGGTAATTGATGCGATGGCCCGTGACCTTCTGGTACTCGGCCGCCCACTTCGAGTAGATCGGGGCCGGGAACGTTGCGCCCGCGCCGGTGATATCAACCGCTTGCGCGGCGCACGCGACGCCGAGCGCGGCGATGCCTGCAACCGCCTTCAACACAAACTTGCTGACCATGGTGTGGTTCTCCATCGGTGAGAAATGCTGGGTAGGACCAGAACGCCGCGAAGCCTATGGCCGGCGTGTGACATGTTGATGACATGCCTTGATCGCATTACCCCGAGGCGCGGGGCTTGCATTATTTCAATAGTTCTTGAATCATTGCAGCCATGAAGACATTGACCGACGACCTCGCCGTGCGCCAGCTCGGCGCCTTGGCTCAAGGCTCGCGCCTGGCGATCTTCCGCGCGCTGGTGATGGCCGGTGCCGACGGACTCACGGCAGGCGAGATCGCAGCCACCTGCGGCATGGCCCCCAATGCGCTGTCCTTTCATGCCAAGGAATTGCTGGGCGCAGGCCTCGCGACCGCACGCAATGAAGGCCGGTTCGTGCGCTATGTCGCCGCGTTCGATGCCATGAACGACTTGCTCGGCTATCTGAGCGAGAACTGCTGCGGGGGCGACGATTGCGGCGTCGGTGTCCAGGCCTGCCGGCCCAAGAAATCGGCCAAGGCCGCAACCACGACCTGAGGATCGCACCGGCGAGCTTTCACACCCATGACACATCGCCTGCCTACGATGAAGCGGGCAACTCGCATGCCCATCAAATGCCCACGCGCCCGATCCACATCGTCGATTCCATCGAGAACCCCATGACCACCGACACACTCAACGTCTTGTTTTTGTGCACCGGCAATTCCGCGCGCAGCATCATCGCCGAGGCCTTGCTCAACCATCTCGGCCGCGGCCGCTTCCGTGCGTATTCCGCCGGCAGCCGGCCCGCGGGTCAGGTCAACCCGTTTGCGATCGACGTGCTCGAACGCGCAGGCATCGCGGCGCCTGAACTGCGCAGCAAATCGTGGGACGAGTTCGCACGGCCCGATGCACCGAAGATGGATCTGGTCATCACGGTGTGCGACAACGCGGCCGGCGAAGCCTGTCCGTTCTGGCCCGGCCAGCCGGCGACCGCGCATTGGGGCTACCCCGACCCGGCCGCCGTCGAAGGCAGCGACGACCACAAGCGCGCCGCCTTCGAACGGACCTTGCGTGAAATGGCGCGCCGGCTCGAACTGTTCGTCAATCTGCCGATCGCCAAACTCGATCGGCTGGCGCTGCAAACCCATGCGCGCGCGCTGAGCGCCGCCAACGACGGAGCACAAGCCGCATGAACCATGACGCCGCACCCGCGATCGGATTCTTCGAACGCTGGCTCACCCTGTGGGTCGCCCTGTGCATCGTGATGGGCATCGTGCTCGGACAAGTCGTCCCGGGCGCGTTCCGCGCACTGGCGGCACTCGAAGTCGCACGCGTCAATCTTCCGGTCGGTCTGCTGATCTGGGTGATGATCATTCCGATGCTGGTCAAGATCGATTTCGGCGCCTTGCATCAGGTACGCCGGCATGCGCGCGGCATCGGCGTCACGCTGTTCATCAATTGGGCGGTCAAGCCGTTCTCGATGGCGTTGCTGGGCTGGATCTTCGTGCGCCATGTCTTTGCGCCCTGGTTGCCGGCCGATCAGATCGACAGCTACATCGCCGGCCTCATCCTGCTGGCCGCCGCGCCGTGCACGGCCATGGTCTTCGTCTGGAGCAATCTGGTGCGCGGCGAACCGATGTTCACGCTTTCGCAAGTGGCGCTCAACGACACCATCATGATCGTCGCCTTCGCGCCCCTGGTCGGGTTGTTGCTGGGCATCTCCGCGGTCGCCGTGCCGTGGGACACCTTGTTCGTCTCGGTCGTGCTCTACATCGTCGTGCCGCTGATCATCGCGCAAGTGCTGCGTCGCGCCCTGCTCGCGCGCGGCACTGCCCGCTACGAGGCTGCGCTCAGGCGCATGGGGCCGGCATCGATCGCGGCCTTGCTCGCCACCCTGGTGCTGTTGTTCGCCTTTCAGGGCGAGCAGATCGTCGCGCAGCCCTTGGTGATCGCGATGCTCGCGGTGCCGATCACGATCCAGGTGTACTTCAATTCGGCGCTGGCCTACTGGCTCAACCGCAGGTTCGGCGTCCTGCATTGCGTGGCCGGCCCGTCGGCGCTGATCGGTGCGTCCAATTTCTTCGAGCTGGCGGTGGCTGCCGCGATCAGCCTGTTCGGCGTGCATTCGGGTGCGGCGTTGGCCACCGTCGTGGGCGTATTGATCGAAGTGCCGGTGATGCTCTCGGTGGTGGCGATCGTCAATCGATCGCAGCGCTGGTACGGCGCGGCCGCGGCGCGTTGACGCCGGGCCCAAGCCTCACGCCGCGCGATGCGCGCTTGCCGGCGTGACGGCGAGCGCCGCGAACCGCGCGACATCGCCGATGACCATGATGGCCGGGCTCTTGATCCCGTAGGCGGCGATGTCGTGGGTCATGCGTTCGAGCGTCGTGGCGATCGCGCGCTGATCGGGCAAGGTCGCGTTCTGGATCACGGCTGCGGGCAATGCGGGGGGCAGACCTCCCGCGAGCAGTTCGGCGCGAATGCGCTCGACGCGCGCCACGCCCATGTAGATCACCAGGGTCATGCGCGTGGCAGCCAGTGCGCGCCAATCGATCGGTGCGCCGCCGCGCTTTTCATGGCCGGTGACGAAGATGCAGGCCGGCGTCACATCGCGATGCGTGACCGGCACCCCGATCGCGCCCGGGGCGGCGATGCCGGCGGTCACGCCATGCACGACTTCAACCGCGATCCCTTGCGCTTCGAGATGGGTCTTTTCTTCGCCGCCGCGTCCGAACATGAACGGATCGCCGCCCTTGAGCCGGACCACGCAACGCCCCGCGCGCGCCTCGGACACCATCAGACGCTCGATGAATTCCTGCGGCGTGGAAGCGCATCCGCCGCGCTTGCCGACATAGACCACGCGCGCACTGCGCCGTGCATGCGCGAGCACGTCGTCGTGGACCAGATCGTCGACCAGCAGCACATCGGCCGCCGCAATGGCCTTGGCACCCTTGAGCGTCAGCAACTCCGGGTCGCCCGGCCCGGCGCCGACGAGGATCACGCGACCGTGTTTGCGCGGCGTCTTCATG